>NZ_JABUMU010000005.1:12202-376900 GCF_013336625.1 Myxococcus sp. CA033 | reverse complement strand
TCCGGCTGGAGCTGGTGGAGGAACCAGAGGCGCTCCTGGGCGAAGGAGGCGCGAGGAGGGAGGGAGGAGGGAGAGGGGTTGGGGAGAGGGAGGGCAGGCGCGTGGTGCTGAGCGAGTGTGGCGGCCAGTCCCGCGACGGAGGGAGAGGCGAAGAGGGAAGCGAGAGGAAGCTCGACGCCGAAGGCGAGGCGGATGCGGGAGACGAGGCGGGTGGCGGAGAGGGAGTGGCCGCCGAGGGAGAAGAAGTCAGCGTCGCGAGGGACGACGGAGAGGGAGAGGACGTCAGCGAAGAGCTGGGAGAGGAGAGCCTCTGCCTGGCCACGAGGAGCGGAGTCGGAAGAGGACTCGGCCGCGACAGCGGAGGAGATGTCGAAGGAGGAGAGGGCCGTCCTGTCGACCTTGCCGCTGGTGGTGAAGGGGAGGGAGGGGAGGGAGAGGAAGCGGGAGGGGACGAGGGCTTCCGGAAGAGAGGAGGCCAGCGCGTCGCGAAGAGAGGAGAGAGAGGGTGCGGAGTCGTCGAGGACGAGGAAGGCGACGAGGAAGGTGTCGCGAGAAGGGCGGAAGGGGAGGACAGCGGCCTGACGGACGCCGTGGAGGCGAAGGAGAGCGGCTTCGATTTCCTCGACTTCGACGCGGACGCCGCGGAGCTTGAGCTGGAAGTCGGAGCGTCCGAGGAAGGAGAGGGAGCCGTCGTCATTCCAGCGGGCCCTGTCGCCCGTGTCGTAGAGGCGAGAGCCGGGGGAGGAAGAGAAGGCGTCTGGGATGAAGCGCTCAGCGGTGAGGTGAGGAAGGGAGTGGTAGCCGCGAGCGAGGCAGATGCCGCCGATGAAGAGCTTGCCTGGGACGCCTGGGGGGAGAGGCTGGAGGGAGTCGTCGAGGACGTAGAGGCGGCAGCGAGGAAGAGGGCGGCCGAGACGAACGGGGCGGTGGGGGAGGGAGATTTCGGCGGCGACGTTGATGCTGGCTTCAGTGGGCCCGTAGGTGTTGACGAGACGGGTGGAAGTCAGCGCGAGGGATTGGACGAGAGAGTCGGGGAGGACTTCGCCGCCAGTGACGAGGACGGAGAGAGAGCGGAAGGCGTCGAAGGCACCGGGCTCCTCGAGGGCGGTGGCGAGGGAGGAGGGGGTGATGACGACGTGGGAGACGCGGTGGCGGAGGATGTCGCGCGCGAGGCCGAGGGGGCCGACGTCGCGGAGGATGACGCGAGCGCCGCGGGAGAGGCTGAAGAGGATTTCCTCCTGGTGGATGTCGAAGGAGAGGCTGCCGGAGGCGGCCCAGGTGTGGCCGGGGGCAGTGGAGTAGAGGGAGTCGAAGGCGTCGAAGCAGTGGACGACGTTCTGCTGGGTGGAGAGGACGCCCTTGGGCAGGCCGGTGGAGCCCGAGGTGTAGAGGATGTACGCCAGGTTGTCCGGCTGCGCGCGCAGTGGCTCGGCCTGCGCGGCATGCGGCTGCTGTGCGGCACCCGGCTCAATGACCACAATCCCAAGCTGCGTTCCCTCGAACAGTGAAGGCGAGGAGATGACGAGGCAGGCTCGGGACTGCTGAAGCAGCAGGGCTCGGCGTGCCGGCGGATGAGACGGCTCCAGCGGAAGACACGTTGCGCCCGCGAGATGGACGGCGAGCAGCGAGACGACGGCCTCGGAGGAACGCTCGACGCAGACACCGACAACGGCCTCGGGACGGACCCCCAGCGCGGCGAGGTGGAACGCGAGACGCGAGGCGCGAGCGTGAAGCTGCGCGAAGGTGAGCGTGGCGTCCGGAGCGACGAGCGCGACGGCGTCGGGAGTGCGAGCGAACGCGGCTTCAAGAAGAGACGCGACGGTTCCGTCGGAGTCGAAGGCCCGGTCGGTGTCGTTGAAGTCGAGGAGGACGCGGCGTCGCTCGTCGGTGTCGAGAAGAGAGAACTCGGAGAGGGGAAGCTGGGGAGCGGCGAGGGCCTGCTCCAGCAGCAGGACGAAGTGGGACAGCATCCGCTCGACGGAGGCGTGTTCGAAGAGGTCGGTGCGGAACTGGAAGTAGAGCTGGAGGGAGGAGTCGGGAAGCTCGGTGGCGGTGAGGGCGAGGTCGAGCTGACTGGTGCCGTTGTCGACGAAGACATGCTGCGATGACAGGCCGGAGAAGGAGAGAGGCGAGTCGACGCGGCGCAGGTCGAACATCACCTGGAACAGCGGCGCGTGGCTCAGGCTGCGCTCGACGTGGAGCGCATCGACGACCCGCTCGAAGGGCGCATCCTGGTGGCTGAAGGCGTCGAGCGAACTGCTCCGGACCTGGGCCAGCAGCGCGGCGAAGGTCATCCCCGCGGGGAAGTGGGTACGAAGGACCAGCGTGTTGAGAAAGAGGCCGACGATGTCCTCGGTGGCGGCGAGGGTCCGGCCGGAGACAGGCGTGCCGATGCACAGCTCCCGCTCACCGGAGTAGCGGTGGAGCAGGGTGGCGAAGACGCCATAGAGCGCCATGAACGGCGTCACCTGATGCTGTCGGCACAGGGCCTCCAGGCGCTGACGGACGTCACGGGGCAGGGCGTGGTGACGTGAGAAGCCACCCTGGTCCGTGATGACGGGCGGCCGAGGCTTGTCGGTGGGAAGCGCGAGCAACGCTGGGGCATCGGCGAGCTGCTGCTTCCAGTAGTCGAGGTGGACCTCCTCACGCGCACGAACCTCGGGAGTGCGCTGCCAGGCGGAGACATCCGCGTACGACAGGAGCGGAGTGGGCAGCACCGGAGACCGTCGCTGACTCAGCTCTGAGTATCCCTGTGCCAGCTCCACCAGGAGCCGATCCATGGACAGGCCGTCCACGACGATGTGATGGATGACCATCAGCAGCACATGCTGGTCAGCGGCCAGCCTGAACAGGCGGAAGCGATAGAGCGGCCCGTGCTCCAGTGAGAACGGGCGAGCACTCTCTTCCTCCAGGCGCCGCGTGAGCAGCGCACGCAACGGCTCTTCACCCCGAGCACCCGTCCGCAGGTCTTCCACGTGGAGCACGCGCTCGGACACGGGCTGGAATTCCATCCGAGGCTGACCCTCCGACGAGCCGAAGACGGCGCGAAGGGACGAGTGCCGCTCCGGCAACAGCCGCAGCGCCGTCTCGAGGGCCTCGGTGTCCAGCGCGCCCGTCAGCTCGAGCGCTTCGGGAATCACATACGCGGCGGAGTCCGGCTGGAGCTGGTGGAGGAACCAGAGGCGCTCCTGGGCGAAGGAGGCGCGAGGAGGGAGGGAGGAGGGAGAGGGGTTGGGGAGAGGGAGGGCAGGCGCGTGGTGCTGAGCGAGTGTGGCGGCCAGTCCCGCGACGGAGGGAGAGGCGAAGAGGGAAGCGAGAGGAAGCTCGACGCCGAAGGCGAGGCGGATGCGGGAGACGAGGCGGGTGGCGGAGAGGGAGTGGCCGCCGAGGGAGAAGAAGTCAGCGTCGCGAGGGACGACGGAGAGGGAGAGGACGTCAGCGAAGAGCTGGGAGAGGAGAGCCTCTGCCTGGCCACGAGGAGCGGAGTCGGAAGAGGACTCGGCCGCGACAGCGGAGGAGATGTCGAAGGAGGAGAGGGCCGTCCTGTCGACCTTGCCGCTGGTGGTGAAGGGGAGGGAGGGGAGGGAGAGGAAGCGGGAGGGGACGAGGGCTTCCGGAAGAGAGGAGGCCAGCGCGTCGCGAAGAGAGGAGAGAGAGGGTGCGGAGTCGTCGAGGACGAGGAAGGCGACGAGGAAGGTGTCGCGAGAAGGGCGGAAGGGGAGGACAGCGGCCTGACGGACGCCGTGGAGGCGAAGGAGAGCGGCTTCGATTTCCTCGACTTCGACGCGGACGCCGCGGAGCTTGAGCTGGAAGTCGGAGCGTCCGAGGAAGGAGAGGGAGCCGTCGTCATTCCAGCGGGCCCTGTCGCCCGTGTCGTAGAGGCGAGAGCCGGGGGAGGAAGAGAAGGCGTCTGGGATGAAGCGCTCAGCGGTGAGGTGAGGAAGGGAGTGGTAGCCGCGAGCGAGGCAGATGCCGCCGATGAAGAGCTTGCCTGGGACGCCTGGGGGGAGAGGCTGGAGGGAGTCGTCGAGGACGTAGAGGCGGCAGCGAGGAAGAGGGCGGCCGAGACGAACGGGGCGGTGGGGGAGGGAGATTTCGGCGGCGACGTTGATGCTGGCTTCAGTGGGCCCGTAGGTGTTGACGAGACGGGTGGAAGTCAGCGCGAGGGATTGGACGAGAGAGTCGGGGAGGACTTCGCCGCCAGTGACGAGGACGGAGAGAGAGCGGAAGGCGTCGAAGGCACCGGGCTCCTCGAGGGCGGTGGCGAGGGAGGAGGGGGTGATGACGACGTGGGAGACGCGGTGGCGGAGGATGTCGCGCGCGAGGCCGAGGGGGCCGACGTCGCGGAGGATGACGCGAGCGCCGCGGGAGAGGCTGAAGAGGATTTCCTCCTGGTGGATGTCGAAGGAGAGGCTGCCGGAGGCGGCCCAGGTGTGGCCGGGGGCAGTGGAGTAGAGGGAGTCGAAGGCGTCGAAGCAGTGGACGACGTTCTGCTGGGTGGAGAGGACGCCCTTGGGCAGGCCGGTGGAGCCCGAGGTGTAGAGGATGTACGCCAGGTTGTCCGGCTGCGCGCGTGAGGGCTGCGCGAGCGCCGCACCGGGTCGCAGGGCGTCCTGTGGCTGCACGAGCACCGCGTCGAGTTGAACGCCGTCAAACAGCGAAGGCGAAGTGACGACGAGGCTGGCACGGGACTGCTGAAGCAGCAGTGCACGGCGTGCTGGTGGATGAGACGGCTCCAGCGGAAGGCATGCGGCGCCGGTGAGGTGGACGGCGAGCAGCGAGACGACGGCCTCGGAGGACCGCTCCACGCAGACGCCAACAACGGCCTCGGGACGAGCCCCCAGCGCGGCGAGGTGGAACGCGAGACGCGAGGCGCGAGCGTGAAGCTGCGCGAAGGTGAGCGTGGCATCCGGAGCGACGAGCGCGATGGCGTCGGGAGTGCGAGCGAACGCGGCTTCAAGAAGAGAAGCGACAGAGCCGTCTGCGTCGAAGGCCCGGTCGGTGTCGTTGAAGTCGAGCAGGACGCGGCGTCGCTCGTCGGCGTCGAGGAGGGAGAGCTCGGAGAGGGGAAGCTGGGGAGCGGCGAGGGCCTGTTCCAGCAGCAGGACGAAGTGGGACAGCATCCGCTCGACGGAGGCGTGCTCGAAGAGGTCGGTGCGGAACTGGAAGAAGAGCTGGAGCGAAGAGTCCGGCAGTTCGGTGGCGGTGAGCGCGAGGTCGAGCTGGCTGGTGCCGTTGTCGACGAAGACGTGCTGCGAAGACAGGCCAGTGAACGAGAGGGGCGAGTCGACGCGGCGCAGGTCGAACATCACCTGGAACAGCGGCGCGTGGCTCAGGCTGCGCTCGACGTGGAGCGCATCGACGACCCGCTCGAAGGGGGCGTGCTGGTGGCTGAAGGTCTCCAGTGACATCGCCCAGACGTGCGCCAGCAGCATGGAGAAGGGCGCGGCTGGCAACAGGTGGGTGCGCAGCACGAGCGTGTTGATGAAGAGACCGACGATCTCCTCCGTGGACTCGTGGCTGCGGCCGGAGACAGGCGTGCCGATGCACAGCTCCTGCTCACCGGAGTAACGGTGGAGCAGGGTGGCGAAGACGGCATAGAGCGCCATGAAAGGCGTCACCTGGTGATGCCGGCACAGGGCCTCCAGGCGCTGACGGACCTCGCGGGGCAGCACGTGTCGACGCGAGTACGCGCCCCGGTCGGAGAGCACCGGCGGTCGAGGCTTGTCGGTGGGAAGCATGAGCAGCGCCGGGGCTCCGGCGAGCTGTCGCTTCCAGTACTCGAGGTGGATGTCCTCACGCGCGCGCACCTCGGGGGTGCGCTGCCACGCGGAGACATCCGCGTAGGTCATGGTCACCGGAGCCGGGGCGGGCTCACGGCCTTCCTGGAGGGCGGAGTACGTCCGCGCCAGCTCATTCAGGAGGATGCCCATGGACAGGCCATCCACCACCAGGTGGTGAAGCACCAGGAGCAGCACGTGCTGCTCGGGGCCAACGCTGAAGAGGCGGAACCGGTACAGCGGCCCGTCTTCCAACGAGAGCGGGCGCGCGGCTTCTTCACTCAGTCGGCGCTGGAGCACCGCCTCCGGTGTCCCCGCCTCGCGCGGGAGCCGCGACAGGTCTTCCACGGCGAGCACGGGCTCGTGCACCGCGTGGGTGCGCAAGCGCGGGCTGCCCTCGACGGGCGTGAAGGTGACGCGAAGCGCGGCATGTCGCTCCACCATCCGGCGCAGCGTGGCCTCCATCGCGGGCACGCTCAGCACGCCCCGGAACTCCAGCGCGTCGACGACGAGGTACGCCGCCGAGTCGGGCTGAAGCTGTTGAAGGAACCACAGCCGCTCCTGTGCCAGGGACGTCATCGGGACGGCGTCGGCGGGAAGCTGCGTGGGGCCCGCGAGGGGCGCTCCGAGCGACGCGGCCTTGGGCCCCAGCGCGCGCGCCAGGGAGGCCACCGTGGCGTGGGAGAACAGCGCGCTCAGCGGCAGCTCCACCCCCACCGCATGCTGTACGCGCGCCAGCAGCCGCGTCGCGCTCAACGAGTGCCCACCCAGGTCGAAGAAGTCGCTGTCCCGTCCCACCCTCTCCACACCCAGCACCTGCTGGAACAGGCCCGCGAGCAGCGCCTCCAGCTTTCCTCGAGGCTCGCCTCCAGGGACAGCGCCCGATGCATCGCCGCGCTCGAGCGGCATCACCCCCAGCGCTCGCCGGTCCACCTTCCCCGAGGTCGTCAGGGGCAGGGTGGAGAGCGTCATGAGCACGGAGGGCACCAGGTGCTCGGGGAGCTGCTGTCGCAGCCACGCACGCAGGGCCGTGCTGACACGGGCCGCATCCAGGCCCACGTCCGGGACGATGAAGGCCACCAGCGACAGCTCTCCGGCCGTCACCTCGCGCGCGAGCACCGCGACTTCGCGGACCTCGGGATGGCGCGCGAGCAGGGCTTCGACTTCACCCGGCTCCACGCGCATGCCGCGCAGCTTCACCTGTGTGTCGGCGCGGCCCGCGTACTCGAGCTCTCCGTCCGGCGTCCACCGCGCCAGGTCTCCGGTGCGGTACAGCCGCGCGCCGGGGATGGGGCTGAAGGGATGGGGCAGGAAGCGCTCCGCCGTGAGGTCTGGACGGCCCAGGTATCCACGGGCCACGCCCACGCCGCCGATGTACAGCTCGCCGGCCACGCCGGGGGGCAGGGGCTCCAGCGCTTCGTCGAGCACATAGAGCCGCGTGTTGGGCCACGGCGTGCCCAGGGTGATGGCGCCCGGTACCACCGCGTGCGGAGTGATGGCGGCACAGACGCTGGCCTCCGTCGGGCCGTAGGCGTTGAGCATCCGGCGCCCCTCGCTCCAGCGCTCGGCCACGGCGATGGGCAGGGCTTCGCCCGCGGAGATGACGGTGCGCAGCCCCTCCAGTCCCTCCGTCTCCAACTGCGCGAGCACGGATGGGGTGAGGGTGACGGCGGTGACGGCGCGCTCACGCAGCAGCGCTCGCAGGGGCGCGTCGGGAAGCAGTCGCTCCTGGGGCGCGAGCACCAGCGTCGCGCCCGCGAGCAGCGTGGCGAAGACCTCGCACACGGAGGCGTCGAAGGTCATCGACGCGAACTGGAGCACCCGGTCCTCCGGCCGGAAGCCATGCGCCTGGACCGCGGCCAAAGCCGTATTGCGCAGACCCGCGTGTGGCACCAGGACGCCCTTGGGGCGTCCCGTGGAACCGGAGGTGTAGATGACGTAGGCGAGGTGCTCCGGCGTGACCACCGCGTCCAGTCGTCCGACGGACAGGTGCGCGTACTCCGGCCGGGGGCCCTCCAGCTCCACCAGCATCTCGCCTCGCAGCGGCAGCTCGTCCATCACCCGCTGGTGCGCGAGCACCACGGGCGCGCCGCTGTCGGAGAGCATGAAGCCCTGGCGCTCGGGAGGATGCGCCGGGTCCAACGGAACGAACGCACCTCCCGCCTTGAGGATGCCCAGCATCCCCACCACCTGCTCCACGGAGCGCTCCGCGCACAGCGCCACGCGCGTCTCCGGCCCCACGCTCAACGAGCGCAGGTGGCGCGCGAGCCGGTTGGCGCGCTCATCCAGCTCCCGGTACGTCAGCCGCGTGCCCTCGAAGTCGAGCGCCGTCGCGTCGGGCGCACGGTCCACCTGCTGCTCGAAGCAGGCCACCACCGTGTCGCCGCCCTCGAACTCCCGCTCGGAGGCGTTGAAGGTGGAGAGCACCCGCTGGCGCTGCTCGTCGGAGAGGACGGGGCGCGGTCCGGGCTCGTGCGCTGGAGCGTGTTCGGGCAGAGGGGTGGCGGCGCCGGGCGCGGCGACGGAATCGACAGGGGGAACCTTCCGTCCTTGCTGGCTGGGGGAGGCCGGGGCGGAATCGTCTGGAACTGTCATGTGGGTAGGGCTCAGAGCCTGAGGCGAACGTTGATGCCCGCGCGGAACAGCCCCATGTCCACCGGTGCACCAGGCGCCACGGTGGGGTCGGGCTGAAAGCGGAACTCGCCGCCGCGCTCTCCAAAGGGAACTTCCACGAAGGCCGCGACCGTCACGTCACGCAGCCGGGAGGCGTTGATGTCCAGCCGGACGACGTAGGAGGGGTCGCCCACGTTGCCCAGCAAGGTGAGCGTTGTCGTCGGCTCGTAGATGTTGCGCGCGGTGACGGCGACCTGCGCCATGCCATAGAAGCGGCCGAAGTAGAGCGGCTGGAAGTCGCCGACGGTCTGCACCCACGTCAGCAGCTCGCGGTCATCGCTGCCCAACTGGTTGTAGAAGCCCTCCAACCGCACCACCGTCTTGAAGGTGTCCGCCACCCGCAGCTCGACCTGCATGCCGCCACTGGCCTGCACCTGCAACCCGTCCAGCGCCCGCACCTGGAAGCCACCGTCCGCCGCGCGCTCCCACGTGGCCACGTCCGCGCCATGCACCAGGGCGATCTCCGTGTTGAAGTCCAGCCGCCCCAGGCCCAGCGAGTAGTCCAGGCCATAGCGGGGGCGCCGCCCCTCATAGAACGAGCCCGTCGCCGCCAGCTCGCTGGTGCCCAGCGCGATTTCCGCGCGCACCGCGCCGCCGTAGCGCACGCGGTCCTCGTCCTCCAGTCCGCCCACTCCACTCGTCGTGTCCACCAGGTCCGCGGTGCCGATGATCCACAGGTTGGCGGCCATCTCCTCCCACGGCACGTTGACCTTCACCATGTCCACGCCGGGCCTCAAGTCATAGAGGAACAACGGGTCCGGATTGCGCGAGCGCAGGAAGTCGGTGGTGTTCCAGATCTTCGAGCTGCCCCACTTGATGTGCTGACGGCCCGCGGTGATGAAGACGTGGTCGAAGAGGCCGAAGTAGATCCACAGCCGGTCCAGGCTCGTCACGGGCGTGGAGAGCAGCGGGTCCAACGGGTCGTACGCCATCCGGCCCACCGCGAAGCTGCGCAGCCCGTCGAACGGCTTGAAGTCCAGGTACACGTCCAGCAGCGCCGGGAAGAACGGGTCCACGCCCGTCTTCGCGCTCAGCGCCCGGGTGGCGCCGGATACCTCCGCGCGCTGCAGATAGAAGCCGCCCACCGTGAGCAGCTCCGGCACCTTGAGGAATGCGGAAGGGTGCAGAGGGTCTTCCACCGCGGCCTCCTCCGTCACGGGCTGGGGCCCCTCGCCCGGCACGGAGGGGCCCGAGGTGACAGACGTCCCCATGTCCGCCACCACCACGGGCCGCAGCGAGGTGTCCACGTCAGCGGACGCTGGTGGACGCGGTGCCTGGCCCTCGCCTTCGCCGTCGATGGTCGGCACCGCCAGCGCCAGGCTCGCGGCGGCGGGCGCGTTCGCGGTGTCGGAGGCGGGCTCCGCGAAGGCCTCCACGGTGTTGCCGTCGGCGGTCTCCGTGTCGTCCTCCGCGTCGGTGCCGGACGCGGACACGGTGTCGCCCGATGCGTTCGTGCTCCGAACGCCGTCGCTCCCCGCGCCCAGCTCCAGCGGCGGCTCCACGCTGGAGGAGAGCGCGAGGCGCCCCCGGACAGGACGCTCGTAGGTCAGCGCGCGCACGTCGGCACCGGTGAAGAACACCGCCAGGCCGCGCGAGGGATAGTGGAAGTACAGCGTGGTGTCCGCCGTGGCCTTCACCAGGTAGCAGGGCTTCTTGCTCCGGCCGACCTTGGGACAGGCCGCGCCGAATTGTTTCTCCACCGAGGCGCGCGAGGGAGGCCGGGTGGGAAAGACATCGATGCGCTGGAGCCTTCGGGTGCGTGTATCCACCGTGAAACGCGCATGCCTCGTGCCCGCCGGCGAGGACTGACCCTGATAGTCGAGCACCAGCGCGCCATCCTCACGACGTCGTGAGTCGGGCTCGCCGAACAGGATGCGCAACTGCGACTCCGTCGTGGTGCCGGGTCTGGCTTTCTTCCAGGGCTCCGCGTGGGCGGTGCCATGAAGCAGACACAACATGGCCACGATGCGCACGACGGAGGGGGCAGGGGGCATGGATGAACGCAGTCTAGTGGCGTTGTGACAGGTGAGGAAAGCCACGGTGGGTTGACATTCCCCCAGCGTTCCCCCGAGCATCCGCCTCCCCTGTGTAGTGGAGGCCATCCCATGGCGTCGGAAGAGACTGCTCAGTCCCCCTCCGAATTGGCTGCTACAGCAGTATCCACATCGACTACCGCCGAGGCGGTGTCCGCTGCTCCCGAGAAGCTCGACGAGATAGAGGAGATCGACTTCCTCCTCGAGGAAATCGAAAGCAAGATCGCCCCGCTCGCCCTGGCATGAGCGCGGCCCACGAGGTCCGCCCGTACCGGGACGCTTTCGCCCCGTACTGGCATCCGGTGGCGTACTCCCACGAGCTGCGGGACGCGCCTCTTCCAGCCCGGCTGCTGGAGACGGATCTGGTCCTCTGGCGCACCGGCTCTGGCGTCGCGGCCTCTCAGCGCTACTGCGCGCACCGTGGCGCGGACCTCTGCTCAGGCTCCATCACCCCCGAGGGCCTTCGCTGCGCGTTCCATGGCTGGACGTACGGCGAGAGCGGGCGCTGCGTCCGGATTCCCTCGCAACCCCAGACGCCCATTCCGGAGCGGGCGCGGCTCGCGACGTTTCATGCCGCGGAGCGGCATGGCCTGGTCTGGGTCTGTCTTTCACCCGAGCCCGCCGCGCCATTGCCAGAATGGCCGGAGCTGTCTGACACGACGACGGTGGCCACGGTGCCGCTGCCGCGCCTGGACTGGGATATCGCCGCCGGCCGCATGGTGGAAATCGTCCTGGACGTGGCCCACCTCTCCTTCGTGCATGAGGGGACGTTCGGCAATCCGGACCAGCCCGAGGTGCCGCCCTACGACGTGGAGAAGCGGTCGGACGGACTCTCCGCGCGCATCGTGTATCCCGCGCTGGCGCCCGGTGTTGGTGGCGCGCCGCCCCGGGTGGACCGGACCACGCTCACCTATGACGTGACGTTCCCTTTCGCCGCGCGGCTGTCCTTCAAGCCGACCCTCTTCTATCCGCACACCGTCTACGCGGTGGCCTCGCCCTGGTCCGAGGAGAAGATGCAGTGCTTCTACTTCGCCTCGTACCACCCGAGGATCCGCAACTTCGCGGACCTGTTCGTGAAGTCGGAGTCGGCCATCCTGGAGCAGGACCGCCGCATCGCGGAGGGGCAGCGTCCGCGCGCGCACCCGCTGGACTTCGCGGGCGAGGTCCTGGTGAAGGCGGACCGGCTCCCCATCGAATACCGCCGGGCCCTCACGGCCCTGCGCTCGGGCCGTCCGGTGGACGGGCCCCCCTTGGAATAGGAACGGGAGACACTCGAGTGAACGCAGGGAGTCGAAGCTGGGGGTGGAGTGTGTCCGTGGTGCTGCTCGTCGCCGGGGCGGCCTGTCGTCAACGGGAAGAGGCTCCCAAGGCGCCACCTCCAGCCCCGCCCGTGGTCGCCGCGAAGCCGGTGGCGCCTCCCGCGCCTACCGTGGTGCCCGCATCGGCTGACCCGGCGCTCGTGGCCCGGGGACGGTATCTGGCGGAGTCGGTGCTCGGCTGCGTCGGCTGCCACACCGAGCGGGATTACGGCCGCTTCGGCGGGCCGGTGTCGGGGCCGGTGCTGGCGGGCGCGTGTTTCGGTGAGGAATGGGAGATGCCGGGCACCCTGTGCGCGCCCAACATCACCTCAGACCCCGAGCACGGCGTGGGGCGCTGGACGGACGAGCAGCTGCTGCGCACCCTGCGTGAGGGCTACGGCCGCGACGGACGGACGCTGTTTCCCATGATGCCGTACATGGAGTGGCGCACCACCCTGTCGGACGGTGACGCCCGCGCCGTGGTGGCCTGGCTGCGCACGGTGCCCGCGGTGGCCCGCGCCACGCCCCCCTCCAAGCTGCTTCCGGAGGTGACGGCGGAGATCCAGGACCTGGCCGCGCCCCTCCCCGGACCCGTCGCCGAGCCCGCCGCGGACCCCATCGCCAGGGGCCGCTACCTGGCGACCGTCGCCCAATGCGCCTTCTGCCACGCCAGCGCGGACGAGGAACCCAAGCCCTTCGCGGGTGGCCGCGCCGCGCCCACCCCCTTCGGCGCGGAGCCCATTCCGTCCCTCTTGCCCGGGGGGCCCGTCATGAAGGGGCTGGACGAGGACGCCTTCGTCGCCCGCTTCACCGCCTTCAAGGACCTGGGCGCCGCGCCCAGCCGCAAGGGCCAGGTCAACAAGCTGGCCATGCCCTGGCAGGCCTTCGCCTCCATGAAGGAGGAGGATCTGCGCGCCATGTACCGCTTCCTGAAGACCCAGGGGACCCCGACGCGACGCGCCAGCGGCCAGTGATTGGCGCGGCGCATTCTTAGAAAGTAGGATACACGCCTTGCCCTACACCGTCCCCTGTTCTCGGTGCGCCGGGCTGGACTCGAACCCCATGACACTGTCCCTGAAAAAGCTGGTCCTGATGCTCCCGGTGTTGGCGGTCGCCTCGGGGTGCAACCTGTTCGACACGGCCGACACGGAAGGAACCCGTGGCCGGGGTGCTCGCGCGTTCGACCCGTACGACAGCTCCGCCTCCGGTGCCATCTCCCTGTCCCTGCTGTGGTTCAAGGGCTGCGCCATCCTCCCCACGGGTGAGCCCGTGACGAAGGGGGACCTGAACCTGCCGGCCTACGGGGACACCTGCTACAACATGAATGACGGCTACCCGAGGCCGGACGCGCCCTTCGAGCCGAGCGAGCCTCACGCGCGAATGGTCGTCTCCGCCGGTGAGCTGTACTTCCTGCGCGAGTTCTCCGCGATGGACGTCGAGCTGGCACGCTTCCCCGAATACAACGACAAGCGCACGCCCGCGGCGTGGATGCGCCTGGAGTCGTACTTCAAGGACCTGGACTGGTCGGGCCTGTCCTCGGGGCGTGACGGGTGGAAGCGCCTGCAGCCGCAGACGTTCCTGCGCGAGACGTTCTACGAGAACGCCGCGTGGATGCTGGCCACGGACGACACCTTCCTGCTGGAGGTGCTGGACGCGGATGGCAACGTGCGCGTCAGCCAGACCTACTTGCGCTCGGACTTCCTCGCGGAGAGCCCCGTCACGGGCCGCACCCGCGCCAGCTTCACGGTGACGGGCCTGCAGCGCCCGCTGTTCCCCGGAGACCCCACGCCGCACAGGGCAGCGAACTACGACGCGCTCGAGTTCGCCACGGCGGTGAAGGTGTCCTTCGCCAACTCCACCAACCCCTTCAAGTCCTTCACCATGCCGGACCTGCGGGGCGAGGGCGTCATCCGTTTCACGTGGAGCCAGCTCCCCCAGAAGCCCTTCCTCTTCCCCGTCACCTTCCAGGACGCCAAAGAGCGCCCCCCCACCTGCTACGAGCTGGGGCCGGATGGGTTGGCCACGGACGTGCCCACGCCGTGCGGCTTCGGCCTCAAGCAGAAGGTGCAGGTCTCCCGCCCCCCCAACGGCAACTTCTTCAACGGTGGCGAGACGGTGGACTTCGTCGTGTCACTCCAGGACGGCGATGGCCACGGCCTGCATCCGCGCGGCTCCATGCCCTCGTTCATGACCTACATGGAGGAGGGCTCCAACGGCCTGGCCTACTTCAACGAGTTCATGCTGTTGACGTGGCGTGACAGCAGCGCGTCCGAGTCCGGCTTCAAGGTCGTCGGGCCGCTGCAGGACCTGAAGGTCGTCAACGGCGGCTTCGTGCCCACGGACTACTTCTCCTATCCCGCCTCGAGCGAGCCGCAGTTCTACGTGCCTCCGGACATCATGGCCGTCGCGGGCGGCCCGTGGGTGCAGCCGACGACGCGCTACACGGTGACGTTGCCGCCGGACGCCAAGCCCGGCACCTACGCCATCCTGCTCAAGGGCCACCGCAACTTCGAGGGCGAGCGGCTCAACCGGTTGGACCCGTTCTTCTTCCAGGTGGGCCAGGCCGAGCCCACCACGTACCCGGGCCGCATCGGCAACTGCCAGGTGTGTCACAACGGGGTCAGCTCGCTGAGCAACGTGCACCACGGCGTCTCTGTTGACCACGTGGAGACGTGCAAGGTGTGTCACCACGACGACGTCGTCGGGCACGTGTCGGACTTCGTCCACCGGCTGCACATCAACTCGCCCAAGTACGTCCAGAACAAGGGTGACTGCACCCTGTGCCACCTGACGCGCGAGAGCACGCTGCGCCCCAGCATGATTGCCTGCGCCGGCTGCCACCCGGGCACCCATGGCACGGAGTACTTCGACCTGCCGTTCCAGGAGATCAACTCCCCCCCCAACGCTTTTGGCAATTGCGCCAACGCCTGCCACGTGACCACGGCTCCCGCCGAGCACGTGCTGCCAGTGCGCTGAGCCCCGAGGACCCGATGAAGCTCCGCTCCCTGGCTTCCAGCTTCCTGCTCTGCGCCGCCGTCGGCGGGTGTGCCGACTCCGAGGCGCCCGTCATCACCCTGCCCGACACCGCGCCCGTGGTTGACCTCCCCGCGCGCACGACGAACGTCTCGGGCGTGGTCTACGACCCGGAGGCGTTCCTCATCGCCTTCATGACGCTCCCCGAAGAGGTCACCGAGGAGGCGATACCCGGCGTCTTCAACGGGCCCTACACCGCCCTGTCCGCCATCATGGGCGGGAGCGTGACGCTGTCCTCGCCCGAGGGGAGCAAGTTCGCGGCGGCTCCCTCGGACTTCGGTGGGACGTGGCAGCTGGTCGGCGTTCCGTCGGGCGACGCGGCGACGTACCTCGCGTCCGCCACGCCCCCCGAGGAGGGTGTGGTGCTGGACCCCGAGTTCCCCATCCCGCTGCCGCCGACGACGTACTTCCCCACCACGTACGTGCGGCCCATCCTCGCCAGCGTCACGCAGTGCTACGGCCAGTCCGCGGTGCTGGTGGGCAACACGGGCGCGCTGGACGCGGTGGCCCAGGCGATGACGGCGGCGGGCACGCCCACGACGCCGGCGGACCTGTTGGACTCCACGAAGACGGGCGGTGTCGCGCTCCTGTGGGTCCACGACATGAGCTTCCTGGCGGACCTGTTCCAGACGCCGGTCGGTAGCATCGCGGAGGCGTCCGCCGGCCAGCTCTTCGCGCTGGACTGGGCTCCCCCCGAAGGCTTGCCGGGCCAGTCGCCCATGGGCTTCAGCGTGCTCCCCGGCTCGGAGAGCTTCCTGGGCTACTTCGCGCTGGTGCTGCCACCCAACTCCACCGCGCCGGTGACCATCAACCTCATCGACACCTTCGTCCCGGAGCCGGGCGAGCCCGACCCCGACGCGCCGCCCCGGCCGTACCTGCTTCCGTCCGTCATCGTGGAGCCGCGTCCGGGCGAGGTCAGCGTGTACCGGGCCTTCGGGCAGTTTCCGCTTCCGCCGCCGGGCGAGGAGCCGCCGCCGGGCGGTGGCCTGGAGGACCCGCCTCCGCCGGAGCCGGAGACCACCTGGGCCTGCTACATCCCGCCCGAGCCCGTGGAGCCCCCGGCCGAGCCCGTGGGGCCCCCGGCCGAGTAGTCACGCGAGAGGTCCAGGCCTCGGGGATTCACGCCCCGGGCCGGACCTGCAGCGCGCGGAAGCGGACCGATGGCTGCCCGAAGGATACGGGCAGCGGGCCGTGGTCCAGCTTGCGGCACCCGCGCGTGGCGAAGAGGTTGAGCGCGTCGGAGCCCACGGCGTCGATGGCGGCCAGCGCCGTCAGCCCGTTGCCCCAGAGGATGCCTGGGCCCACGCGCGCCCCCGCGCGCCCGTCGCGGACCTGGCGGGCCTCGACGATGTAGAAGCTGAAGTCCCCCGACAGCAAATTCATGTGCCGTGGCGTGAGGTGCTGCACGAGCAGCCCTTGGCCCATGTCCGCGAGGAACGCGTTCAAGTTTCCCTCATGGGGCTCCACGCGGGTGTGGGCCATGCGAGGCAGCGGCGGATGGCGGAAGTCCACGCGCCGGCCGTGGCCGTTGGGCTCCATGCCGAGCGCCCGAGCGCTGCGCGTGTCCAGCAGGGGTGAGGTGACGACGCCCTCGCGCAAGAGCGGCACCGCGCGCGCCGCGTGTCCCTCATCGTCCCAGGCGAAGCCGAGCGCGTTCTGTGCATCCGTGGGGTCGTCCGACACGTGGACGAAGGGCTCCGCCACGCGCTGTCCCATCCGGCGCGCGAGGAAGGAGCCGCCGCGCGCGACGACATCTCCCTCCAGCGGATGGCCGCAGACCTCGTGGAAGAAGCACGCGGAGGCCGCGCCCGGTGGGAGGAGGATGGGCAGCGCCTCGGAGGGACATGGCAGCGCGGGAGTCGTCTCCCGAAGCTCGCGCACCAGTGCATCCACCCAGACCTCCAGGGCGGGCAGGGCCGCATGGAGGTGCGCGGCGTCGGGGTGGCTGACGCAGCGCCAGGCATCGAACCGGGGGCCACCGGGCTCGCCGTGGAAGGCCTTCACCTCCAGCAGGGCATGACGGGTGTGCTCCTCCACGAGCCGCTCGGGATGGGCATGGAGCGTCCAGCGGTCTACCTCGCGCAGCGTCACGTCCAGGTGGGCCGCGCCCGCCTCGCGAGCGACTGTCACCAGCCGGCGAACGACGTCCTCGCGAAGCGCCGCGCCTTCCGCCAGCGCGGAGGGACGAACCAGCGGCCCGCGTGTCCGCTCCAGGACCTCACCGGGGAGCAGCCCTGGCGCGGGCGCGTCCCGTGCCAGCTCCGTCCAGGTGTATTCGCCGTGGCTCGGGCTGCCCTTGCGCGCGCAGACACCGCGCTCGAAGGTCGCGGGCGGCACGCGGATGCCAGAGCGGAGATGGAGCACGTCGGAGACCTCGCGTCGCTCCACGAACCAATCCAAGGCGAGAGGCTCCTTCCGTCCGTGTCGAGGGACGCGCGAGGTATCGCGCTCCCGGGTTGTATCACGCCGCGTGGCGGACCGAGACCGGGGCTGGTGGAGGCCCTCCACGAGACGCATGATGCGAGCACGTGAGCGCGTGGCGCGACGGGGCTCGGAAGCAGGCCCTCCGGTGAATGAGTCCGCATGTCGAAAGGTGACGAGGACGTGGAAGCGACCGAGGCCGACCTGACGGACACGGCGGGCCTGTCACCTCATGACTGGAGTGTCGAGGCGCGGAAGGTGATGGACCGCCTGTGTCGCGAGCGAGGATGGCGGAGCGCGGAGCTCTACCTGCTGTCGCATGCGGACCTGTCCATGGACTACGACGTAGCCACGCGGACCTCCTCCTGTAGCTGGGGTAGCGGGTTCACCGCTTCCGCCCGGGTCTGGACCGAAGCGCTCATGGGCACCGCCGTCGAGTCCGTGGATGGCGTGGCGGCCCTGGAGCGGTTGCTGCTGTCCGCGGAAGGCAAGGCACGCACCGGTACGCCCGCGCCTCTTCCCGCCTCGCCCGCGAGCACGCCCATTTCCCAGGCCGCGTGGCGCCTGGAGACGCATCCCTCGCGCGCGCGCCTTTGCGCCGAGCGCATCGTCGAGGAGGTCCTGCCCGCGGGAGTCGTCGTCCAGGCCCTGGTGGTGAAGCAGGAATGCTCGGGGGCGTTGCTCGTGCGCAGCGATGGCTTTGAGTCCTTCCGACGGGCCGAGCATGAGGCGGCCTTCCTGCGCTGTGAGACGTCGCGTGGCGCGCTGGTGGATGCCGTGCCCCTGCTGGCCTTGATGACGAAGGGAGAGGGGGACCTTGGCCCGGTGCGCGTTCGCCTGGCCGACGCCGTGTCCGCGCTGGAAGGACCCGCGAAGCAAGCGGACCGCTCGCTTCCCCTGGTGCTGCGGCCCGCCGTCGCGGCGCCGCTCGTCGCGGGGCTCGCCTGGCTGTTGCGAGGAGACATTGGTGCGGCGATGCCCGCGCTCACCCGCGCCGTGGGCCGCAAGCTCTTCCCTTCCATCCTGTCCGTGGTGGATGACCCGCTGGACCCCCGAGGCACTCAGCACCGGAGCATCGATGACGAAGGGCGGCCCGCCCGCGTCCTGCGACTCGTCGACGAGGGCCGCCTCACGGGGTTCCTCCACACGGAGGAGACGGCCGCGCGCCTCGGCGGCGAGTCTGGGGGCCGAGGACTCCGAGAGCTCGCGCACCCCGCGACGCCCACGCCGCTCAACCTGTGTGTCCTACCGCGCGAGGATGCGCTGCCCGCCGACTACACGGAGCTGGTGGCGCGCGTGGAGAACTTCTCCACCATGCCCACGCCGGGCACGGTGTCGCTCATCGCGGGAGGCTGGGAGGTCCGCGACGGACGCCGGGTGCACCGCGTGGAGCCGCTGGAGCTGGAGCTGCCCGTGCTGGAGACGTTCCGCGGCTTGCGAGGCGTGGGCTCGGACCTGGCCTTCTTTCCCTCGGCCGAGGGGTGCGGCACGCCCACCCTGGTGCTGCCTCCCCCGGGGGGCTGAGGCCTCAGCGTCGGCGCGCGGGCACGTGGCGCCACACCGCGCGCCACCGCGCCATCTCATCCAACAGTGTGCGCACGCCCGCGCGGGGAAACGCGCGCGGAGGCAGGCGTTGGAAGAAGGACTCCTCCAGCGCGCCCACCACCTGGGGCCGGCCGGAGTTCAGCGCCTCCACCAGCGCATGGAGCCGCCGCCGCGCGCCCGGCGTGGAGCGCAGCGTCCGCGAGTATCCGTTGGCGGCCACGACGAGGCGTGCTTCGTCCAGGGGCACGGTGACGATGGGCCGCGCGGGGCTCGCCACCACCGTGTCCTCGAGCGTGAGCGGCACAAGGCCCCGCGCCTCGGGAGGAGGACCGTCCAAGGCGCCGTTGGAGAGGAAGCGCGCCCATCCCTCGGTGAGCGTGTCGCGCGTGGCTCGCAGCCCCGGGCCCCGGCCCTGCCTGGCGAGCGCGGCGCGCACCGAAGCCGGCAGCTTCCAGTCCCTGTCCTGGGGCAGCTCCCCATGGCGCAGGCTGCCAGGCCACGGCTGCTCGGGCGCGCGGTCCAGGAACATGGGCGCGCGGAAGCCGAGGCCCAGCGAGGCGGCGATGGTGAGGCCCTTGCTCGGCTCGGAGCGGTGCCAGTACGAGGAGGGCCAGTACATGAAGTCCCCCGCGCCGGCCTCGAGCACGCGCGCCTGGGCCATCATCTGACGCTCGTCCTCCGCGTCGCGCGGCACCACGCCGTGTGGCCGGTCCTTCAGCCCCGGGTCCGCATGCGGCGCCACCTCCGGCCGCGAGCTGAGCGCCTCCAGCGGCCAGAAGCTCATCCTGCGGCGGCCCTGGATGACGAAGTAGAAGACGTGCAGGTCGTCCTTGTGCACGCCGAACGGCGTGTGGCGGTAGTTGCCCAGGAACAGCGCGGAGTCCGCGCCCCCCAGCGGCACGCCGAGCGCGCCGTGGAAGCCCGACAGGAAGCTGCGCATCTGGAGCCAGTGACTCCAGTGGTGGCTCTCCGTGCTGCTCAGCACCAGTCCGAAGCGCCGTCCCTGCAGCAGTCGCTCCATCCGCCGCGCGTACCCGTCGACGTCACCGTCCTCCGGCAGGGGCAGGTAGCGCGACAGCGCGACGGCGGCGAGGACCTCCGGCGGCCCCTCCGCGGTCGCCTCGCTCTCCACGTAGAAGCGCACGGGCAGCATCGACTCGCCCTGCCGGTAGCGCATGCCCACGTTCAGCAGCGCCTCGAAGATTTCCGAGGGCGACGGGAAGTGGCGGGGGAACATCCCCGGGAACACGGTGGGTCCCTGGTCCCAGTGCTCGCGGGCGAAGCGCTTCCAGAAGGCACGAGGCAAGGCGAGAGACGGTTCAACCGGGAGTGCGGCGGAGGCTCGTGCCATGGGTCCGGGGGGATGCGCGAGGGGAAGAGTGGGTGATACTAGCATCCGGCATTCGGGCTCCACGACAACGCGGGTTCACGCGGACGCCCGGCGAGGAGAGTCGAGCATGGGGACGGATTCAGCGTCGGCGGCGCGCGTGGATGCCCTGGCGGAGCGTGGCGTGGCGGCCCTGTGGCCCGCGAAGCCGACGGAGTTGGTGGGGGACTCGCGGGTGCTGCGAGCCCTGCCCCGGGTGGAGCTGCGGCGCGTGGGGCCCTTCGTCTTCTGCGACCACTTCGGACCCTCGCCCGCCGTACCGGGCACCATGGCCGTCCCCCCGCATCCCCACGTGGGCCTCCAGACGGTGACGTACCTGTTCTCCGGTGCCCTCCGTCATCGCGACTCCGTGGGCTCGGTGCAGGACATCCATCCGGGTGATGTGAATTGGATGACCGCCGGACGCGGCATCGTCCACGCGGAGGACGTGGACTCGAGCCCCGGCGCCGCGCCGCTGCACGGCATCCAGACCTGGGTCGCCCTGCCTCGCGAGCAGCGCCACACGGAGCCCTCCTTCGAACATGTCCCCGCGTCGCGGCTGCCCCTCGTGGAGCGCGAGGGCGCCCGCGTGCGCGTGCTCGCCGGTCGCCTGGGCGACGCCGTCTCCCCCGTGCCCACCTTCCATCCCTTGACGTACCTGGACGTGGAGCTGGAGGCGGGGGCCTCGGTGTCGCTGCCCGTGCCGTCCACGCACGCGCTCGCGCTCTATGTGGCGGACGGGGACGTGGCCGTGGGTGGGACGACGGTGGAGCGGGGCGTGCTCGCGCACCTGGACGAAGGCGCCTCCACGCTGTCGCTGCGCTCGGTGAAGGGCGGGCGGGCGGTGGTGTTCGGAGGTGAGCCGCTGCCGGACCCGCTCGTCATCTGGTGGAACTTCGTGGTGGACAGCGTGGCCGAGGGGCGCGCCCGGCTGGCGGACTGGGAGGCGGGTCGCTTCCCGTCGCTCGCACCCTGAGCATCCGGGGTGACAGGCCCTCGTACCCGAGGGCCTCCTTCCCGCGTCGGGAATCCAGTGCATGCTGCGCGCCCACTCGGGAGGAGCTGGGATGTCGAGTCAGTCGTTGGCGATGAAGCTGCTGGAGGGCGCGCGGGAGTGGGCGAAGCGGCTGCCGTCCCCGCTCTCCGGAGACGTCGCGGTGGACGTGGGCGGCAAACGGCTGCGCCTGTCTCACGTGCGCGTGGAGACGGTGGTGCGCCAGCTGCTCGGCAAGGCGAAGAACGTGGAGCTGCGCCACTGGGAGGCCCGGCCGGAGCTCTATGATATCCGGCTGTCCGTGAAGGGCTGGAAGCTGCGCGTGGAGACGACGCTGGAGCGGGTGGAGTTCGTCTCGGGGCGCTATCGGTTGTGGCTGCGCACGCCCGGCCGTGTCGAGCTGGAGGAGTCGCGCGGGGCCTCGTCGCTGGTGATGGGACTGTTGCGCGCGGGCGCCGGCCGCTCCGCGCTGCGCGCCATGGCGGAGCGGCTCCTACCGCCGGGGTTCCGTTGGGACGGCCAGGTGCTCCAGGTGGAGGGCCGTCTCCCCGCGGAGGGAGTGCTCTCCGCGAGGCTCTTCGAGACCGCGTCACTCGCCATGAGCGTGGAGCACGTCGAAGAGGGACTGTGGCTGGGCGCGGAGGAGTGGCCTGGACTGGTGGACATGCTCCAGGCGGTGTTCGGCACGGAGCTGCCGCGCACGCCGCCGGGGACCTGAGCCGCCACGGCGTGTGGGCCACCCCGCCGCCGTCCCATCAGGCGAGGACGATTTTGAACCGGTGTCCGTGGGAGCGGTTGAGCGTCGAGACGATTCTCACCCGGTCTCCGGGCTGCACCTGCACCCGCTCCTTGAACTCCTTCACCTGGAAGCCCCAGCACGTCGGCGGCGCGGAGGGCGAGGTCGACAGGACGGTGTGCTCGTCCATGTGCGCGCGGAAGTAGATGGCCACGCCACCCAGGATGCCGGGAGCGTTCACCTCGAGCACCGATTCGACGGACTGCTCGTTCATCGCCTCGGTCAAATCCCCGTCGAGCTGGACGTCCCGGAGCAGGCAGGGGCGGGCGAGCAGCGTCTGCGGAGCGGTGGGGGGAATGACCATCCTGATGCGGTCCGCGACGCCATTCTCGGCGTACATCTCCAGGGCCACCTCCGCGATGGCGGACTCCTCGATGGCATAGACATGTCGTGCCCCGGCCTTCGCGGCGAGAATCGCGAGCAGGCCCGTCCCCGTTCCGATGTCGAGGACGACCTGGTCCCTGGCGTGCCGGAACAGTGACGAGCGGTAGGCGTGGACGCGCACCGTGTCGTAGAGCATCCGGTGATGCTCGGCGATATTCCCAACCGACACGCCCTACTCGTCGTCCTCCACCTTCAGCTCGCGTCTGGCCATCCCCATCACCGTGCCCATGGCATGGAACGCCAGCCCGATGCCCCAGCCCAGCGCGGGCCAGTGCACCCACCAGCCAGGGCCGGAGAAGAGGTCAATCAACGTCAGCCCGCCGAGGACGATGGTGTAGCTGAGGCCGTGCGTTGCCAGGCCCAGCAGCTCCTTGCGGTCCTTGCGCTGGTGCTGCTCCTTCTGGGCGCGGGAGACCAGGGCGACCTCCACGGCCGCCTCGCTCAGGCCCATCTCCCGCGCCATGGTGAGCACCTCCTCACGCGTCAGGGTCCGCGCAGGCTCGCGACTCGCGAGCGCATGCGCGCTGGCCTCGCGGATGATTTCCGCGGCCTCTCGCTCCGTGAAGTGCGTGGGGGGCGTTTTCTGTCGGGTGTCCGCCATGAGTCCCGGACAGTAGTGCTTCGCCCGGGCTCGCGTCGATACACCCGGGCGGCGTCGCGAACCGCGTGGCTTCAGCCGGCCTTGTGCGCCGACTTCGGCGGCTGGTAGGCCCCCGGCACCGAGCGCGCGGCGATGGCCAGCCGGTTCCACGCGTTGATGGTGGCCACCGCGCCGGTGAGGTCCGCCAGCTCCTTGTCCGTGAAGTGCGGCTTCACCGACTCGTACACGGCCGAGGACACATGCCCGTCCCGCAGGTTCGTGACGGCCTCCGTCCAGGCCAGGGCCGCGCGCTCCCGCGCCGAGTAGTAGGGGCTCTCCTCCCACGCATCCAGCCCATAGAGCCGCTGCTCCGTCTCGCCGATGGCGCGCAGGTCCTTCCAGTGCATGTCGATGCAGTACGCGCAGCCGTTGAGCTGGGAGGCGCGCAGCTTGATGAGGTGCAGCAGGCCCACCTCCAGCCCGCACTGATGCAGATACTTCTCCAGCCCCATCATCGCGGTGAAGATGCCCGGGGCCAGCTTCGCGGTCTCGAAACGCTGTGCTTCCATGGTCTTTCGTCTCCTTCAGGGAGGGACGTCGTGTCCCCCTCGCTGATGCGTGAAGTAACCGGGGGGCCCACGACGCGCGAGGGCCACTCGCACACCCCTCGATGGTGCCACTTCGGACCTGGGTGGGGGGCCACTTCCCAGCGAGCCGCGAGGGACTCTGTTCAGCGCAGCGCGCGCGCGAGCAGGCGCACGCCCTCGGTGATTTCCTTTTCGGGCACACACGCGTAGCCGAGCAGGAGCGCTCCGGGGACCGTGGACTGGGTCCGGAAGGCGGACAGGGGCTGCGTCATCACCCCGGCTTCGATGCCGCGCGTGCTGGCCTCGCGGTCCTCCAGTCCCTCCGGCAGCCAGCCCACCAGGTGCATGCCCGTGTGGAGGGGAGACACGTCCAGTTGCCCGCGCAATTCGCGCCGGGCTGCTTCCACGAGCGCCTCCTGCCGGCTCCCATACAACACGCGCATGCGGCGCACGTGGCGGCTGAAGTGGCCCTCGTCGATGAAGTCCGCGAGCACCGCCTGCTCGATGACGGGTGTGTGGCCGTCCGCGAAGCGCCGCGCCGCGCTGAAGACGTCCACCAGCGACTCCGGCACCACCAGGTAACCCACCCGCAGGGCCGGAGACACCACCTTGCTGAACGTGCCGATGTAGATGACCCGCGCGTCCGGCGACAGCCCCTGGAGCGCGGGCAGCGGACGGCCCACGTAGCGGAACTCGCTGTCGTAGTCGTCCTCCACGATCCAGGCATCCGAGCGCACAGCCCACGCGAGCAGCGCCTGCCGCCTCTCCTCGCTCATCGCCACGCCCAGCGGGAAGTGGTGGGCCGGGGTGACGATGGCCAGCCGCGCGTCCGGCCGCAGCCGCATGCCGGCGTTCACGTCCAGGCCCTCCGCGTCCACCGGCACGGGCACCAGCGTGGCGCCCGCGGCGACGAGCGCGCCCCGGCTCGCGAAGTAGCCCGGGTCCTCCACCCACGCGGCGTCGCCCGGGTCCAGCAGCACCTGCGCCGCCAGGCTCATCGCCTGCTGCGCGCCATTGACGATGATGACCTGCTCGGGGACACACCGCACGCCCCGCGAGGTCGCCAGATAGTCCGCGACGGCGCGCCGCAGGGGTGGATGGCCCGCGGGCTCCGCGCGCTTGAGCAGGTCGCCCCACGAGCGCCGCCAGCGCGTGTTGAGCAGCCGTCCCCACAAATCACTCGGGAAGGCATCCACCGACGGCGTGCCCATGCGGAACGCCAGCCGGCTTGCGGGAATGCCAGGCGCGGTGATGCGCAGGTCCGGCAGGCCGGCCACCGCCCACCCCCGCTTGGAGATTCCCGGCGTGTGCTTCGGCTTCGGCGCGGCCACGGGAGCCCCGGCGCGCCGCGAGGCATGAAGCCGCTCCGGCAGCTCGTGCGCCACATACGTGCCCGAGCCCAACTGGCCCAGCAGATAGCCCTCCGACAAGAGCCGCGAGTACGCGTTGAGCACCGTGTTGCGCGACATGTCGAGCTGCTCGGCCAGCGCGCGCGTGGACAACAGCCGCGTGCCCGGCCCCAACCGCCCCGCGACGATGGCCGCGCGCAGCGCCTCCACGAGCTGCGTCTGGAGCGAGGCGCCCGAAGCGGCGTCCAACACCAGCGACGTGGCCGCCATCACCGCCGGCCGCTTGCGTGCCCGCCGCCGAGGACCCCCCTTCGCGCCGGGCTTCGAGGGCGTCATGTCCCGCGCATCCCAGTCCCGGAGAATTCACACCGGTGATGTTTGGAATCACGAGCCATCACTGTTGGAAACGTCCGCAAGCAGGTTACGTCCCGGCCGTAGCGCGAGTCGCGGCCGTGGCCCGCCCTGGGTCCGGAAGCCTGAAGGAAGAGAAGGGGAAACGTCATGCTGGGGTGGCCCTGGTTTCACCTCATCGTCGCGCCGCCGCGCGCGGGAATCGAGGAGGGAATGCGCGAGCGGCTCCTGCACGTGGCGGAGCAGCTCGTCCGGGAGCACGGTCTGGAGTCGCTGACGCTCGCGGCGGTGGCCCGGCACGCGCACGTGGGACGCGGCGCGCCGCGCTACCACTTCGGCGGCAAGCGTGGGCTGGTGGACGCGCTGGAAGAGGCGCGCCGCGGCAACGTCGTGGAGCTTCGCGCGGTGCGCCAGCAGCGGCTCTCGGTGGCGTCCGGACGCCGTCAACGCGCCGCTGTCCACAGGCGCCGTTGAGTCCTTCACAATCCGGGTGGACGTCGCGCCCGCTCCCAGGCATGACGGGGCCGGGCGGGGGAGCTGGGGTGTCGCGGAGGTGTTGGCCGCCTGCCCGAGGAGGGCTCCGGCAGAGGCTGAATGCGCCCTTTTCGCCGGGTCTTCTTACCTTCCGGAATGCGGCGGGTGGGAGCGCCCACCGTTAAACTGAAACGAGAATTGTTCGGGTAGCTCGTGCGTTGTTCCGCGCGGGGTTGGGGTAGGTTGGTTTTTCGAGGCCTGGATGTGATGACAGGGGCCTCCTATCAGGCTAGAGGCAGTCCGGCACCCCAGATTTTGGGGTGAAAGGCGGCCTCGAATGCCGCAAGACGAAAGAAGACGCATATGGCGACTGGTTCCGTGAAGTGGTTCAACGACGCGAAGGGCTTTGGCTTCATCGCGCAGGATAATGGCGGCCCTGACGTGTTCTGCCACCACACCGCCATCCAGGCGGACGGCTTCCGGACCCTGGCCGAGGGTCAGAAGGTGGAGTTCGAAGTGCAGAAGGGGCCCAAGGGACTTCAGGCCTCGAACGTCCGCCCGATCGGCTGAGCGCGTCCGCTCCAGCACTCATGCCCGGTCTCCTTTTGAGTGAGGTCGGGCTTTTGCTTTCAGGAGGGAGGCGACATGCAAGGAAGGTCGACGAAGCGTCAGAAAGAGCAGGCGCGCAAGCAGCATCAGCAGGAAAAGGATGCCAAGCGCGAGCAGCGCAAGAAGGACAAGGGGGACAAGACGCCCCGCCAGCCTGGTGAAGTGGACCCGGACATCGCGGACATCATTCCCGGTCCGCAGCCGGTTGTGGAGTACTAGGTCCCCACCGCAGTCGGGCCCACCACGAAGCACCGTGGTGGGCCTTGTCGTATCCAGGGGGGGCGGCCGAAAGCTCACCGGTGGATAGTCGCGAACGTCGCCCGTCGACAGGCGCCTCGGGTCCGGGCTACGCGTCGTCCCCCATGCCACTTTCCGGGCATGTGGCGACGCAAAAGTCGCGACAGGGAGGATGCCGCGTATGGCGACGGGTACCGTGAAGTGGTTCAACGACGCGAAGGGCTTCGGCTTTCTCGCGCAGGACGACGGTGGCGCGGACGTGTTCTGCCACCACACCTCCATTCAGACGGATGGCCACCGCACCTTGAGGGACGGGCAGAAGGTGGAGTTCGACGTGCAGAAGGGGCCCAAGGGACTCCAGGCCTCGAACGTCCGTCCCATCGACTGATGCGGGTCTGTTCGCCCCACGGCGCTGCAATCGCGCGGGGAGCCGGAGCGTAGCAAGGCGGTCATCCCTACCGCCCCACCGCGCTCCCCATGCTGCGAATCTCCGCTGTCTCGAAGTCGTATCCCAATGGGGTTCGAGCCCTCCAGGGCATCGACCTGACCATCGAACGAGGACTCTTCGGCCTGCTCGGGCCGAACGGCGCCGGCAAGTCCACGCTGATGCGCATCCTCGCCACGCTGCAGGAGCCTGACTCGGGGCAGGTGGTGTTCGACGGGCTGGACGTGCTCGCCCAGCCGCAGGCCCACCGGCGCCACCTGGGCTATCTGCCCCAGGACTTCGGCGTGTACCCGGGCGTGTCCGCCGAGGAGCTGCTCAACCACCTGGGCCTCCTCAAGGGCCTCACGCGCGCCAGGGAGCGCCGGGAGCAGGTGCAGGCGCTGCTGCACCTGACGAACCTCCATGCGCACCGCAAGAAGGCCGTGAGCGGCTTCTCCGGCGGCATGCGCCAGCGCTTCGGCATCGCCCAGGCGCTGTTGGGCAGCCCCCGGCTGCTCATCGTGGACGAGCCCACCGCGGGGTTGGACCCGGAGGAGCGCCAGCGCTTCCACAACCTGCTGGGGGAAGTGGGGGAGCACGTCGTCGTGCTGCTCTCTACGCACATCGTCGAGGACGTGCGCCAGCTGTGTCCGCGCATGGCCATCCTCAGCGAGGGGCGGGTGCTGTGCGAGGGCGCGCCCGAAGCGCTGGTGGCGTCCCTGGAGGGGCGGGTGTGGCGCAAGACGGTGGAGAAGGGGGCGGTGGCGCGGTATCGCGAGTCGTTCCCGGTCCTCTCCACGCAGCTCCAGGCGGGCCGCACGCGCGTGCATGTCCTCGCGGATGCGCGCCCGGAAGAGGGGTTCGAGCCGGTGGCTCCGGACCTGGAGGACGTCTACTTCTCGACGCTGTCCCACCGGCGCGCGGCGTAGGGACCCACCATGCTCCGGGGCATCCTCCACTTCGAATGGCGCTACCAGACGCGCCAGGCCGTCTTCTTCGCCGCCTCCGCGTTCTTCCTCGGGCTGGGCGTCCTGTTCGTCGCCACGGGCTACGGCGGTGACGGCATCCACGTCAACTCGCCCTACAGCGTCGCGAAGTCACTGGGGTTGTTGTCGCTCACGTCGCTCTTCGTACTGGGCATCTTCTGCGCGAACACCGTGCAGCGCGACGCCGAGCACCGGATGACGGAGCTGCTCTACACCACGTCCGTCACCCAGCGGGACTACCTGCTGGGCCGCTTCCTGGGAGCGCTGCTGGCGACGCTCGCCGTGTTCGGCGTGGCGACGCTTTCGTTGATGGTGTCGCCGTTCGTGGTGGCGGTGGCGCCCGAGCAGTTGGGGCCCCTGAGTGTCGTGAGCTACCTGTGGGCGCTCGTCGTGCTCGTGGTGCCCAATGTCGTGTTCGCCGCGTCGCTGCTGTTCGCCGTCTCCGCGCTGTCGCGCAGCACGCTGGCCAGCTACGTCGGCGGCGTCCTCGTGTATGCGCTCTACATCGTCGGCGCCATGTGGGCTGACTCGCCGCTGATGGCGGGGGTGTCGCCGCAGACGCCGGAGGCCATGGCTCGCGCCGCGCTGTTGGACCCGTTTGGCCTGTCCGCCTTCTTCGAGCAGACGCGCTACTGGACGGAAGCCGAGCGCAACACGCGGCTGCTCTCGCTGGAGGGAAACCTTCTCTGGAACCGGCTCCTGTGGCTCGGCGTCGCGGCGTGCGTGCTGGGCGGGGTCCACTGGCGCTTCTCCTTCCGGAGCGCGGCGGTGAAGCCCCGGCGCGACGAGCGCTCCAGCGAGTCCGCGTCCACGGCGCCCTCCACGTACAGGCCTGTCGAGGTGGAGGCGTCCCAGGGGCGCGGCATGACGTGGGAGGTGCTGGTCTCCGCGACGCGGCTGGAGCTGCGGCACCTGCTGCGCAGCTGGCCGTTCCTGGCGCTGCTGGCCCTGTGGCTGTTCATGGTCGGCATGGAAATCGTGACGGGGGCGGGGCGAGGGGAGTACGGCACGCGTCGCATCCCCACCACGGGCCGGGTGCTGGAGAGCATCTGGACGCCGCTGTCCCAGCTCGGCACGCTGGTGCTCATCTACTTCGGCGCGGAGCTGGCGTGGCGGGAGCGCATGGCGCGCTTCGATGCGCTCCTCGACGCGACGCCCGTCTCCAGCGTCGTCTTCGTCGTGTCCAAGCTCGCGGCGCTCGTGGCGTTGGTGGGGGTGCTGACCGGGACACCCATGGTGCTGGGGGTGCTCTTCCAGCTCGCGCGCGGCCACCAGCTCCTGGAGCCGGGCCTCTACCTGTCGCTGTTCTACTTCGCCGGGCTGCCGCTGGTGTTGTTCGCGGTGGCCGTGCTGTTCATCCAGACGGTGAGCCCGCATCGCTACGTGGGCATGGTGCTGAGCCTGGTGCTGGCCATCGTCGTGGGCCAGGGCGCGGGCTGGGGACTGGAGCATCCGCTGACGCGCTTTGGCGCGGCGCCCGAGGTGACTCACACCGACCTGAATGGCCATGGCCCGATGGCCGCGTCGTTCACCGCCTTCATGGTGTACTGGAGCGCCTTCGCGGGACTGCTGGCCCTGGTCACCTGGGGGCTGTGGCGGCGCGGGTTGGCCCCTCGACTGGGGGCCCGGTTCCAGGCGCTTGCCGCTCGGTGGGGACGCGGGGGCCTGGCCGGCGCGGTGGGCTGTGGCGTGGTGCTCGTGGGCACGGGAGGACTCATCCTCCACGACACCTACGGGCTGAATGCCTACGAGTCCCGCGACACGTTCCTCGCGTGGCAGGCCGACTACGAGCGGACGTACAAAATCCACGAGGCGCTTCCGCTTCCCAGCATCGTCGCCGTGAAGTCCGCGGTGGACCTGTTCCCGGCCGAGGGCCGCTATCGCGTCACCGGGACGTACCGGCTGGAGAACAGGACGTTGTCGCCCATCGACACGGTGTGGGTCGCCGTGCCTCGGACCGCCCGGCCCGTCTCGCTGGCGCTGCGAGGCGCGGAGCAGGTGGCCCATGACGAGCGCTTCGGCATGTACCGCTTCAAGCTGGCTTCTCCGCTGCTTCCGGGAGATGTGTCGGAGCTGTCCTTCGACGTCACGCGGGAGGAGCGGGGCGTGAGGGCGGGGGACTTCGAACTGTCGCTGGTGGAGAACGGCTCCTTCATCCGGCAGACGGAGGTGTTTCCCACGCTGGGCTACCGACGGACGTACGAGATGGGCAACCCGGCCCGGCGGAGGGAGCTCGGCCTGCCGGAGATTCCGAGGATGCCTCCACTGGATGAGAGTGGCGCCGCGCCCGCGCCGTCGCCCCAGGTCTGGCACACCCTCGACGTGACGGTGTCCACGGCGGAAGACCAGACGGCGATTGCGCCGGGGACGTTGCGCAAGGAGTGGAGCGAGGGTGGGCGGCGCTACTTCCACTACGTGGTGGACCGGCCGATGACGCCGATGTTCGCCATCGTCTCGGCCCGCTATGCCGTGGAGAAGACGCGGCACCAGGGCGTCGACGTGGAGGTGTATTACCACCCCGCGCATCCCTACAACGTGAAGGCCATCCTGACGGCGATGACGCGCTCGCTCGACGACTTCGGCGCGCGTTTCCATCGCTATCCGGACACGCAGTTGCGCGTGGTGGAGATTCCCTCGTACTGGGACTTCGGCGCGTTCGCGATGAGTCAGGTCATCTACTTCGTCGAGGACCGCGGCTTCCTCACCGACATGGGGCGGGAGGACGCGGTGGACCTGGTGACGCGGCGCACGGCGCACGAGGTGGGCCACCAGTGGTGGGGCCACATGCTGGACCCGGCCTCCGTGGAAGGCGCGACGATGCTGGTGGAGTCGCTGACCAAGTACTCCGAGCAGCGGGTGCTGGCGGGGCTGCACGGAGAGCGCTCGCTGCTCCCCGTGCTGGCCTTCGACCGGGACCGCTATCTCTCGGGTCGCGCGGAGGAGGCGGAGCAGGAACCGCCGCTCTACAAGGGGACGGGCCAGTCGTACCTCTACTATGGCAAGGGCGCGCTGGTGATGAACGCGCTGCGGGACTTGCTGGGCGAGGCGAAGCTGGACGCGGCGCTGCGCCACCTGCTGCACGCGCAGGCCCGTGAGAACTCGCTGACGACGCTGGACCTGCTGGACGCGCTGCACGCGGAGGCGTCCGCCGAACAGCAGGTCCTCATCGACCAGTGGCTGAAAGAGGTCGTGCTGTACGACTTGAAGGTGGAGTCCGCCACGGTGGAGACGCAGGCGGATGGACGCTTCCGGGTGACGGCCCGGGTGTCCACGTCCAAGCACGCGCGCCGGGGCAGCGAGGCGGTCCCCCTGTCGCTGGACGAAGCCCTGGACGTCGCCGTCTACAGCGAGTCCCCGCGAGACGGCTCCGGAGAGGACGTCCCGCTGCACGTGGAGCGCCTCCGCTTCCAGGGCGCTTCGACGGAGGTGTCCTTCGTGGTGGACCAGCGCCCGACGCACGTCGGGGTGGACCCCTTCTTCCTGCGCATCGAGCGCGAGCGCGGCGACAACTTCCGGAAGCTGGAGGCGCGAGCGGAGGCGTCGGCGTCGCGTTAGTCGAGCACGGTCCGCTCGCCCGGGGTGAGCCACTTCACCCGGGCGTCCAGGCCCGCCTCGGAGAACACCTGGCGTGCCTGCTCGGGCTTCTGCCGGAAGTGGCTCCAACCGGAGTAGTGCACGGGGATGATGCGCGGGGCGTTCAAGGCGTTCGCCGCGATGACGGCCTCCTTCGCGTCGAAGGTGTAGCGAAGCGGGCCGGTGAGGGAGAAGCCCACGCTGCCCAGGTGCAGGAAGGCGGTGTGGATGCGGAACCGCCGGGCCACCTCCGCGACGCCGTCGAACCACACGGTGTCCCCGGAGATGTAGACGGGGCCGGGCAGCGCGTCCGCCTCCAGCACGAAGCCCACCACGTGGCCGACGATGGGCAGCGAGCCCGGAGGCCCGTGGCGCGCGGGTGTCGCCGTGACACGCAGGTCTCCCACGCGCGTGGACTCGAAGGGCTTGAGGCCCGTGAGGTTCGCGTGCTGGAGTCGCCGCGCCGCCGCGTGCGTCGTCACCACCTGGGCCGCGCGCGGAAGCAGCGCCCGGCCCGCGTCATCCAGATTGTCCGCGTGCTGGTCATGGCTGATGAGCACCGCGTCCAGCTTCCCCAGCTTCTCCACGGGCAGCGCGGAGGTGTCCAGGCGCCGCGAACTCGTTCCCCAGCCGAAGCTGTACTTGCGCCCCGGCGCGTCGAAGACCGGGTCCGTGAGGATGCGGAGCGGACCGATTTCGAGGAGCAGCGTCGCGGTGCTGATGTGGGTCGCGGCGAAGGGCATGGCCCATGATGCCCGAAACCCGCGTGCGGCGACGACCGGAGCGGCGAGGATGCCGCTCCGGCCGACGTGACGTCACCTGGAACTCAGGCGACCTTCTTCTCGCGCAGCTCGCGCCGCAGAATCTTGCCGACGTTCGTCTTCGGCAGCTCCGTGCGGAACTCGATGTGCTTGGGACGCTTGTAGCCGGTGAGCTGCTCACGGCAGAAGTCCATCAACTGGGCCTCCGTGAGCGACGGGTCCTTCTTCACGACGAAGAGCTTCACGACTTCGCCCGAGTGCTCGTCGGGGATGCCCACGGCGGCCACTTCCAGCACGCCGGGGTGCATCGCCACCACGCCCTCGACTTCGTTCGGGTACACGTTGAAGCCGGACACCAGAATCATGTCCTTCTTGCGGTCCACGATGCGGGTGTGGCCGCGCTCGTCCATGATGCCGATGTCGCCGGAGCGGAAGAAGCCGTCGGCGAACATCACCTTCTCCGTCTCGTCCGGACGGTTCCAGTAGCCGGCCATGACCTGCGGCCCGCGGATACAGATTTCGCCCGACTCTCCCATCGGAACGTCGTTGCCGTCCTCGTCGCGGATGGCGATCTCCGTGCCGGGAACCGGCAGGCCGATGGTGCCCGAGTACTCCGTGGCGATGGGCGTGTTGCTGGTGGCCACCGGAGACGTCTCCGACAGACCGTAGCCCTCGATGAGCGGCACGCGCGTGGCGGCGAACCACTTGTCCGCCACCGCCTTCTGCACCGCCATGCCTCCGCCGTTGGAGACCATCAGGTGGGAGAAGTCGAGCTTGCTGAAGTCCGGGTGGTTGACCAGCGCGTTGTAGAGCGTGTTCACCGCCGGGAGGATGTGGAACGGCTGCTCCGACAGCGTCTTGATGAACGCCGGGATGTCGCGCGGGTTGGGGATGAGCACGTTCATCGCGCCCATGCGCATGCCCATCAGGCCGCACACGGTGAGCGCGAAGATGTGGTACATCGGCAGCGCGCAGATGATGTTCGCCTGCTCGATGTTCCGGCCCTTCATCGCGGGCTGGAGCCACGCCTCCACCTGCAACAGGTTGGCGATGACGTTGCGGTGCAGCAGCATCGCGCCCTTCGACACACCCGTCGTGCCACCCGTGTACTGCAGGAACGCGATGTCATCGCGCGTGGTGGTGGCGGGGGTGAGCGTGCGCGTGCCTCCCTCGGCCAGCACCTGCTTGAAGCTGGTGGCGCGCGGAAGCTGGAACGCGGGCACCATCTTCTTGACCTTGCGGACCACGAAGTTGACCAGCGTGCCCTTGAAGCCGCCCAACAGGTCGCCCATCGTCGCGACGACGACGTGCCGCACCGGCGTCTTCTCCAGCACCTGCTGCAACGTGACGGCGAAGTTCTCCAGGATGAAGATGGCCTGGGCGCCGCTGTCCTTCAGCTGGTACTCCAACTCGCGCGGCGTGTAGAGCGGGTTGATGTTCACCACGATGTAGCCGGCGCGCAGAATCGCGGCGATGCACACCGGATACTGCAACACGTTGGGCATCATGATGGCGACGGTAGCGCCCTTCTCCAGGCCCCGGGATTGGAGCCACGCGCCCACGCGCCGCGACAACGCGTCCAGCTCCCGGTACGTGATGAACTTGCCCATGCACTTGAAGGCGGGCCGGTCCGCGTACTTGGTGAACGATTCTTCCAGCAGGTGCGTCAGCGTCGGGTACTGCCGGTCATCGATTTCCGCCGGAACTCCAGGCGGGTAGTGCTTCAACCAGGGCTTCTCCATCGGGCTCGCCTCCAAGGCGCGTGTCGTTGATGGGTTCGGGGACGCGGATGCTATCCCGATTGCGCGCACGACCGGCCCCCGGGTCGGCGGTTGTTGGGTGTCTGCCTTTGATGCGCTGCGGCATGACCGCGCGAGACGGGCGTCGGTCAGGTCCCGAAGGCGCGCGTGACTTCGGCCTGGACGATGCGGTCCACCCGGTAGTGCCTGCGCTCGCCGCTCCTCACGTCGAGTGCGTCCAGGCGAGTCTCGTGCCGGTCCATCACCACCGAGACGATTCGCACCTCTCGCGTGGTTTCCAGGAAGTTGCCGTCCACGTAGGTGATGCGCAGGGGCTGCTGCTCGAACCAGGCGCGCTCAATCGCCGCTCGGACGGACGCCTTGCTCGGCAGCGACGGCACTCCGAGGAAGGACAGCTCCTTGAGCCTGTCGAGCAGCTCGCGCTGCGCCGACGTGGAGAGGGCCGCCCGCACCTTGTCCAGCGCCGACTCCAGCGTCCCCGTGAAGGGCAACAGCCGCATGTCGATGGCGAAGCGCCCCAGCGCCACCAGCAGCGCCGCCTCCCGCGCCGTGAAGTTCACCGGCGGTAGGCTGTAGCTGCGGTCCAGCGCGTAGCCGCCCCCTCGCCCACGCTCCGCGGCCACCGGCATTGACGCGGCGCGCAAGGTGTCGAGGTCGCGGTAGATGGTGCGCACGGTGACACCGAAGCGCTCCGCCAGCGTCTCCGCCGTCACGCCGGTGCGGCGGCCTCTGAGGTACTCAGCGAGGGCGAAGAGTCGCTCGGTGCGTTGCATGCGGGGTGATACCTGACATACCGCTGACAACCGTGGGCGGCAAGCTGTGGGGCATGATGAGCGGCATGGTGGAGGACGAGTGGCTGTGGGGTTGGGACGCGACACCGGGCATCGTCTCGGTGTGGGCGGAGCCCGACGGCCGCGCGTCCATATGGCGGCGGATTCCGGGGACGGGGGAGCTGGTGCGCGAGGACGTGCGCTTCCGGCCCTGGCTGGTGCTCTCCACGCTGGAGGACCTGGACCACCTGGGCGCGCGGCTCAAGCCGGAGCGCGAGGGTTACGTTCCGGGCCGGGTGACGTTCCAGGAGTTGTCGGGGCCGGGGGCGCTGCGCTTCCTCATCCGCGCGGAGGATGGGCGCGCGCTGGCGTCGGACGTGCTGCAAGGCGTGTCGCGGCGGCTGGGGCGCCCGTATTCGAACCTGCGCGACTTGAGCCCGGGCACGGTGCTGTCGCTGCCGCCGGAGGAGCAGTACCTCACGGCCTCCGGTCGCACGTACTTCCGGGGGCTGGGCTTCGACGAACTGCACCGGCTCCAGTTCGACCTGGAGACCACGGGGTTGGACCCGGGCAGGGACCGCATCTTCCTCATCGCGCTGCGCGGGCCTCAAGGCGAGCCGGAGGTGCTGGAGGCGCACGGTGAAGGTGACGCGGCGGAGGCGGACCTGCTGCGCCGCTTCGTCGAGCGGGTGCGCGTGCTGGACCCGGACGTCATCGAGAACCACAACCTGCACGGCTTCGACCTGCCGTTCGTCGCGCGGCGCGCGAAGCTGCTCAACGTCTCCCTGCCCCTGGGCCGCGCGGGAGGTCCCGGGTTGCGGCACCGGCCGTCCGCGCGAGGCTCGGCGCTGGGACGCGGCGCGGAGCGCAGCGCGGACCCGATGCGGCGCGCGCGCTTCACGGTGCCCGGACGCGAGTTCATCGACACGATGGACGCGGTGCTGCGGCACGACTTCGCCGTGCGAGACCTGCCGGGCCACGGGCTCAAGGCCGTCGCGCGGCACTTCGGCATCGCGGGGCCGGCGCGCGAGTACATCCCGGGCGCGCGCGTGCACGAGGTCTTCCAGACGGACCCGGAGCGCGTGCGGCGCTATGCGCGCGACGACGTGGGGGAAGCGGAGGGACTGGCGCGACTGCTGGGCGGGGCGGCCTTCGCGCTCGCTCGCATGGCGCCCCGCCGCTACGAGCGACTGGCGGACGCGGGCGCGGCCACGGGGGTGTTGGACCCGCTGCTGGTGCGGGCGTACCTGCGGGCGGGGGCGGCGCTCCCCGCGCACGAGGAGGGAGATGGCACGTCGCACAGCGGCGCGGCGCTCCACCTGTTCGCCACCGGAGTGGCCCGGCGCGTGGTGAAGGCCGACGTGGCCAGCCTCTATCCGTCGCTGATGCGCGAGTACCGCATCGGCCCGAAGCGGGACCGCCTGGGGGCGTTGCTGTCGATGGTGGACCGGCTGACGGACCAGCGACTGGCGGCGAAGAAGCGGGCGCGCGCGGCGGCGCCGGGCTCGTCCGAGCGACACGAGAACGAAGCGCTCTCCGCGGCGATGAAGCTGGTCGTCAACTCGGCCTATGGCTACCTGGGCGCCTCCGGGCTGACGCGCTTCTCGGACGTGCACGCGGCCAACGAGGTGACGCGGCGTGGGCGCGCGGTGCTGGCGCTCCTGTGTCGCGAGCTGGCCCGCAGGGGCGTCACGCTGCTGGAGGCTGACACGGACGGCGTGTACTTCGCGGTGCCGGAGGACTGGCGCGAGGAGGACGAGCGCCGGGTGGTGGCGGAGGTCGCCGCGCTGTTGCCCCAGCGCGTCCAGCTCGAGTTCGACGGCCGCTATGCGGCCATGCTCTCGCATGAACCGAAGAACTACGCGCTCCAGGCCTACGACGGGACGCTGCTGCTCAAGGGCGTGGCTTTCCGCTCCAGTCGCGCCGAGCCCTTCGGTGAGGCCTTCCTGCGTCGCGCGGTGCGCTGCCTGCTGGCCGGAGACCTCGCGGCGGTTCGGGACGTGTATGTCTCCACGGTGATGGCGCTGCGCAGGCGACAGGTGCCCACGACGGAGGTCGCCGCGCACGTCCGGTTGACGAAGGACTCCGCGCAGTACGGCGCGTTGCGCGAGCGCCGGCGCGAGCTGCCCTACGAGGCCATGCTCGCGGCCGGAAGGAAGAGCTGGGGCTCCGGCGAGCACATCCGCGTCTACCGAGCCGTGGGGGGACGTGCGGGGCTGTTGCCGGAGCCGGAGCCCGACGACATCGGGAGCACTTCCTCTGATGCGGGGAACGAACCGCGCGACTACGACGTCGAATACTACGTGCGGCTGTTGAAGGAGACGTTCGCCGCGCGGCTGGTGCGGGGGCTGACGCCGCTCGACTTCTCCACCGTCTTCGATGACCCGGGCCAGCCGTCCCTCTTCACGCCCTCGCTCGCGCACGCGAAGCCCATCCTCACCGTGGTGGCGGAGCCGCCGGAAGACGAGGCGCCGGAGGACTCGCGGGCGGACGAGTCCCCGGGAGGTCCGTAGGTTGAATCGCCCGCTCGCCAACGTCCGGCGGGGTGTGTTGGCTTCTGGGCAGGTGAGGGAAGGGCGCGTGGGACCGCCGTGTAGGATTGAAGCCGCTGACGAGAGGTCCAGGTCGCTTCATGCAGCGCAAGTCCGCCGACCAGGGGGAATCGACCGCGGGGCACTCATCCGGAGCGAGCGCCCTGGTTCGTCGGCGCGTGCCCACGCTGACCATCGTCTCGCACCCCGACCTTCAGCGAGCGGGGGAGCGGGTGCTGCTCGAGGTGATGGAGACGCTGGGCGTGCCCATGTCCGTGTCGCGCAACGGACCGGACTTCGCGCGACCGGGCGCGAGCGGCGCGCGGCCCTTGGACGACCCGTTCCTCAGTCGCACGCCGTTGATGCTGGAGCCTCGGCCCCACGGTGGGCTCCGGCTGATGTCTCCGATGCAGGGCACCCACGTGCGAGTCGGCGACCTGACCGTCAGGAGCGGCGGCGTGGAGCTGACGCAGGCGGAGCTGGGCGCGGGTGTGCCCCTGGTGCTCGCCGAGCGCGTGGTGTTGTTGCTGCACCTGACGTCCGTTCCGGGCCCGAGAGCCGGTGGGGACCTGGGACTCGTGGGGCCCTCCGAGCAGCTCCAGCAGCTCCGGGACGACATCCTGCGCGTGGCGGACCTCCAGGTGCCGGTGCTCATCCGAGGTGAGACGGGCACGGGCAAGGAGCTGGTGGCGCGCGCCATCCACGAGCACGGCCCGCGTCGCTCGGCGCCCTTTGTCAGCGTCAACCTGGGCGCGCTCTCCAAGGAGCTGGTGGCCTCGGAGCTGTTCGGCGCGCAGCGAGGCGCGTACACGGGGGCCAGCAGGGACCGTGAAGGCTTCTTCCGCGCCGCGCATGGCGGCACCCTGCTCCTGGACGAAGTGGGGGAGGCTCCCGCCGAAGTGCAGACGGCGCTCCTGCGCGTGCTGGAGACGGGCGAGGTGTATCCGGTGGGCAGCCATGTCCCGGTGCCCGTGGACGTGCGGCTCGTCGCGGCGACGGACGCGGACCTGGAGACACGCATCGCGGAGCGGCTCTTCAAGGCGCCGCTCCTGCACCGGCTGGCGGGCTTCGAGCTGCGGGTGCCCGCCTTGCGCGAGCGCCGCGAGGACATGGGCCCCCTGTTCCTCCACTTCGCGCGTCGGGAACTGGCGGTCATCGGTGAGGCACATCGACTGATGGCGGGAGATATCCGTGGCGAGCCCTGGCTGCCCGCGTCCCTGGTGGCGCGGCTGCTGCGTTATGCGTGGCCCGGCAACGTGCGGCAGTTGCACAACGTCACCCGGCAGCTCGTCATCGGGAGCCGGGGGCTCTCCCAACTGCGCGTGGAAGCGCACCTGGAACAGCTGCTCGACTCCGCGACCACACCCGTCGGGGGACGCGCGCTTCCAGAGCCCGCCTTGCGCTGGGCCGACGTGGATGCCTTGGGGAGGACCTTGATGCCGGGAGTGTCCATCCGTCGGCGGCCGTCGGACGTGGGGGAGCAGGAGCTGCTGGCGACCCTGCGCGCCAGTGGGTGGGACCTCCAGGCGACCGCGGTGCGGCTGGGCATCTCCCGGTCCTCCGTCTACCTGCTCATCGATAAGAGCACGCTCCTGAGGTCCGCGGGCGAAGTGAGCCCCGAGGAACTCACCCGGTGCTTTCATGAGTGCGCGGGTGACGTCGATGAGATGGCGCAGCGCCTGGAGGTCTCCCGCCGCGCGCTCCTGCGCCGCATCCGCGAGCTCGGCCTGGACGGCGTCTGACGTTCGGGCGCGCCTGGCTGTTCAGAAGCTGTCCTCCCTCCGGGTGGGGACGTTGAATCCAGAGCGCCCCTGCGTCAGAGCTGGCGCGTCCGGAAGGCACTGGGAGGCCATGGGATGTGGTCAGCACCGACGGTGGACGCATCCTCTCGCGGCACGTCCCTGGCGCTCCTGACGGCGGGGGACCTGGCGGGCACCCTCGTCTTCGCCGTCGAGGGCGCGCTGACGGCGGCGCGCGCGGGGCTCGATGTCTTTGGGGTGCTGGTGCTCGCGTTCGCCACCGCGCTTGGAGGAGGACTCGTGCGCGACGTGCTCCTCGGGGCCGTGCCGCCGCTGGCGATTCGCGACTGGCGCTATGCGACGACCGCGTTCGGCGGTGGCGTGCTGGTGGTGCTGGTGAGTGGCCCCTTGGGACACGTCCCACCCACGCTGTTGCTGGCCCTGGACGCCGCGGGGCTCGCCCTCTTCACGGTGACGGGCGCGGGCAAGGCGCTCTCTGTCGGGGCGCCCGCGCTGACGGCCTTGCTGCTGGGCGCGATGACGGGCGTGGGGGGAGGAACGATTCGAGACCTGCTGTTGGCGCGAGTCCCGCTCGTGCTGCGCGCGGATGTCTACGCGGTGGCGGCGCTGGTGGGCGCGGGCGTGCTGCTCGCGGCGCGTCGGTGGGGAGCGTCGGCGGTGCTCGCGGCGAGCCTGGGCGCCGTGGCCTGCTTCGGCTTGAGGATGCTGGCCGTCCTCCAGCACTGGCGGCTTCCCTCCGTGCCAGTGCCGTGAGAGGCGGTGGACCCGCTGGCGGGACTCAGCGATAGCGCCGCTCCACCTCGAGGATGGGGATGTCGTTGGCGCTCATGTCGCGGCGGCGCATCAGTCCCTCGGCGTCGAACTCCCAGTGCTCGTTGCCATGGGTGCGGAACCATTGCCCCGTGGCGTCGTGCCACTCGTATTCGAAGCGCACGGAGATGCGGTGCTCGGTGAAGCACCACAGCTCCTTCATCAGCCGGTAGTCCAGCTCCCGGGCCCACTTGCGCCGCAGGAAGTCCGTGATGGCCTCGCGCCCCCGGAAGAACTCGGTGCGGTTGCGCCACTCGGAATCCTCCGTGTAGGCGAGCGCCACCCGCTCGGGGTCTCTGCTGTTCCACGCGTTCTCGGCGGCCTGGACCTTGGCGCGGGCCGTCTCCAGCGTGAAGGGCGGGCGAAGAGGGGAGGGCATGTCCTGCTCCTGTCTTGGGATGGGAAGCAGGGCCTCCCATGGAAGTGAAGCCTCCACCCATTGCACCCCCCGTGCCCTCGCCGCGCTCGCTGCTGACGCCGGACTGAACCAGGATGCGTACTTCACTCGTCACCACGAAATCTCGGGGTGGACGAGAAGTCGTGGCGACCCGAGGCGCGCCTGGGTAAGCAGGAGCGATGTACGCCGAGGCGCTCCAGTCCATCTCCCTGGCCATGGCCCAGGTCCGCTCGGTGGACCTGCTGCTCGCGCGCATCGTCCAGGGGCTCGCCGCGCAGCCGGATGTGGCGCTGGGCCGCATCTGGCTCATCGCGCCGGGTGACCTCTGTGGGACGTGTCCCATGCGCGCCGAGTGTCCGGACACCTCCCGGTGTCTGCATCTGGCGGCGAGCGCGGGGGGCTCCCGGAAGAGCGACGAGGCGTGGTCAGGTCTGGAGGGAGCCTTCCGGCGCTTTCCCCTGGGCGTGCGCAAGGTGGGCCAGGTCGGGGCGACCGGAGAGGCCGTCCTCCTCCAGTGCGCCTCCGGAGATGCGGACTGGCTGGTGCGGCGGGAGTGGGCGCGCCGCGAGGGCATCCAGAGCTTCGCGGCCCAGCCCCTCGTCTTCCGGGGCGAGGTGCTCGGGGTGCTGGCCGTGTTCAGCCGCCGCAAGCTGGGGCGCTCGGAGTTCTCGTGGCTGCGTGCGTTCGCGGACCATGCGGCGGTGGCCCTCTCCAACGCGCGGGCCTTCGAGGAGGTGGCTCGGCTGAGAGGGCAGCTCGAGCTGGAGCGCGACTATCTGCGGGAAGAAGTGAAGGACGCGCTCTCCTTCGGAGAAATCGTGGGCCGCGGGGGTGCCCTCCGGCGGGTGCTTCAGCAGATTCAGCCCGTGGCGGCCACGACGGCCAGCGTGCTGATTCTCGGGGAGTCGGGGGTGGGCAAGGAACTCATCGCCCGTGCCATCCACGAGCAGAGCCCTCGCCGGGAGCGGCCCCTCATCCGCGTCAACTGCGCCTCCATTCCCCGGGAGCTGTTCGAAAGCGAGTTCTTCGGCCACGTGCGAGGGGCCTTCACGGGAGCGCACCGGGACAGGGCGGGCCGCTTCCAGGCTGCTGACGGGGGAACGCTCTTCCTCGACGAGGTGGGGGAGATTCCCCTGGAGCTGCAGGGCAAGTTGCTGCGGGTGCTCCAGGAGGGCTCGTTCGAGCGCGTCGGTGAGGACGTCACGCGCAAGGTGGACGTGCGCATCATCGCCGCCACCAACCGGGACTTGAAGGGGGAGGCGGCGGCGGGTCGGTTCCGCGAGGACCTCTACTACCGGTTGAGCGTCTTCCCCATCGAGGTGCCGCCGCTGCGTCAGCGACTGGAGGATGTCCCGCTGCTCGCCGAGCACTTCCTCGAACGTGTCTCCGCACGGCTCAAGGTTCCCGTGCCCCGGATGAGTCAGGCCCAGGTGCAGGCGCTCCAGCGCTACGACTGGCCCGGCAACGTCCGAGAGTTGGAGAACGTCCTGGAGCGCGCCGTCATCCTCTCGCGCGGTGGGAGGCTGCGGTTGGACCAGGCCCTTCCGGAGGGCCGCCAACCGATGACGGGGGGCACCGCCTCCTTCCTCACCGAGCGGGAGTGGCGCCGCCGGGAGAAGGACAACCTGAAGGCGGCCCTGACCGCGGCGGGCGGCAAGGTGTACGGCCCGGGTGGCGCCGCCGAGTTGCTGGGCCTGGCTCCAACGACGCTGGCCTCCCGACTCAAGGTGCTGGGCATCAAGGTCCGCTGAGCGGCACCGCGCGTTCGTGACGCCGCGCCACGAGACTTCGTGATTCACGAATTGTCGTGGTCCCCGGACTCCCCGCGTCAATGTTTCAACTCAGTAGCAATTGACTCAGGGTGGTGTGAATCGCCGGATTATCCGCCCATCCGGAAACTATTGTATCTGAATTGACGATATTCCGGGATGACTGGCCGCTCCGGCCCCCTCCTGGAGTCTCGCGTGCTTCGTGCGCCGTGTTTGCCGCTGTGCCTGCTCGTCTTGGGGTTGTCCTCCACCGCCCTGGGACAACCCTTGGTGGACGCGGGGGCACCCTTCGGGATGCTTCCCCTGATTGACGAGGTGAACTGCGGAGACCCCGCGGATCCTCATCCCGTCATCCACGGCGCCAACAGCACCTCGACGATTCGCTCCCTCACGCTGGACGGGGTGACGCGTCCGGTGCGCGCGATGACGATGGGGCCGCGGGCGAAGTCCTTCTCCTACAAGCTGGGGGCGGGCAAGGGGCTCCAGGCCGGACGTGCCTACCTGTTGGTGGTGGAGTACCCGGATGACGAGTCGCGACTGATGGGGGTGGCCAACAAGGGCGCCGACAAGTTCCGGGGCATCAGCACCGGCACGTCCATTGGAGACTTCCGGGAGCAGTACGCCTATCCCAATCCGGAGTCGCTCAAGTATCCGCTGTCGCGCAAGTGGCAGCAGTTCCGGCAGTTCTTCTACCTGCATGACCGCTTCGCGCCCATCGTCGGTCAGCGCAACGTGGAGGACACCCGGCGCCCCGAGGGACCGGCGAATGGCTTCTGGGTCTCCGTGGGGCACTTCGCGCGCCATGGCTCACCGACGGACAAGGGCACGGCCGTCTCGCGCATCCGGCTCTTCGAGGTTCCGAATCCCGCGAGCCTGGACCTGGCCATCAACTATCCGCCTGCGCCGCTGCCTCGCAGGCATGTCTTCTGGCGGGAGGAGATGAACGACGACACGGCCATCTGCGCGCAGGGCGCGGAGACGGACTGTCAGCCCGCGACCTCGCCCGGCACGTGGTTCGACTACCGCATGAAGCAGGCGAAGTTCCTCGGCATCGACACGTACGGGCACGACCTGATGGAGTTTGGCTACACGGAGGGCTGGGACGCGGACTCGTTCTCCGCGCCGCCGTGGTACGTGCAGCCCAGGGACCCGACGCTGTGGGCCACGGCGGTGTCTCGCGCGGCGGCCAACGGGTTCTCCGTGCTGCCCTATTACGAATACACCGGTGCCATCTCCGGTGAGCGCGTCTACACGAGCACGTCGTGCGTGCAGGACTCCGATTGCAAGTCCATCTCCAAGTGGCACACCTGCATCGAGCCCTGGCAGCAGCCGCCGGTGTGTGGGCTCAAGCCGCTGGGTGAGCAGCGCCGATGCAAGCCGCTGTTCGACCGGGACGGGGACATCTACTCGCCCATCTACTGGGCGGACGACAACTGCGTGGATGTGTCGGACCCGGATGCGCTGGCGGACGTGAAGAAGTTGATGGACGCCACGGTGCTCCACTTCAAGAGCCAGGTGAACTTCCTGGGTGCGTGGTTCCGCACGCGCCCCACGGACCTGCCGGTGAGCTTCGCGCCGGAGGCGCTTGGCCGGTTCTCGAGCGACACGGGTCAGAGCGTGTCGCGCCCCATGCTCCAGACGAACGTCACGCTGCGGGCGCAATACTACGCGTGGTGGTTCGGCAAGCGGCGCGCCTTCCTGGAGGCCATCCGCGACTATCTCCGGCAGAACGGCGTGGCGAATGCGCAGGTCCTCTTCACGCCGTATCCGGAAGAGGGGCTGCCCACGCCGGAAGACCTGCCGGACATGGCGGTTACCGTCACGGACGATCCGGCCGCATGGTCCGTCATCGACAACCAGGGGTGCTGCGCGCCGGGTGACACCACGGACCTCTGCTGTCAGTACCGCTATCCCCCCACCGAGCCCGCCGCGTTCCTCCAGGACGGCACGTACCGCAAGGCCCTCACCTCGGACGAACTGCCGCCCACCGAGCACCTGAACCGCAGCTGGGGCGAGCCCTTCAACAGCTTCCCGCCGGCGGACCCTGACCGCTACAAGACCTCGGAGGGCGTCTACCTGACGTATCCGTTCAATCGCCTCTACAGCGTGGCGGACAGCGCTCTGCTCAACCGCTTCCGCACCGCGTCCGGTCTGGCGATGGTGCACCACTTCCCGCTGAACGAGGACGACGGCAAGGGCGACTACGCCAAGGACACGGCGGACGAGCGTTATGGCAACTGGCCGATGGGGGGCTTGTGGGGTTACCTCTCCATGTCGGTGGACCGGCAGGGGCCGTACTCCATGCTGGCCGAGGCGCGCGCGGTGGCCAACGGGGACCCGACGCTGCTCGGATATCTCGAAGCCTCGTCCATCAGCCGTGGCTTCCCCGAGTACACGCGGGCCTTCCATGCGGCGTATCTCGCGCTGCCCGCGTTGCCGAGCACCGTGGTGGCCGGCGCGGCGTCGGACGCGGAGGTCGTCGTGCGGAAGATGGTCTCGGCGCAGGGCAACTTCTACGCGGTGGTGAACACGTCGATGCAGTCGAAGCAGGGCGTGACCATCACGCTGCCCGGCGAGACGCAGCCCATCGTGGACCGGGTGAGCCGAGGCATCGTGTCCGGTGCGAACCTCAATCTGTACCCGGGCCAGCTCCTGGCGTGGCAGGTGGGAGGCGCGACGGGCGGCGGGACGGATGGTGGAACGGGACCGACGGACGCGGGCTCGGGGCCAGGGTGTCTTGACGCCACGGGCATGGGGGACGCGGAACCGTTCAAGGCGCTAGGCGCGGACGCCGAGGCGGAGCAGGGCTGTGGCGGTTGCGGCACGCGTGGGGGAACGGGCGCCATCACGCTGATGGGGCTCATGGGGCTCGCGCTGTGGTTGCGTCACCGACGCGCGTGAGGAAGCACGACGGCGGGTGACGCGCACCAGGTCCGCCGTTTCCGCCGAGGCTTCAGTGTGGAGCGGCGGGCCCTGGGTGTGGGTTTGCCTGCCGGGGCTCGCCTCCGTCGCTGTCGGACGCGAGCGTCATGCGGCGTGGCGATGGCTGGCGGACGTTTCCGACGCGGGCGCCCCCGTCATGCCGCTCGTCCCGACGCCGTGCCGGTATGCCCGTGCTTTACTCCCGCCGTTCAGGCCGTCCGCCGCAGCCAAGGAGCAGGAACCGGTGAAGAAGCTCGTCAATGAGCCCAGGGCCGTCGTGAGGCAGATGCTGGAGGGATTCGTCGCGCTCGCTCCGGGGCAGGTGTTGCTCGACGACGAGACGGTGGTCATCCGCGCCGACACGCCGGCCGACCCTCGACAGCGCAAGGTCTCCATCATCTCGGGGGGTGGCAGCGGGCATGAGCCGGCGCACGCGGGCTACGTGGGCGCGGGCATGCTCGACGCGGCGGTCGCCGGGGACGTGTTCACCTCCCCGAGCACGGACGCCGTGCTCACTGCCATCCGCGCGGTATCCGGCCCCGCGGGCTCGCTCCTCGTGGTGAAGAACTACACCGGTGACCGGCTCAACTTCGGCCTCGCAGCCGAGCTGGCCCGCGCGGAGGGCATCCCCGTGGAGGTCGTCGTGGTCGCCGATGACGTCGCCCTGCGCGACACCGTCGAACCCGCGCGACGTCGCGGCATCGCCGGCACCGTGCTCGTCCACAAAATCGCGGGCGCCGCCGCGGCTGCGGGCCTGTCCCTGAAGGACGTGCTCCGTGAAGCGCAGGCGGCCTCGGCGGAGCTCGGCACCATGGGCGTCGCGCTCGGCCCGTGCACCGTCCCCGCGGCGGGCCGTCCTGGCTTCACGCTGGGCGACGATGAAATCGAGCTGGGCCTGGGCATCCACGGTGAGCAGGGCGTGCGACGCGTCCCACTCCAACAGGTCGATGCGCTGGTGGACACGTTGCTCTCCACCATCATCGAGGACCGGAACCTCGAAGCACGCACCCCGGTGGCCCTGCTCGTCAACGGACTGGGTGGCACTCCACCGATGGAGCTGGCCATCGTCACGCGTCGAGCACTGACGCTCCTTCGCGAGCGCGGCCTGCGAGTGGAGCGGGCCTGGACCGGGACGTTCCTCTCCGCGCTGGAGATGCCGGGCTGCTCGCTGTCCGTGCTGAAGCTGGACGACTCGCGCCTCGCCCGGCTCGACGCGAAGACCACCGCGCCCGCATGGGGAGGGGAGGGCCGCCTCGCACCCGAGCGGCCCGTGCGTTCCGTCCCCGCCACGCCGCTCACACCTCCCAGCCAGGAGGCACGTCAACCGGGAATGGAGCGCGTGAAGGAGGCCGCGCTCGCCGTGGCCACGGCCTTCGAGGCGAGCGAGACACGCCTCACGGAGCTCGACAGCGCGGCGGGAGACGGGGACCTGGGACTCAGTCTGTCGCGCGGCGCCGCGGCGATTCGCGCCCTGCCCGAGTCCTCCTGGACGAATCCCTCGCGAGCCCTCACGTCCATCGGTGATGCCCTGCGGCGCGCCATCGGAGGAAGCTCGGGGCCGTTCTACGCCACGGCGCTGCTGCGCGCCGCGCGTCGGCTCTCCGAGGGCTCCACCGATGCTCCCGCCTGGGCGGACGCGTTCGGCCTCGCCGTCGACGCGGTGGCGCAGCTCGGCGGAGCCCGGCCCGGAGACCGCACCATGCTCGATGCGCTCAAGCCCGCCGCCGATGCCTTCGCGCGAGAGCTGAAGGCCGGAAGGTCGACCGCCGAGGCCTGGGCCGCGACGGTGCGCGAGGGTGAGCAGGGCGCGGAGGCCACCGCGCGCATGCAGCCTCGGCTCGGACGCGCCAGCTACCTGGGGAGCAGGGCGCTTGGTGTGCCCGATGCGGGCGCCGCCGCCGTCGTTGTCTGGTTGAAGGCGCTCACGCCCTTCATCGGATGAGCGTTGGAGAGTTGCCCGGCGGCGCGGCCCGCTCCGGCGGACCACCGACGGGCCGGATGGCTTCCCTGGGACGACGCGGAGGACGCCAGCCGAGCGATACCCTCAAATAGGGCGCCGGGCCCGTGGACTGGAGCAACCCCAGCTCCACCCGGTCCCGGTCCTTGTCGAGCAGCGCATAGTCGTTCAGGAAGTCGAGCCCGATGGACGAGCTGACCCAGAGGTTTCCATTGCCCAGGCGCGCATTCACCGTGGGGCCGAAGCGCAGTGCCGTCTCCCGGATGTAGTGCGGCTTGGGGCCCTGCTCGTCATACGGGATGCGAGAACGGAAGACCTGCTGATCGAACATGCCGGTGATGCCCAGCTCCAGCCCGTCGCCCACCTTGTACAACATGGCGAGCCGAGGCAGGCCCACCTCCAGGATGTACGGCCCCTTGCGGTACGCGAAGGCAATCATGGGGACGACGGGCGTGGCGTCGAACGGATACAGCGCCACCAGTCCGAACGTCAGCCGCACGTCCGGGTCTCCTCCAATCAGGTAGTTCGCCATGGCGAAGCCCGCCCACGAGGTGTCCAGCCCGAAGTCGAAGGAACTCTTGAAGTCCGTGCGCGTGTTCGCCACCGCGCCTGTCACCAGCATCCACCGGGATGTGAGCGGACGAATCAGCGTGAGTCCGAGCTGGAAGCGATGGAACTGTCTTCCCAGCTTCTCCTCGGCGACGTCCGCGAGCGGGCCGTGCTGCTCCAGCCCCATGAAGCGCGTCTCGTAGCCGAAGGAGGGCACGAGCACCGTGCGACCCAGGAACACGGGCGGGAGAGGGAGGCGCAGCTCCAACTGCTTGCGCTCATCCAGTCTGCCGCCTTGTGAGCCAATCTCGGTGCCGCGCGCGAAGGTGACGCCAACGTAGGCCCGGTCCTCCGTCGTCTGCGCACCCGCCGTCTGGGCGAAGAGCAGCGCGCAGGCGAGCAGCGCTCCCTGGGCGGCCACGCCCCGAGCACCCGCGCTCCAGAGCGTCGAAACCCACCGGACAGTCCTGGTCAATGCCACGCAGACCTCACACCGTTTTCCCGGCCGAAGCTCCCAGTATACCCGGAGCCGAGCGGCCAAGGCTTCTCATGGAGGTTCGACCAGGACATTCCACTCGTCAGGAGCCGGGCGGACTCCTAGCCTGGATGCATGACGCTCTTCGAAAAGTTGCTCCAGGAACCCTCGCTCCACGCTCACGCTGGCTCGGCCGCCAAGCGGGCCTCGCTCAAGGCGAAGCTGTCGCCCTCGGCCGAAGTGAAGCAGGTGGCCACGGACCTGAGGATCTCCGAGGGACAGGACCAGCTTCTCGACGCGAAGAGCGTCACCGTGAAGGGCAACCTCATCATCGAGGACCAGGGCCGCCTGCTCGTCGCGGGAGACCTGGTGGTGGAGGGCAACATCATCCACGAGGGCTTCGACTACTCGCTGCTCTTCGTCGGAGGCTCGCTCAAGGCGAACAACCTCCTCTTCCACGGAGAGATTGTCGTGCTGGGCGACTTCGCCCTCCAGGGTGTGGCGTGGACCTACTACAGCGACTACTCCGCCTACGCGGACACGCTGTCCGCCCGGCTCGTCGTCTCGGATGACCGCGAGGACGCCATCGACAAGGTGCGCGCGCCGCAGCACCTCGTGGGCCATTCCAGCGAAATCGGTCCCAAGCTGGGCAAGCTGCTCCACAAGGGGCTGGTGGATGAGGAGGGCGAGTGGTCCTACACCACGCTCGCGAAGAAACTCCTGAAGAAGGAAGAGCTGCTGCCGTGACGTGAGCCCCGGCCAGGGCCTCGCTCCAACGGTCCGCTCGGCTCAAGGACTTGCAGGTAAAACGAGAAAGACATCCGGATTGTCTGCGCCATCCGGAGACCTCCTGTGTCTCGGGGATAACCCCCCTCTCTTCGTCCCCCCGGGCGAAGGGCCTCTCGAGGTCGATCGATGCGCATCCCGATGGATTTTCCGAGGGCGCGGCTCGCCGCGTTCCTGCTAGCGCCCCTGCTGTCGATGTCCTGCGCGGGAGGCGCTCCTGACGAGTCGCTTCCCTCTGGAGACGGCGCCCCCGAAGTGGGCGCGCTCCCCACGACGCCGGACGCGGACCTGGCCGCCGCCGCCGCGCCTTCACTCGCGACGGTGCTCGTCGCGACGGGCGCGTCGTGGCGCTACCTGGACACGGGCGTGGACCTGGGCACGACGTGGTCGGCGACGGGCTTCTCCGACGCGGCCTGGCCCGCGGGTGCTTCGCCGCTGGGCTACGCGGAGACGGACCTGTCCACGGCGGTCTCCTACGGCTCCAACGCGACGAACAAGCACATCACCACGTACTTCCGGCACGCCTTCACCGTCGCGGACGCGGCGCGGGTCAGCGAGCTGCTGGTGCGGCTGCAGCGGGATGACGGGGCCATCGTCTACCTGAACGGCACGGAGGTCTTCCGCAGCAACCTGCCCGCCGGAACGGTGGGCTACCGTACGCTGGCGCCCGCCACCGTCTCGTTGCCCGCGGAAGAGCAGACGTGGATGAGTCAGGCCGTCGACGTGGCGGCGCTGCGCACGGGGACGAACGTCCTCGCGGTGGAGTTGCACCAGTCCGCGGCGAACACGTCCGATGCGCGCTTCAACCTGGAGCTGAGCGCCACGCTGACGACCGCGCCGACGCCCATCTCCGCGTGCTACCCGTTCGACATGCCGACGACGGCGGCGCTGCGCGCGGCGCCGAAGAAGGTCTTCGGTTTCTATTACCCCATCTTCCCCATCTCCATCGACAACGCGCAGCCCGCGTCGGACTACTGGACGGGCTGGATGACGCCCGAGTCGCGCAACGGCGAGTACGCCAACATCGGTGGACTGATGAGGGACCGGCCGTTGCCCCGCGCCCCCTGGGCCGACAGCGCGTGGCGGCAGCGTGATTTCGAGACGGAGGTGCGCCGCGCGATTGCCTCCGGCATGGATGGCTTCCTCTACGAGCACCCGTACCGCGTCTCGTCCGACACGCGGAACAACCAGCTCACCGTCATGCTCGCCGCGGCGGCGGCGGTGGACCCGGAGTTCCGCATCGTCCTCAGTCCGGACTTCCCCACCGAGGCCGCGGGCACCACGGATGGACTGGTGTCGATGATTGCCTCCGTGGCCAATCACCCGTCCGTGCACAAGCTCGATGGCGCCATCGTCCTCGCCACCTTCAACCCCGAGCGCAAGTCGGTGGCCTGGTGGACGGAGCTGAAGACGCGGCTGGCGGCGCAGAACATCCAGGTCACCTTCTGGCCGCTCCTGTCGTACACGGGCGACGTGACGAAGTACGCGGAGTGGAACCCCCTGGTGACGGGCTTCTCCACGTGGGGCGAGCGCACCGCGCAGTCCGCGGAGAACATGCGCCGCTGGAGCGTGGAGTCGCACCGCCGAGGCAAGAAGTGGATGTCCCCCGTCGCGTTCGAGGACGTGCGCCACAAGCTCACCGACAGCGAGAACAGCAGCCGCGTGTACTGGGAGGCGCAGAACAGCCTCGCGTTCCGCTCGCAGTTCGAGAAGGCGATTGAGGGCGACGCGGACTGGGTCACCCTGCTGACGCTGACCGACTACGGCGAGTCGTGGATGACGGCGTCGCAGGAGCGCGGCTACGTCATCATGGATTGGATTGCGTACTACACCACGTGGTTCAAGACGGGTCAGCGGCCCACCATTGTCCGCGACACGCTCTACTACACGCACCGCCGGCACCGCACGGATGCGCCCTTCAACGCCGCGAAGCAGACGGCGCGCGTGATGAAGCTGCGGGGCGGGGTCGCCGCGTCCAACCAGGTGGAGCTGCTCGCCTTCCTCAAGGAGCCGGGCCGGCTGGTCATCACCCAGGGCACCGACGTGCGCACGCTGGATGTGACGAGCGCGGGAGTGACGGCCTTCCAGGCGGCGCTGGTCCCCGGCACCACGCCTGTCTTCGAGCTCCAGCGCAACGGTGTCACCGTCCAGCGCCTGGAGAGCAAGACGCCCATCCTCGCGCAAACCGTTTATCAGGACCTCATGTATCACGCGGGCGGCGGACGCTCCTGCACGCGGCCCTGAGCGTCGACGGGCGCGGGCCCGGAGGATAGGGTCCGCGCCGTGACAACGCGTTACGGCTTCATCGACAAGAAGGGGGAGCTGGTCATCCCCAGCCCCCATGGCACGCCCTTCAGCTTCAACGAAGGCCACGCTCGCATGCCCGTCGAGGGCGGCTGGGCCTTCATCGACGTGAAGGGCCAACGGACGCTCGACGTGAAGCGTGCGTTCACCGGCTTCAGCGATGGGCTGGCCCTGACGGACGCGGGCTTCATCGACGTGAAGGGCAAGCTCGTGTTGCCGGTGGAGTTCAAGGCGAACTTCACGAAGTACGTCGTGGCCGGGGCGACCTACGTCAACGTGGGGCGCTTCGGCTCGGGGCTCGCGCCGGTGATGCGCGCGGGGGCGAAGGGCTCCGATTCGTACATCAACCACAAGGGCGAGGTGGTGCTGGACGGGTTCGGCGGTGGACTCGCCCGGCCCTTCTTCGACGGCAAGGCACACGTCGTCTTGAAGGAGCGCCCCAAGGCAGAGCAGAGCCGGCTCATCGACCCCAAGGGCCAGTGCCTCGCCAGCTTCGACTTCGAGACGATGGGTCGCTTCTCGGACGGGCTGGCGCTGGTCGTGAAGGGCAAGAAGTTCGGCTTCGTGGACGAGTCCGGCGCCTGGGTGCTGGAGCCTGGCTTCTCGAACTGGGACACGAGCCTGACGGAGTGCGCGTTTCGCGAGGGGCTTGCTCCCGTGAAGCAGAAGGGCGCCTATGGCTTCATCGACCGGAAGGGGGCCCTGGTCATCGAGCCCCGCTTCCAGGCGGTGAATGGCACGTTCTCGGAAGGGCTGGCCGCCGTGAAGGAGAACGGCCTGTTCGGCTACCTGCGCCCGGACGGAAGCTGGGCGGTGACACCCCGCTTCGCCTCCGCTCAGCCCTTCTCCCACGGGCTGGCCGTGGTGTTGAACGGCTGACGACGCGCGCTACTTCGACGGCGTGTCGGTGCCCGTGGTCAGCAGGTGCGCGGGCACGGGCGTGGCGGTGGCCACGTTCCAGCTGTCGGGGCGGCCGGCCACGTCACCGGTGGGCCGCACGCCGTTGCCCAGCACGCCCGTCTTGTTCCGGCCCCAGGAGTAGATGGTGCCGTCCGTCGCGGTAGCGTAGTTGTAGAACGACTGCGCGGTGTTGTGCAGGGCCGTGAAGGTAACGCCCGGGGCCACCTGCACGGGGCGGAAGACCATCTTCTCGTACTTGCCCCAGTCCCAGTTGTATGGGGAGTGGTAGGTGGCGAAATCCAGCATCGCTCCATTGCCCACCTCGCCCAGCGCGCTGTCGCCCCAACCCCACAGAGTTCCGTCGTCCAGAATCACATGGGTAACGTGGCCGCTCGCGGAGACGTGGACGACCTTGTGCGTACCGAACTCCGGGAATGACAACTTCACGGGCGTGGACACCGGGTACCAACCGCCTTGCGGTGGGCCGAGCCCCAGGTACGTCCCCTCGAGGCCCCACCCCCACAGGCTTCCGTTCTCGTCGAGCGCGACAACCCAACGGGCACCTCCCGCGGCGAGTTCCTTCACCTTGACGGGGATGTTCAACGAATTCGGTCGCGCATAGTCCGGGTTGTTGCCCCTGCCCAAGGTCTCACCGGCGGCGCTGCCGCCCCAGGCCCAGACCTTGCCGGTGTCATCGAGCGCGAAGATGCTGCTGTCGTTCGTGGTGAAGCTCGTGATTCGCACGCCCTGCGGCAGCGGGACGCGCACGGGCCGGGTGATGTTGCGCGGCTCCGTGTTGCCGTCTCCCGCGATGCCCAGTGTGTCTCCAATCGCCTTGCCGCTCATGCCCCAGACCCAGACGGAGCCGTCCGCCTTCAGCGCCATGTTGAACAGCAGCGCGCTGCGCACCGCGATGACGTTGTCGAACGTCGCGCCGGTGGCGTCCTGGAGGATGAGGTACGGCTGGCCGTTGTTCGGCGTCGTCGTGCGGTTGGGGTAGTCGTTCGTGGTGCCGTCGCCCCGCTGGCCGTAGAGGTTCTGTCCAAAGGTCCAGACGCGGCCCTGGACGTCGAGCGCGACGCTCTGGAAACCGCCGCCCGCCACGTCCTTGAAACGCAGCTCCGCGGGCAGGGCGATGTCGATGGGCGGGACCTGGTTGTATGGGTTGGCGTGGCCGACGCCGAGCTGCCCGGCGCGGTTGGAGCCGATGCCCAACACCCGACCGTTCACCAGGTAGAACAACTGGTACTCGGCGCTGGCGATGCGGGTCAGCCCCGCGAGGCTGTCGGTGGGCCCTCCACCCGCGTCCTGCGTTCCCGCATCCTGAGTCCCCGCGTCTGGTGCTCCCGCGTCTTGTGTTCCCGCGTCGTCGCCGGCCACCTCGACGAACCCCGTGTCTGGAGGGTCCTCCGTTCCCGAATCATCGGACGATGCGGAGCACCCCATGAGGACCACGGCGAGCGAGACGAAGAGCGTACGGAAAAGTGACATGTGTCTATTGTCACTTGATTGCCGCAACAAAGGGAAGTCAGGCGGAGATGGACTCCGTCCGACATCCTTCAATCGCCCCCGGTCGCGGGGCTGACCTGCCTGCTCACTCGGGCCCGCGAGCCTGGCCTTCAGAGGGGAGACCGGCGTGGATGTGAAAGCCGACGCGAGTCCGTGTACCTTGGGTGGCATGTCACGCGGACGCGGTTGGATTTTGTGGGTGGCGGCCTTCGCCTACTGGACCTTGCAGGGGCTTGCCGCCTCCAGTGAGGCGCACTCGGTGCGGGGCGTGTCCTGGGCTCATGCGCTGCTCACGGATGGCTTCGCCACCGCGCTGTGGGCGCCCGTCACCATCGCCGTCGTGTACTACGGCCTGCGCTTCCCCTTCGAGCGGCGTCGCTGGCGCTCCCGTCTGGCGCTGCATGTGGGCGGCGCGCTCGCCGTCTCGTTCTTCCGCGCCACGGTCATCTACTCGCTGGACCCGTACTTCCACTGGTACGACGCGCCCCCCGCCTACACGGCCGTCCTCGAGCACGCGCTGCTCTACAACCCGTTCATCTACCTGACGCTCCTGGGCGTGGCGCACGCCATCTACTACGCCGAGCAGCTCCGGCTTCGGGACACCCAACTCGCCCGCGCCCAGCTCCACGTCCTCAAGTCCCAGCTCCACCCGCACTTCCTCTTCAACACGCTCAACTCCATCTCCGCCCTGGTGCACCGGGACCCGATGGGCAGCGAGCGGATGATTGCTAGGCTCAGTGACTTGCTGCGGGGCACGCTGGATGCCGCGGGCCGCGAGGAGGTGACGCTGCGGGACGAACTGCGCACCCTCCAGCTCTACCTGGACATCCAGGGCGTGCGCTTCACGGACCGGCTCCAGGTGAAGCACGAAATCGAGCAGGACACGCTCGGCGCCCACGTGCCGCACCTGTTGCTCCAGCCCCTGGTGGAGAACGCCATCCAGCATGGCATCGCCCCCCGCTCCGCCCCGGGCACGGTGACGGTGTCCGCCCGGCGTGAGGGCTCGGCGCTGCTCCTGGAGGTCCGCGACGACGGCGTCGGGCTGCGCGAGGCGACCACGCCCAGGACCTCGGGGGGCGGCAAAGGCCTGTGGATTACGCGGGAGCGGCTGGTCCAGCTCTATGGCCCGGACCACCGGCTGGAGCTGCGCGGACGCTCGGAGGGTGGGGCGCTGGTGTCCCTGGCCATTCCCTTCCGGACGGAGCCGGCGACATGACTCCGCCCATCCGCGTGCTCATCGTCGACGATGAGCCGCTGGCCCGGGAGCGACTGAAGGAGCTGCTCGCGGACGAGTCGGACATGGCCGTCATCGGCGAGTGTCGCGACGGTGTGGAGGCTATCGCCGCCATTGGCAGGGAGCGTCCGGACCTGGTCTTGCTGGACGTGCAGATGCCGGAACCCGACGGCTTCGGCGTGCTGCGCGCGGTGGCCCAGGAGCAGCAGCCGGCGGTCATCTTCGTGACGGCGCACCGGGACTTCGCGGTGCAGGCGTTCGAGGCCAACGCGCTCGACTACCTGCTCAAGCCGTTCGACAGGGAGCGCTTCCGCCTCAGCCTCGCGCGGGTGCGCGAGCGCCGCCGCACCGGGGCCATGGAGTTGGACTCGGATCTCATCGAGCGGCTCGAGTCGCTGTCGCAGCGCCTGCCTCCCACGTCGGAGCCCTACGCGACGAAGTTGGTGACCAAGGTGGGCTGGCGCATGCGGTTTCTTCGCGTGGAGGACATCGACTACCTGGAGGCGGAGGGGAACTACGTCTCCGTCCACCTGGGGAAGCAGTCGTACCTGGCGCGCGAGACGATGAACGCGCTGGAGGCGAAGCTGGACCCGAAGGACTTCGTGCGCGCGCACCGCTCGCTCATCGTCCGCGTGGACCGCATCGAGGAAGTGGAGCCGCTGCCCCCGGGCGAGTTCGTGCTGACACTGAGGGATGGCACGAAGCTGACGTCCGGTCGGAGCTACCGCGCCAGGCTCCAGCGGGCCCTGGACCTGCCCTCCTGAGCGGGGTGGGGCGGCGATTCCACCGTTGGCCCCAGGACCTCCACCGTTCGTCACAACTCCATCGCGAGTCTCGGGAGGTCGGGCGACTGTGTCTCCAACACAAGGAGACGTCGCATGAATCGATTCACCCCTGGGAAGTCGTGGTCTCTTGGCCTCTTCGTCGCCATGTCCTCCATGACGATGGCGTGCGCCGCGCAGGAGCCTGAGTCCGCCAAGGTGGCGGAGGCGCTCGGCGCGCAAGAGGTGTCCAGCGAGTCGTTGCGGTTCCTGACCTGCCCCGCGGGCGGCAGCATGTTCGCGCCGGGAGAGGTCTCCCTCCCGGACCGCTCGGAGTACCGGCTCACCTTCTCCTCGGACGGCAACACGGCGTACTACCACGTGGATGCGGCGGAGGCGCCGTTCCAGGCCATCTACGAGACGCACAAGGTGAACGGCCACTTCACCCCCGGACAGTTGGTGTCCTTCTCCGGCACGTACCTGGACACCGACCCGTTCCTCACGCCGGACGGCAACTCGCTGTTCTTCTCGTCCACCCGTCCCGTGACGGGCACCGAGGAGCGCGCGGACTCGGACCTGTGGGTGGTGCACAAGCAGGCGGATGGAAGCTGGGGCGCGCCGCAGCACCTGGGCCCCAACGTCAACTCGGACCGCCAGGAGCTCTACGTCAGCGCGACGCGTGATGGGACGGTGTACTTCGCCAGCGGCACGTTCGACTCGGACTTCAACATCTACCGCTCGGAGCGCCGCGGCCCCGGCTACGCCCCCGCGGAGAAGCTGGGCACGGGCGTCAACAGCCCGGACTACTGGGAGTACAACTCGCACATCTCCGCGGACGGCCGGGTGCTCATCTTCGCCTCGCTGAACCGTCCGGAGGGTCACGGCCTGGGAGACCTGTACGCGAGCATCAACGTCGGGGGGCGCTTCACCAAGGCCATCAACCTGGGGCCGGCGGTGAACACGGAGAAGGACGAGTTCCACCCTTCGCTGAGCGTGGACGGGCGTCACCTCTACTTCGTGCGGCAGACGTGGGCGCCGTTCGTGCCGTCGGACTTCTACCAGCTCGACACCTACTGCCTGCTGTTCCAGTGACGGCGAGGGAGACCGCCACCCGGGGCGGCGCTCTCTTGACGTGAAGCAAGGCGGGGCGGGCGGGGAGTGGCGCAGGGGCACTCCACGCTCGCCTCGCTGTTTCGTCGGGGGGGATTCAGCCGGCGATGTGCCGCGCGCCTATCGCGAGGCGCGCTTCCCACGTGCGGCGGCGGCCTGCGTGGCGTACTGCCCGGGCGCGCGTCCCACGAGCGCCTTGAAGTCCCGGATGAAGTGGGACTGGTCGAAGTAGCCGAGCTGGAGCGCGAGGCTCGCCATGTCGGGCGCGTCCGCTCGCGCGAGCTGCTCGGCGGCTTCGTGCAGGCGATAGCGCTGGATGACCCACTTGGGGCTCACGCCCACGGCCGCGCTGAAGCGCCGCTGGAGGTTGCGCGGCTCCAGCCCCGCGAGCGCCGCCACCTGCTCCATCCGCGTGAGGGACGCGTCCACGGCGAGCCGCTCCACCAGGTCGCGCATCCGCGCAATCGGCTCGGGCATGGCGGGCATTCGAGGCCGCAGGAAGTCCTCGGCCAGCACCATGCACCGCCGCACGTCCGGCTCCGCGAGGATGGCGTCCTTGAGCGCGATGCTCTCCTGGCCGAACACGGAGCGCAGGCTCACCGTCCGGTCCGTGAGGCGCGACAGCGGGGCCTTGAGCCAGGGCTGGAAGGCGGCGGGACGGAACTTGATGCCGAACACGCACGACTGTCCCTGGAGCCTGCGGTGGAACCGGCGTGACTGCACGCCCGCGATGCGCGCCTGTCCCCGCTCGAACACCAGATGCACGCAGGGGTGGGGCAGGGTCTCCGCCAGCAGGGGCGGCTCGCCGCGCAAATCCCAGCGCACCGTCCAGAAGTGCTGGATGAACGCTTCCAGGTCAGCGGAGGGAGCGAAGCGCTCGTGCGCAATCCTGCCCTCGGGGGCGGGGCGCTGAAGGACGCCACGGGGCGCGTCGATGCGAGGGCGGCTCACCGGCGGGCATTCTGTCGGCGTGTCGCGTTTTTGCAATCGGCGCGGAACAGGCACCTGTATCTGGTGGGCCACTCGATGAGGGGCCAGCGCATGATGAAGCCCGGGATGATGATGTTGTTGGCGTGGGCGCTCGGCGCCGTGCTCGCACAGGGATGCGCGGGCAGTCAGGCGACGGTTCCCCCACGGACAGGGAGCGAGACGAACATGACGAAGCGTGTACAAGGGCCTTTTGACGTCAAGGTGAAGCCCATGGCCCCGGATGAGGGCTCGGCGTCGTCGCCCATCGGACGGCTGTCCATTGACAAGCGGTACCACGGCGAGCTGGAGGGCACGGGGGTGGGGCAGATGCTCGCGACGATGGATGACGGCAAGTCGGGCGCCTATGTCGCGATGGAGCGCGTCACCGGAAGCCTCCAGGGGCGCAAGGGCAGCTTCTCCATCCATCACACCGGGCGCATGACGCGCGGCGCGTCCGAGCTCACCATCCTCGTCGTCCCCGACTCTGGAACGGACGAACTCAAGGGGCTCTCCGGCTCGATGCAGATTCAAATCGACGACAAGGGCGCCCACAGCTACGTGTTCGAGTACACGCTCCCCGACTCGCCGTGAGCGTCCCACCTGGAGCCGGGCATTCCTGCTCCCCGGCTCCCCGGCTCCGGTGAAAGGCGCCAGGCCCGAGGCGCGCAGGTCCGCTCAGCGCAGGACGGAGCGCCCCGCCTTCAGCTCCTGATGGAGCGACTCGCCGAGGACGAGCTGTCCGTCCTCACTGAGGACGTGGCTTTGGAGCACCGTCTCGAAGCCGCCAATGACGGCCTCCGGCTTCACCTCCCGCCACGTCTCGTCGTCGGAGATGAGCGCGCCCACGTCGAGCGCGCCGAACTCCACCTGGTGGCCATCCTCGATGAACACCTTCGCGCTGAGCTTCCCGCTCACGCCCAGCGTGTCCATGTCGAACGAGTTGGCGTAGAGCACGTTCTGCACCTCGAGGTTGCCCGTCACCCGCACCTCCGAGCCGCAGACCATGTCCCGCGCGCGCAGGTTCCCCATGACGTAGAGCTTGGAGAAGTCGTCCTCGTTGTAGAACTGGTCCGCGAGGCAGCCCGTCACGGTCAGGTTCCCCACGACGATGATGACGTCATTGGGCTCCAGCTCGAAGTCACCCTCGAACGTGAGGTCCCCCTGGCGCAGCGCGAACTGGAGGTGCTCGTCGTCTTCGCTGAAAGGCGTCTCGAGGAGGCTCTCGAGAATCATGTTCGCGCGGGCGCTGTCGATGGGGTCGAAGGAGTCAGCCATGCGAGGCACTCTAACGAGCGCCCCCAGGGCCTCAAGCACCGCGGGCCTCCTCGTCCTCCGGGGCCCGGGCGAATGCTGGAGATTCAGCGCTTACTCGCTTCGCAGGGCCACTTGCGGATCCACCCGTGTGGCCCGGTGCGCGGGCAGCCAGGTGGCCAGCAGGGCCACGACGGCCACCAGCAGCGACAGCGAGCCGAAGACGACGGGGTCCGTGGCGCTGACGCCGAACAGCAGGCTGGACAACACGCGCGTCAATCCCCAGGCGCCCACCAGTCCCAGCGCGACGCCTCCGAGCGCCAGCCGCAGGCCCTGGCTCAGCACCATGCGCAGCACGTCCGAGGGCCGCGCGCCCAGCGCCATGCGGATGCCAATCTCCCGCGTGCGCTGACGCGCCGTGTACGCCATGACGCCGGACAGGCCCACGCTGGCGAGCAGCAGCGACAGGACGGCGAACACCGCCACGAGCATGGACACGAAGCGAGGCCGCGCGGTGGACTCCGTCACGCGTTGCTCCATCGTCCGCGTCACGCCCACGGGCAGGTCCTTGTCCAGCGACGCCACGGTGGAGCGCACCGAGGCGGCCAGCGCCATGGGGTCGCCTTCCGTCCTCGCGACGAAGGACATGAGGAACAGCGAGCGCTGGAGCGCGGGCAGATATGCCTCCGGTCGGGTCTCCTGGGTCGGCCCGTCGTACCGCACGTCACCCACCACGCCCACCACGGTGAGCCAGGGCGTGCTCGCATCACCCACGCGCACGCGTTGCCCCACCGCGTCCGTCCCCGGGAAGTGGAGCCGCGCGGCCGTCTCGTTCAGCACCACCACTGGCTGTGACTCACGGGTGTCGGTGCTCGTCACGTCCCGCCCCTGGCGCACGGGGATGCCCAGCGACTCGAAGTAGCCGGGCGTGACGACCTGGAAGCCCACGCTCGAGCGCTCCTCGGGAGTCGCGGGCGCGCGTCCCTCCACTTCCAGGCCGAACCAGATGTCGGCACCACCCAGCGGGAGGTCCGTCACCGCGCCAGCGCTCCGGATGCCGGGAAGCATCGACACGTGCTCCACCACCTGCTGGAAGAAGGCGCCCTGTCGCGCCTCGTCCGGGTACTTCTCCTTCGGCAGCGCCAGGGTCCACGTGAGCGCGGACTCCTGGCGGAAGCCTGGGTCCACGTCCTGGAGTCGCCATAGGCTGCGCAGCAACAGTCCCGCGCCAATGAGCAGCACCACCGCCAGCGCCACCTCGCCCACGACGAGCGCGCCGCGCGAGCGACCGCCTCCCACGAGCTTGCCGCCCGCCGCCTGTCGCAACACGCCATCGAGGTCCGGCCGCGAGGCCTGGAGCGCGGGCAACAGGCCGAAGAGGATGCCGGTGCCCAGCGACATGCTCAGCGCGAAGGCCAGCACCCGGGCGTCCACGCGAACCTCGTCGAGCCGGGGCAGCTCCGCCGGTATCAGGCTCAGCAGGACGTCCATGCTCCACACTGCGACAATCAGCCCCAGCGCGCCCGCGAGCAGGCCCAGCAGCACGCTCTCCGTGAGGAGCTGCCGAATCATCCGCCCGCGCCCCGCGCCGAGCGCCGCGCGCACCGTCATCTCCTGTCGCCGCGCCGCCGCGCGCACCAGGAAGAGGTTGGCCACGTTCGCGCAGGCGATGGCCATCACGAGCCCCACCGCGGCCAGCAGCACCCACAGCACCGGCCGCACGTCGCCGAGAATCTGCTCGCGCAAGGGCACCAGGGTGATGCCGGAGTGGACGTTGCTCGCGGGGTACTCCTGCTCCAGTCGCTGGGCGATGGCGCCCATCGCCGCGCTCGCGCGCTCCATCGTCACGCCGGGCTTCAGCCGCCCGAGCACGCGCAGGTACGTGGTGCTTCGGGACTGACTGAGGTCCAGCGTCCCATCCGAGCCGAGCTGCGGGATGTCGTGCGAGGGCGCGGGAATCCACAGCTCGGGCGCATCCGCGGGCGCGGAGGTCTTCGGTCCGATGTTGGGCAGGGTGAAGCGCTCCGGCATCACCCCGACGACCTGGTAGTCGCGGTCCTCGAGGCGCACGTCCCGGCCGATGATGCGCGGGTCCGCGCCGAAGCGGCGCTGCCACAGTCCGTGGCTCAGCACCACGACGTGGCGAGGCCCCGTCTCCTCGGCGACGGGTTGGAACGCGCTGCCCAGGGCCGCTCGCACGCCGAGCACCTGGAAGTAGTTGGCGGACACGCTGGCGCCGCGCAGGCGCTCGGGCGCTCCGTCCCCGGACAGGCTGACGCCGATGTGGGAGAACGCCGCGAGCTCCTCGAACACGTCGCCTTGTGCACGCCAGTCGAGGAAGTTGGCGGGCGCCACGGTCCACCGTGGCTGGCTCGGCAGCCGGGTCCAGGCCAGCACCAGCCGGTCCTGCTCGGGGAAGGGCAGGGGCGACAGCAGCACCGCGTTGACCACGCTGAAGATGGCGGTGTTGGCCGCGATGCTCAGCGCCAGCGTGAGCACCGCGACGACGGTGAACGCCCGGTGCTTGGCGAGCATCCTCACTGCGAGGCGAAGGTCTTGGGTGATGTCGGACAAGGCCCCTCCGGGGGCGAAGGCGGTGGCCCAGCCTCCGAAGCAAGGCTCGCGCCATCCCTCTACCAGGGCGTGTCGAGTGAAGCCCCGGGGTTCTCTCGCTCCGGGCTGCCCATCCCTGGGAAGTGGCTTCCCAGTTTCGGAACGCCGCTCAGGGGAAGCGCACCTGGCACTCCGGGCGCGTGTGCTTGAAGGCGTCGACCTCTTCCGAGGGCAGGCAGGTGAGCGAGACGTCGAGGGACTTGAGGTTCGGTATCCGTGACACCCACGCTGGGAGCGTGGTGATGGGCGTGGCCTTGAGGCTGAGAGCGCTCAAGCGCGGGAGCCGTCCAATCCACTCCGGAACGACGCGAAGTCCCGTGCGGTCCAGGGTGAGTGACTCGAGGTTCTGGAGTTGTTCCAGCTCGGGAGGAAGGGCGTCCAGCCCCTTGTTCCAGGACAGGTCGAGCTGTGTGAGCTGCGTGAGCCGGGCCAGCGCGGGGGACACTCGCGTCAGCTGCGCGTCCATGAGGGTCAGTTGCTCCAGCGCGGTGAACTCCCGGACCATGTCCGGCAGCACGCCCAACCGCCGCTCCTGGAGCAGGATGGACCGGGTGTCCCGAGGGAACGTGCCGAGGATGTCGGCGGCGGCTTGCTCCTGGATTCGCGCGGACACTTCTCCGTGTGACTCCTGCTCCAGGCCGAGCGGGTCTCCCAGTCCCTTGGGGGCACCACGGCGAGGCGGCTTCGCCACGGCCTTGCTCAGGGGGGCGAGCTTCTTGGCGAGCCAGGGCGTGAAGGGACCCAGCTCGCGCAGGGGCAGGCTGTCCTCGACCTCCCAGACGACGAGCGAGTCGTCGTGCTCGCTCTTGCCGAAGCAGTAGCCATTGACGTCATGGAGGTCCTCGGACGCGAACATCAGGAAGCGGTAGGCGTGATGGCCCGCCTCTCGTTCCTCGCGCACCTGGGTCCACGAGCGTTCCGGTACGCCCATGCCTTGGGACGCCTGGACGCGCCAGCGCGGCGGAAGGAATGCCAGCGCCTTCTTTCCGGTGGTGACCCAGCGAAAGCCCAGCGCCTCGGTGAATCGCTGATACGCCTCCGGGAGCATGCCCGTCGTGTCGGGGGCCTGCTCGAAGGTCATGTGCAGTGGCTCCAGGTCCGCCGGGTACTTCCCCACCGCGTCCTGGCCCAACGTGTCCCGGAGCTGTTGCTCCAAGGCTTGCCAGGTCACCTCGGGCGCGACGGCGGGAGCCGCGGACGTCTTCTTCGAAGTGGCACGAGGGGCGGCGGTCTTCTTTTGCGCCATGGGGTCCTGGCTCGGTGGTGGCCCCGATTCCCTACCGCCCCGTCAGCGGGCCAGCAAGGGCGCTGGAGAGGAGAGCCCCGCGATGGTGAGATGCCGAAGAAAGCTGACACTCCCCTGTCATCTCCGGGGGACATGGTCCCAGCCTCGACTCGCATCTCCGGAGAGACCTTCATGAGCGCGCCCACTTCCCAGAAGTCACCTGACGCAGGAGCCGGTTCGCGAGGGCCCGCTGTCGCGCGGGAGCCCGCGCTCGCGGCGCGCGTGGACGCGGGCATCGACTGGGCGCTCGCGCAAAAGCGCATCGTGGGCACCGTCGTGATGGTCGCCAGGAATGGCCAGGAAATCTATCGACGCGCGGCGGGCTTCTTCGACCGTGAAGCCGGTACGCCCATGCGCGACGACGCGCTGTTCCGGCTGGCGTCCCTGACGAAGCAGTACGTGTCCGTGGCGGCGATGGCGTTGCTGGAGCAGGGCGTGCTGCGGCTCGAGGACCCCGTGACGCGGTGGATTCCGAGCTTCCGCCCGAAGCTGGAGGACGGGAGCGAGCCCGTCATCACCGTGCGCCACCTGATGACGCACACGGCGGGGCTGACGTACTCCATCATGGAGTCCGAGGATGGGCCGTACCACCGAGCGAACGTCTCCTCGGGCCTGGACCAGCCGGGCCTCTCCATGGAGGAGAACCTGCGCCGGATTGTCTCCGTGCCGCTGTCCTATGTGCCTGGGACGCGCTGGGGCTACTCGGTCGCCACGGATGTGCTGGGAGAGGTCCTCGCCCGCGCCGCGGATGCGACGCTGCCCCGACTCGTGGAGCAGCTCGTCACCGGACCGCTGGGCTTGAAGGACACGGGCTTTCACGTGGTGGACACTGCGCGGCTCGCGACGCCGTACGGTGACGGAAAGCCGGAGCCGGTGCGCATGGGGAAGGAGCACTGGGTGAGCTGCGTGCCCAGCAACGTGCCCTTCGTGCCCGACCGCGTCTTCGATGCGCGCTCCTTCGCGGCGGGAGGCTCCAGCATGGTGGGCACGGCGGAGGACTTCCTGAAGCTGTTGGAGGCGCTGCGCACCGGCGGCGCGCCCGTGTTGAAGTCGAGCACGGTGGAGGCGTTTGCGACGGAGAGCGTGGGCGTGGAGGCCGCGACGCTGGCCCCTGGCTGGGGCTTCGGGCTGGGCATGGGCGTGCTCGTGGACCCAGGTCTGGCCCGCAGCCCTCAGCCGAAGGGCACGTGGCAGTGGATGGGCGCGTATGGGCACACGTGGTTCGTGGACCCGGTGAACCAGTTCACCATCGTCGCGCTGACGAACACCGCGTTCGAGGGCATGTTCGGTGCCTTCCCGAAGGTGGTGCGCGACGCCGTCTATGGCGTCACGCGGTGAGTGCCCGGCTCAGCGCAGGAAGCGGGTGAGGACCGCGAAGTCGTCCTTCCCGTGTCCCGCCTTCAGGGCCGCCTGGATGAGCGCATCCATGGCCCGGGGGATGCCGTCGTGGATGCCGCGCTCCTTGCACAGGTCCAGCAGGTGCTGGAACGCGACGTTGTGGGTCTCCAGCGTCGCCAGGGTCTCCTCGTCGGCGCCCAGCGAGTCCCGCTGGACGCGGGCGAACACGTCCGCCACGGCGCCATCCACGACGGGGGCGAGGGCCTTGTCGAACGTCGCCAACGTCTCGAGCGGGAGCTTCTCCGCGCGGCAGATGGCCACGGCCTGCAGCACGCCGAACAGGGAACCCCACATGTGGACGAGCAGCGCGCTGTCGAGCGCGGATGCATGGCCCACGTTTTCGCCCACGTGCCGCGGGTTGCCTCCGAGCGCGAGCAACGTGGACCGGTGTTTCTCGAACAGCTCCGCGGGGCCCGCGTACAGGAGCGTTCCCTCGGGCTGGCCGATGAAGTCCGGCGTGCCCATGATGGCGCCGTCCAGGTAGTCGATGCCGTGCCGAGCCGCCCAGTCCGCCTGCTCGCGCGCGAGGGCAGGGGAGCCGGACGTCAACTGCACGAGCAGCTTGCCGCGCAGCGCCCGGGTCACCTCGTCCTGACGGAGCAGGTGGTCGCTGGTGTCGTAGTCATTCACGTTCACCACGACGATGTCGGCGGCGTGCACCGCGTCCCGCACGCTCTCCGCGATGCGAGCGCCCAACGCGGCCAGGGGTTCACACCGGACCCGCGTGCGATTCCAGACCGTCGTCACATGTCCACTTCGAAGAAACGCCTTGATGAGCGCGGAGCCCATGCGGCCCGCGCCGATGACACTGATGTTGGGCTTCATGTTCGTGTGTCTCCTGTATCGAATCAGAACTGCGAGAGGCCGCCGTCGACGGGCAGCTCCGCGCCGGTGGTGAACGTCGCCTCGAAACCGAGGAACAGCGCCGCACGCGCCACTTCGTCGGCGGAGCCGATGCGCTTCATGGGCGTGATTTCCTCGCCCTCCTTCTCGAAGGCCGCCACCTCCTCGGGCGTGGCGCCGGTGACACCCAACGTCGGCGTCCGGGTGAAGCCGGGGCTCAGCGCGTTGACGCGGATGCCTCGGGGCAGAAGCTCCACGCCGAGCACGCGGACGAAGGCGCGGACCGCCGCCTTCGCGCCCGCGTAGGCGCTCATGCCCGGTGCACCCAGTTCGTCCGCCACGGAGGTGGTGAAGACGAACGCCCCGCCTTCGCGGACGTGAGGCGCCAGCCGCTGCGCGGCGAAGAACGCGCCCTTGGTGTTGATGCCGAAGGTCTCGTCGTACTCGGCCTCCGACACCTGGTCGAAGGGGCGCAACTTCGAGTAGCCCGCGTTGATGAGGACGAAGTCGACCGAGCCCAGTTTCTCCTTCACGAGCGAGGCCAGCACGTCGATATCGCGCAGGCTCGCGGTGTCGGAGCGCACCACGTGCGCCCGCGGCCCCAGCTCCTTGCGTGCCGCGTCCAGCCCCTGCTCGTTGCGCCCGGTGAGCAGCACCTCCGCGCCCTCCGCGAGCAGCGCCTTCACCGTCGCGAGACCGATGCCCGCGGTTCCCCCGGTCACCACCGCTTTCTTCCCTGAATACCTGCCCATGTGCATGACTCCGGACGCCTGGCTGGAGGCGTGGCCGCGCGGCGAGCGCCACCGGACGGCCACGTCGTGTTGGATGTGGGAAAGGAATACCGACGGCCCCCGCGCGGGTCGCGCACGCGCGGATGATTCGGGAGCACGAAAAGCCGGTGGCCCCTATATTCGGGCGCCATGAGCGAGCACGCGCGACGAACTCCTCGAATCAGCCTCGGTGTCGAGATGCGCGTGACGGCCGTGGGTGACTTTCTGCACGCCGCCAGCGCGGACCACTTCATCAGCATCCATTCCGGCAACCCCGTCCGGGTGGCCTGTCACTCCAGCCGCATCCGCTCACTGCGCACGCGGGGCGACCTCAGCCTGATGCCCGCCGGCGTGTCGGACACCTGGGTGGAGGACGACGCGAGCACGGCGGTGGACCTGCGACTGCCCCACTCGCTCTTGCGGATGGCCGCCGAGGACATGGGCCTGGACCCGGACCGGGTGGGGCTGGAATCGCGCCACCACTTCCGCGACGAGCAGATTGAGCACATCGCCTGGGCGCTGGAGGCGGAGTCCCGCGCGGACTTCCCCAACGGGCTGCTCTACCGGGAGAGCCTGGGGCTGGCGCTCGCGGCGCGACTGCTGGCCCGGTACCGGACCCAGGCCGAGGCGCGCGGCGGGCTTCCCGCGTCCCAGCTCCAGCGAGTCACGGACTACGTGGAGGCGCACCTGGAGGAAGGCCTCTCCCTCGCGAGCCTGTCACGCGTGGCGGGTGTCAGCGCGTCGCACTTCAAGACGCTCTTCAAGCGCTCCACGGGACTGCCCGTCCACGAGTATGTGATTCAACGGAGGGTGGAGCGGGCCCGCACCCTGTTGCTGCGCGGTGGGCTGCCCACGGGGCAGGTCGCGCTGGAGGCGGGCTTCTCCCACCAGAGCCACATGTCCCGGTGCATGCGCCGGGTCCTGGGAGTGACACCGGGCGCCATCGTCCGCTCGCGCGCGTGATTCCACGTTGCCCGTGAGGTGAGGCGCGGCGTAGAGCCGGGTCCACCATGTCAGAGACGCCCACCACGCAACTGCTCGCCTTGTTCCAGGCGAACGACCTCCACTTCGACTCCGCCGAGGACGCCTGGGCGCGAGCCAGGGGGGGCAGCCAGGCCATGGTGACCGCCTGGCTGGAGCACCAGGGCCTGGGCTCCAAGGACAATCCGGGGCGTCAGAAGGCACAGGGGGAGTTGCTCGACCTCCTGCGTCAGGCCCGGCAGGCAGGGGGCCTCGCGGAAACCTGACATACACCTGTCACTGGCAGGGTTCATAACTCCCTCCATCAACACGCCGCACCGAGGAGAACCCACCATGAGCGAGACCGCCCCCCAGAAGTCCCCCACCTTCAAGAAGTACGTCGGCGGCTGTCACTGCGGCGCCGTGCGCTTCGAGGCCGAGTTCGACCTCGCGGAGCCGGTGAACCGCTGCAACTGCACCGTCTGCACCAAGGTGGGAACGACGACGACCTCCATGCCCCCCAGCGCCTTCCGCGTTCTCCAGGGTGAGAGCGAGACGGGCGAGTACCGGGTGGGTGACAGCCAGAACTACCGCCGCTTCTGCAAGCACTGCGGCATCCAGTGCTACGGCGGAGGCTTCGTCGAGGAGATGGGCGGCCACTTCCGCTCCATCAACCTGGGCTGCCTCGACGGCGTGGACGTCTCCAAGCTCACCGTCCAGTACTGGGATGGCCGCTACAACAACTGGGAGGCCGGCCCGAGCAACCAGCCGTGGCCGCTTCGCCCCACCGCCTGATTCGCCACCACCCCTGTGTCGCCCACGCGGAGGGCGACACGCCTGGCCCCCGGAGTCATCGGCGGGCCACCGCCTCCTCGAGTCCGCGCAGGATGACCTCCAGGCTGCGTCGGAACTCCTCTTCCGGTGTGATGCGCCGCGCGCGCTGCGCGGTCTCCCGGAGGAGCGGATATGTGGCCGCATCCAGCTCCGCGAGCGCGGCCGTGCCGTCGCCGGAGAGAGAGCCCAGGTGCGACAGCTGGACGGCTCCGAACACGTAGCTCACCAGCGTGCGGAACGCGATGACCCGCGCCGAGCCGTCGAAGCCTCCCTCTGTCAGCAGGCCCAGGAGCGCCTCACCCCACGCCAGCGTGCCCTCCGTGGAGTGGCGGCGCGTGAGCAGCAGGGGCGCGACGGCGGGATGTTGGACGACCGCCTCCCGCACGCGCGTCATCAGCCCCATCACCCGGGTCGTCCACCGCGCGCTCGACGACGGGGCGGGGAGCTCGATGTCGCGCATCACCGTGTCGACCACCAGCGACTCCAGCGCCTCGCGGCCCTCCACGTAGCGATACAGCGACATGGTGCCCATGCCGAGCGCGCTCGCCACGGAGCGCATGGTCAACGCGTCCAGCCCCTCCCGGTCGATGACGGTGAGCGCGGCGGAGGCGATGGCTGACGGAGTGAGCGAGCGGGGACGGGGCATTCGATTGACAGCGTAAGGGGCACCTTCTTAGTTTAGGAGTACAACGTACGCCTACGCTGGAGGAAGAGATGTCCGCGCGAACGGAAGGCCGGAAGTGGTCCGTGGGGGAGCGGTTCACCGCGAGGGAGCTGGAGACTGTTTCTGGGGGGACGGTCCGCATCCCCGAGCCGGGGATGACGGTGCACCTCCAGTTCCGGCGCTTCGCCGGGTGCCCCATCTGCCACCTGCACCTGCGCTCCTTCGCGCGACGCCACGAGGAGCTGAAGGCGGCGGGGGTGCGGGAGGTCGTCGTCTTCCACTCGAGCGCGGAGGAGCTGCGCACCTATGAGGGGGCCCTCCCGTTCGCCCTCGTGGGTGATCCTCGACGACGCCTCTATCGGGAGTACGGCGTGGAGGCCGCGCCCCGGGCGCTCCTGGACCCTCGGGTCTGGGGCGGGCTCCTCCGGGCGCTCATCAACGGCTTCGGGGACTTCTTCACCGGGCGGCATCCGGCCCCACCGGTGCTCCCGGCGGGAGGGCGGCTGGGGCTGCCCGCGGACTTCCTCATTGGAAGTGAGGGGGAAATACTGGCCGTGAAGTACGGCGAGCACGCGGACGACCAGTGGTCCGTGGACGAGCTGCTGGCCCAGGTCCGCCCCGCTCCCACGCGCCTCCAGCCCGTCCCAGTGCAGTGATTTCAGGAGGTTGGACGCACCGACGGGAAGTGTGTGCGGTTTCCTCTTACGGAGACACAACCCGGGCTCGCAGGAATCGAGAATACCTACGCAAGCCGTACTTCAACCTCTGGGCACCCCCACCATGAAGATTCGCGCCGACCTCCCGAAGCTTCCCGTCACGCGTCCCGCTGACTCCCGGCCCGTCACCGCGGAGGTGAAGAACAAGGCCGTGGGCTTCGCCGAGGGCTCCACGTTCGAGGCGCCGGTGCGTCCCGCGCAGGTGAAGCCGGCCGCGCCGCTGGCCCCGCCGGTGAAGTCCGGTCCCGTGGCCCTGGACAGCGAGTCGAGCAAGGCCGCCATCCAGACGACGGTGGACTACCTCCAGAAGCAGGGCGCGCCCACTGTCTCGCAGCTGCTGGCCGGCAGGCCGGGCGTCAACGCCACGGACTTCGCGCCGCGCGCGGTGGAGCAGGACGACCTGGGCATGACGCACGTGCGCATGGACCGCAAGAGCGAGGGCGTCCCCGTCTTCGGTGAGCAGGTGGTCAGCCACCTGACGCGCGAGGGCAAGGTCGACAGCGTCACCGGCGACGTGTCCACCATCCCCGCGGGCCTGGGCAAGAGCCCCACGAAGCTGAGCGCGCAGGACGCGCTGTCCGTGGCCCAGAAGGAGTTCGGCGGCGCGACGGACCGCAAGCCCGTCTCCGAGCGCGTCATCTTCAAGGATGCCAGCGGCGAGTACCGCGCGGCGTACCACGTGGAGCTGAGCAACACGACGGACGTGGGCCCGGGCAAGGACCCGCGCCGCATGCACTACCTGGTCGACGCGAACACCGGCAAGGTGATGGAGCAGTACAACCAGATGGGCGGCGTGGGTCACCACGCGCACGGCGCGGGCCCCGCGCATGCCCGGCCCTCCCTCGCGGGTACGGAGCCGACGACGCCCACCGGGCCGTCGACGGAGCCCACGGCGAGCAAGGCGGACGACACCACCCAGTACAGCGGCAAGGTGGAGATCGGCAGCACGAAGAACGCGGACGGCACGTTCACGCTGGAGGACACCTCGCGCGGCGGCGGTGTGCTGACGCGTGACGCGCTCAACCGCAACCCGGATGACCCGAGGCAGGACGGCGTCCACGCCCCCGTCACCGACGCCAACAACGTCTGGGGCGAGGCGACCGACTCCGCGCGCACCAAGGACGCGGTGGACGCGCAGTACGGCGCGCAGGCGACGTACGACTTCTACAAGGAAGTGCTCGGCCGCGACTCCATCGACGGCAAGGGCGAGAAGCTCATCTCCGACGTGCACGTGGGCAACGACTTCGCCAACGCCTTCTGGGATGGCGAGAAGATGAACTACGGCGATGGCGACGGCGACCAGTTCGGCTCGCTCACCACGCTGGACATCGCGGGCCACGAAATCACCCACGGTCTGACTGAGCGCACCGCGGGCCTCGAGTACCGCAACGAGTCGGGCGCCCTCAACGAGGCGTTCAGCGACATCATGGGCGTGGGCGTGGAGTGGCACGCGAGCCAGAAGAACGACGCGGTCAAGTTCGACTGGACGGTGGGCGAGGACACGTTCACCCCGAACAACGGCGACCCCACCGACGGCCTGCGTGACTTGAGCAACCCGTCCAGCGACGGCATGTCGCCGGACCACTACTCCAAGCGCTACAAGGGCTCGCAGGACAACGGCGGCGTGCACATCAACTCGGGCATCGCCAACAACGCCTTCTTCCTGCTGTCCGAGGGCGGCAAGAACCGCACCTCCAACGTCGAGGTGAAGGACGGCATCGGCATCGAGAAGGGCCTGAAGATCTACTCCCGCGCCCTGAGCTTCTACATGACGCCGCAGACCAACTTCGCCCAGGCGAAGGAGGCCACGCTCAAGGCGGCGCAGGACCTCTACGGCAAGGACTCCGTCGAGGCCGCGAAGGTGCTGGAGAGCTGGGCCGCGGTGGGCGTGAAGTAGCCGTCCGCTTCATCGCTCCTGGGTCGGTGGCTCGTGTTTCGGAGCCCTGACCCAGAAGCGTGGACCGGGCCCCTGTGCGGCGGCCCGGTCTCCTGGATTCACGTAGCGGCAGCGGTCCAATGAGAGACAGCCGCAGCCGATGCACCCTGTCAGCCCCGCCTTGAGCCGCTCGAGCTCGGCGATGCGCTCGTCGATGCGCTGACTCCACGTCCCGGACAGCCGAGCCCAGTCCTGTCGGCCTGGGACGGTGTCGACGGGCAGTCTGGCGAGCTCCCGGCCGACCTCTTCGAGGCTGAGCCCCACGCGCTGGGCGAAGACGATGAACGCCACGCGCCGGATGACGGGCCTGGCGAAGCGTCGGTGGCGCGCGGAGGTCCGCTCGGAGTGGATGAGGCCCCGCTCCTCGTAGAAGCGCAGCGCGGAGGTCGCGACGCCGGTGCGCCGGGACAGCTGTCCAATCGTGAGCGACTCGTCCATGCCTCGATATGCGCGCACTTCGCCTTGACTTCAAGTGCACTTGAAGTCGCAGATTTCCTGGCGTGCGGCGTTCGAGTCACGAGCGGGCAGGCGGGCGGGACATGGTGTCTCGCCGCCTGGCTCCGCCGTGTCCGCGCGGCCATGGAGGGTGAAACGCATGCGCGCAATCCAGGTGTCGAGGTTCGGTGGGCCGGAGGTGTTGGAACCCCGTGAGGTGCCCGAGCCCAGGCCCGGGGCAGGTGAGGTCCTCGTGGAGGTCTCCTTCGCGGACATCATCTTCGTCGAGACGCAGATTCGGACTGGCTGGGGACGAGAGTTCTTCAAGATTGACCCGCCCTACGTGCCGGGCTTCGGCGTGGGTGGGACGGTGAGCGCGGTGGGCGAGGGCGTGGACCCGGGCTGGGTGGGTCGGCGGGTCATCGCCAACACGGAGGAGCGCGGGGGGTATGCGGAGCGTGCTGTCGTCTCGGTGCGGAAGATGGTCCCTGTGCCGGACGGGCTGGAGTTGCGCGACGCGACGGCGCTCCGGTCCGATGGTCCCACTGCGCTGGGACTGATGGAGAAGGCGGCGATTCGCCCGGGACAGTGGGTGCTCGTCACCGCGGCGGGGGGAGGGATGGGTGTCCTGCTGGTGCAGCTCGCGCACGCGGCAGGAGCGCGGGTCATCGGCGCGGCGCGGGGGCAGCGGAAGCTGGAACTCCTCCGTGAGCTCGGCGCCGACGTCGTGGTGGACTACTCCCGGCCGGACTGGGGCCAGCAGGTCTTGGACGCCACGGACGGGCGGGGCGCGGACGTGGTGTTCGACGGCGCTGGCAGCGAGCTGGGCCAGACGGCCTTCGGGGTGACGGCGCAAGGAGGACAGTTCTCCGCGCACGGGGCACCTGGTGGTGGGTTCGCCGAAATCGACACGGCCGAGGCGGAGCGGCGGCACATCTCGGTGCGCGGCATTCAGCAGGTCCAGTTCCCCCTGCCGGAGCGCCAGCGGTTGACGGAGCAGACATTGGCGCTGGCCGTGGCGGGACGGCTGCGGCCGGTCATCGGGCAGGCCTTCCCCCTGGAGCGGGCAGGGGACGCCCATGCGGCGCTCACGGCCCGAAGCATCACCGGCAAGGCGCTGTTGCTGATTTGAGCGGCGGGCCCTGTGGGCCGGAGCTGGCGAACGCCGTCAATTGGCTCCTTCATTCTTCTCCGGATTGGCCCTTGAGTAGAGCCAATCCGCCCTCCACCCTGGAACACCATCAGGAGGAGTGACTCATGAGGAGAAGTCGGTGGAAGGCCGGGGGTGCGCAGGTAGCGCCGGGCCCGGTACTCATCAGCGTGACCGAATTCACCGCCGCATACATCCGAGACATACCGGCGATCTGGTGGGAGGGCTCGAAGCTGAGACAAGCCTGGCCACAGCTCGAGGGCGCGGTGGGAACGTGGTTGTGGTTTGAGGTCCTGGGCCGAAGGTCCGGGTCGGTTTCCGTATGGAAGAGCGAAGAGGACCTTCGACGCTTCGTGCGCTGGGCCCCCCACGTGCGAGTGGTTCGACGGTTCCAGGGCCGAGGGACGATGGTCTCCACCCAGTGGCGGGCGGAGGAGTTCGACCGCCGGGCAACCTGGGCACGGGCCGCACTCTGGATTCAACGGAGGACCCACGCTCCCGACACAGTGGACCCATAGGTGTCCACACATTGACCCTTTCCAAGGGTCCAATGAGGATGGCCGCGATGGACCTCCACTTGACGGTCTCCGGACGACACGGGCTTGCCACGCAGCTCTACCGCCAGTTGAGGGATGCCATTCTCGAGGGTCGCATTCGAAGTGGCGACAACCTTCCTCCCACGCGAGAGCTGGCTGACCGACTGAAGGTCTCGCGCAATACCGTCACCGCCGCCTATGAACGACTGACCTCGGAGGGCTTCCTCTCCGCTCGCGTGGGTTCGGGCACCTTCGTTCGGTCGCCGATAGCGCCAGCCGAACATCGGCGCAACGCCCTGTCCGGAACGGGGCTCCGCCCTCTGCCCGTTTGGGACCGAGTCACCGTAGGACCGGAACGCCCGGCGCGAAAACCCGCCTTCGACTTTCGCGCCGGGATTCCGGATGCGCGACTCTTCCCGTTCGCCGCCTGGCGCAGGCTGGTGACTCGGGAGTTGCATTCAGCGGAGAACCGCAAGGCGCTCTACCAGGAGCCTTCTGGGCTGCTTCGACTGAGGCAGGCCATCGCGCGACATGTAGGAGTCGCCCGGTCGATTCAGGCGACAGCCGAGGACATCCTCATCACCAACGGAACCCAGCAGGCGCTGGACCTCATCGGCCGCGTCCTGTGGGAGCCGGGCGCCGTGGTGGCCATGGAAGACCCTGGCTACCCCATGGCGCGACTGCTGTTTCAGTCACAGGGGGCGCGGGTTCATCCGGTGCCGCTGGATGCGGAAGGGCTGGAGGTGGACGCATTGCCGGAGAACGCGGCGGTGGTCTACACCACGCCGTCCCATCAGTTTCCGCTCGGCATGCCCATGTCCCTGGCGCGGCGGATGGCGCTGCTCTCCTGGGCGGAACGTCGTCGGGCAGCCATTATCGAGGATGACTACGACAGCGAGTTCCGGTTCGACGACCGACCGCTGGAGCCACTCCAGAGCCTGGACCGAGGCGGGCGAGTCATCTACGTGGGGTCGTTCTCCAAGACCCTGCTGCCGGAACTTCGGGTGGGGTACCTGATAGCCCCGCCCTCGATTCGTCCCGCGCTGCGAGCCGCCAAGGCCCTGACGGACTGGCACAGTCCCCTCACGACTCAAGCCGCTCTGGCGCGGTTCATGGAAGAAGGGCTGCTGGCGCGGCATGTCCGCCGGGCCCGGAAGGAGTACCAGTCCCGCCGAGATCGACTGGTGAGCGCCATCGAGCGCCACCTGGGGACCTGGGCGGAGCCCGCTCCATCGGTGGCTGGGCTCCACCTGTGTGCCCTGTTCCGGGACGAGCGATTGCACGCCGACGAAGTCGCTCGCGCCGCGAACGCGGAGGGCATCGCGGTGTATCCGTTGTCTCGCTTCTCCACCGCCCCCACACCTCCCCAAGGGCTCGTCCTCGGGTACGGGAGCATTCCCGTGAACCGGATCGACGAAGGCGTACGGCGGCTGGCCGTGGTCCTCGCGGCGACGCGGTAACCACCGGGCTCGCGGCCCTGACGAACCTCATGGCGGCACGTGGCCTGCACTGGAGGCCCCCGGGCCCGACGCCGGAGGTCGGAAGAGGGCCCTTCAGGGCAGCGCCATGCGCGAAGCCAGGGTGCCGAAGGACAGGGCGACACGCGTGGCGAGGTGGGGGCCTGCCATTCCGTCACATGAGGTGAAGAACAGGCATGAACCAGAACAAGTCCAGGCAGCAGCGCCGTCGCAATCGCGGCATGACGCTCATTGAAATCATGGTGGTCATCACCATCCTTGGCCTCATCGCCGCGGCCGTCGGGGTGGCTGTCATTCCGACGTTGGGTGAGGCGAGGGGAGACCGGGCCTCGTTGGATATCAAGACCATCGAAACCGCGCTCAAGCTCCACTACTCGAAGAAGGGCCGCTTCCCAGACACGCAATCCGGGCTCGGCGCGTTGGTGGAGAGTCGGACCCTGGAGCAGCTCCCCAAGGACCCGTGGCAGAACGACTACGTGTATCTCAACGAGGGAGGCCGGCCCGTCGTCATCTCCTACGGAGCGGACGGCACCGTGGGTGGCGAGGGAGAGGACGCGGACATCTCCTCCGCGCCCGCGAACTCCCAGAAGGGCTGAGTCCGCCCATCCGACGGGTGCGGGGAACATGGCGGGCCCGCTTGTTCCCTCCGGCACCGCCCGCATCGCGGTGCCGAGTCGTTGGGGCCAGACCCCGCATGCTCTCCCCGCAGCGAGCGGGGCACCTGTCTGGGCTCTCCTGGCTCATACCGCCAGAATGCTACATCCTGAATGTCTCATGTCTGTCGATTGGGTCATGGTGTTTGTGTTTTATTGTTTCGCGGTTTAGGCATCGAAGGCCGGATTTCATCCGAACCTCCGGTGGCGCCCGTGGGGCGTCCTCTTGTCCAAGAGAAAGGCCTGACCATGAAGAAGCTGTTCCTGGGAATGTTCCTGGCAATGATGCCGCTCGTCGGCTGTGGCACTGATGAGGCGAGCCCGCCGGAGACCGGCCAGGTGATGACCACCGAGGATGGCCGCGAGCTGGTCATCGAACAGCGGACGGCTGAGCCGGGCGAGCAGGCACCGGACGCCGAAGTCGCCAATATGAGCGTGGACGAGGACAATCTCGCCTGCTGGGTGGTGCTCAATTACTGCAGACATCCGAACACGGGGCGGCCGCATTGCACGGCCACCGGCTGTACCATCGCCCAGGCCATCAAGCACTGTCAGGCGCTCATCAGAAAGACCTGCTGAGCTGTCACTGCGGGCATCCCAAGGGACCTCTCGGCCGTGGCCGGGAGGTCCCGGGACGTCGGAGCGCCATCTCGTCAAGAGAATATGTTATACCACAGCAATATGGTTGCGGAATGACCACGAATTGCCGGGGCTGACGGTGCCTTCCGGGGAACAAGAACATCAGAAATTGATTAATCTGGACATTCGAGATTAGTCAGGATTGCTTGGCCCTCCTCACCATCTCTGAATGAGGAGGCTCTGTGATTCGTTCGCGGCTTCGTGACGTATGGATGCGTGGTTTCGCCTCGCTGGGCGTGTTGCTGGTCGGATGTGGAGTTCCCGAGGACGGTGGAGCCGAGCAGGCCCTCTCCTCCACGGCCTCGCCGCTCGTGGGACAGAAGCTGGTCATCGCTCCGGCGATGGTCCAACCGGACGGCGTCCGCCCGACGCTGGGCGTCTATCAAAACCTCTATGACGAGCAGGCGCTGATAGGTGACCCGCGCGCGGGCTCGACCTTCAAGCCCGCGACGACCTGGGGCAACGTCGTCTACAGCGAGACCCAGTACCCCATGGGTTTCATCATCGACCTGGGCCAGCTCCACGACGTGACGGAAGTCGGCGTGTTCGACACGTACGACCACAATGGCTCGGTCTCCTTCCGTGTGGGGGCGCCGGGTGCATGGACCTCCACCTTCACCATCAACACCACCCTGTGGGAGACGTGGCAACTGGTGCCCGTGGGCCAGCGCACGCGCTACATCCACTTCGCGCGCACCATGTACGGAGCGTCGAACGAAATCGTCATCTATGGCGCGCCGGTGGGCCCGCCCGCCAACGTGCCTCCCACGGCCTCGGCGGGCCTGGACCAGACGGTGGTGCTGCCCACGTCGTCCGCGCAGCTCACCGGCACGGCGAGCGACTCGGACGGAACGGTGGTCTCCCGGCAGTGGACCCAGTTCTCCGGGCCGAACACCGCCACGCTGACGGGCGCGAACACCCTGACCGCCACGGCCTCGGGCCTGGTGGCGGGGCTCTACGAGTTCGACCTGCTCGTGACGGATGACCAGGGGGCCACGGCCACCTCACGCACCAAGGTGCGGGTGGAGCCCGCCAGCACCGGGCGAGGCACGACCACTGAAATCTACAGGGACACCACGAGCACGCTCCCGGGGAACTATGGCTACGTCGTGTACCTGCCGCCGGGCTACAACGCGGCCACGAACTGGCCCATCGTCATCTTCCTGCACGGCGCGGGTGAGCGAGGCGACGGCGGCACCAACCAGCTCAAGCGCGTCCGGAACATGGGGCTCCAGTCGTACATCGACAAGAACGGGAAGGACTATCCCTTCATCCTCGTGTCGCCCCAGACGAGCACCAGCAGCTACTGGAACGACCAGGAGGCCCTGGACAGCCTGAACCCCTTCATCGAGCGAATCCTGTCGACGTACAAGGTGGACAGGAAGCGCGTGTACCTGACGGGCCTCAGCATGGGCGGCGCGGGCACGTTCTCCTATGCGCAGAGCTTCCCCGCGAAGCTGGCGGCCGCGGTTCCCGTGTGCAACGGAGGCTACGGCGCCTCCGCCGCTCGCGCGCAGGCCATGGTGGACGCCAACCTCCCGGTCTGGGGCTCACACGCCATCAACGACCCCGTCTCGTATTCGGGGACACGCGAATGGTTCACCCGGCTGGGACAGGCCATGGGGGCCACGGGAACCGTCATGGACACGTACACCTATCCGCCTCGGGCGCAGACCGCGTTCTTCCGCCCGGCACTGGGGAGATGGGACTGGGTCGACGGCCAGACGGCCCAGGATGCCAATGGCAATCCTCCCGAGCGCCCGGTGCTCTTCACCCTCTTTCATGACGGCGGCCATGAAATCTGGGACCGCGTCTACCAGGACCCGAAGGTGTTGAGCTGGATGCTCGCGCAGCAGCGCCCCTGAGGTTCATCTCTCTCCGGACGGAGATGAGGTCCGAAGCCGCGGTGCAGGTCACACCGGCGGCCCGGCGTGGGGGTTGGATATCCTCCGCGCCGGTGCCGCCGGATGTTCTCGTTAATGACTAGCGGATGATTCCCTGGGCGTCGTAGATGGTCTTGGTGGAGGAGCTGGTGCTGATCACGACTTCGTCCCCGGCCAGGCCGTCGATGTTGGCGATCATCTGCAGGGTCCAGAATCCGGCGATGGGGTAGTCCCGCGTGGCGCGGCTGGCGTCCCGGATGATCCTCACGTACGAGACGTTGTTGATGATCAGCTCGGCGCCCGGCTGTCCATTCGTGTCGGCGACGCCCATCAGCGCCCAGGTGCCGCTGGAGATGGGGTAGTCACGAGTCCCTGACGCCTGGTGGTCGATGATTCGAATGGCGGCACCCGTGTTGATGGGCAGTTCAGTCGCTCCGTCGCCGGTCAGGTCATGAAAGCCCAGCGGCGTCCACGCGCCCCCGGAGATGGCATAGTCGCGTGTCGCCGAGAGCCGGTGGGTGATGACCCGGACGAAGCTCCCCGCGTTGACGGCCAGCTCCTGGCCCGCGAGTCCATCCATGTTGCTGAAGCCAATCGGAGCCCAGGCCCCGCCGGAGATGGGATAGTCGCGTGTCGCCGCGGTCCGGTGGGTGATGACCCGGACCAGGTTTCCCGCGTTGAAGGCCAGCTCGGCGCCTGGCGAGCCATCCATGTCCGTCGCCTGAAGGAACGTCCAGGCGCCCGTCGAGATGGGGTACGTGCGATTGCCGCCATTCGTTTGTTGGACCTCGATGTAGCTCAGGTTGTTGTAGACGGACTCCAGCGTGCCATCTCCATTCAGGTCCCACGCCCCCATGAAGGTGCCCGCCGCATACACGGGGCTCGCGCTCAGGGTGAGCACCAGGAGCGTCGCTTGGACGAAGGAACTGCCTGAAACCAATGCACTCTTCCGGGACATGTGCGCCTCGCGGTCTGAGTCCGGATAGGTCTGACTATCAGGACTTCTCTGGAATATCGCCAATTCGCACTGGGCGTGTAAATGACCTGCCCCGTTTCCCTATCGCCAGAGGTCCGTGGCGACGTCCGTCCCTGAATCCTTACCTGTTGGAGGATGTGCTGGGCTTGTGTGCCTCGATGAGGAAGCGTGTCGTGCGGGCGACGAAGGGGCCGTCGCGCTGGATGCGCTCGTGGAGGGCCCGGAGCTGGGGGCGGTAGCGCTCGACGGTGAAGTCCGGGACCATCCAGATGACCTTGCGCAGGAAGTAGATGACCGCGCCGATGTCGAAGAACTCGGTGCGCAGGGACTCCAGCCGCAGGTCGGTGACATGGAGTCCGGCGGACTCCGCCTGGGCACGTGCGTCGTCGGGGTGGCGCCTGCGGTGGATTTCGGCGGGCAGGGGGCCGAGGAAGAACTCCACGAGCTCGAAGACGCTGGCGGGGCCGACCTGCTGGGAGAAATAGGTTCCGCCGGGTTGGAGGACGCGGGCAATCTCCGTCCACCACGTCGTCACCGGGTGGCGGCTGACGACCAGGTCGAAGGCGCTGTCGGCGAAGGGGAGGGGCGGCTCGTCGGAGTCGGCGACGACGACCACGCCGAGCGGGTGCAGCAGCTTTGTTGCCTTCGCGACATTGGGTGGCCACGACTCGGTCGCCACGGTGAGGGGAGGCCGCTTCGGCACACCCGCGAGCACCTCGCCACCGCCGGTCTGGATATCGAGCGCGGCGGAGGCTCGGGCCATTCGCTCACCCAGTTGCCGCTGATAGCCCCAGGACGGGCGTTGCTCGGTGGCGCGACCGTTCAGCCAGGAGAAGTCCCAGCCTTCCACGGAGACACTCGCGGCCTCGGCTTCCAGTTCCTCATACGTTCGCGACATGCCCTGCCTTCTATCGCGAGGCTCCGTGCGTCGGGGTGGAGACCTGTCCTTTGTTCGCGCGGGCCAGCGTGCCGAGGACATTCAGGGCGTTCGTCGGTAGGTTCTACCCTGCGTGAGTCAGGATTCTCCCGGTCCATGATTGGGTTTGTCATGTTCGACCTCAGAGAGGGGGGTGACACCTCCGCAGCCGAGCGGTGTTCCCTGTGCATGAACATCCACACCCGGAGTCTCGAAGTCCGCCACGGTGATTCACTCGAACAGGGGCCCGCGCGACGGCCGAGCTTCACCTCGCTCTCCCTCGTCCTGTTCCTCGCCCTGGCCGGAGCCGTCAGTGGTTGCGGCGACGACGAAGAAGAACCCACGACGCTGCACGCGGACCTTCAAGCCATTCTCGAGGACGCCGTCGCCAAGGGCGTGACGCCTGGGGTCTCGCTGGCCGTTGCCTCGGACAAAGGCCCGATGTGGCTGGGTGTCGCTGGCGTCGCCGACGTCGAGCGGAATCAGCCCATGTCCGCGCAGCACCGCTTCCGTGCGGGCAGCATCCTCAAGAGCCTGATCGCCACCGCGGTGCTCCAGTCCGTTGAACGGCGCACGCTCGCGCTGGATGACACCCTGACGGAGCGACTGCCAGCGAGCGTGACGGACCGTATCGAGAATGCGGGGGCCATCACCGTGGCCATGCTGCTCGGTCACCGCTCGGGTATTCCGGAGTGGGTCACCGACGAGACGAACATGGCCATCATGGCGGACCCGGAGCACCGCTGGACGCTCGAGGAGATTCTCGGCATCTCCGGAGCGCGGCCCTCGGCGTTTCCTCCCGGTTCCCAGTATGGCTACTCGAACACCAACTACGTGCTCCTCGGCGAAATCCTCTCGGCCGCGGAAGGCCGGAGCTGGCGCGAGATTGTCCGAGAGCGGGTCATCGAGCGAGCGGGGCTTTCCCACACACGCGTGCCCGAGCCGGGAGACCTGGACTGCCCGGCGCCCTGCGCGCGTGGCTACGTTCCCTTCGACGGTGCGCTGGCGGACCTCACCGTCGTCGACCCGTCGATGGCCGGGGCTTCTGGCGGTCACGCCCTGGTGACCACCGTCTCCGACCTCCTCACCTTCTGGAAAAAGCTGCGCGCTGGTGCGCTCTTCGAGCGCAGGGAGACGCTGGAGGCCATGGTCGCGTTCCAATCGGCGCCCGACCCCGAGTCCCGACTGGTCGGCTACGGGCTCGGAGTGATGCGGCTCGAGTCCCAAGGCGTTGCCGCCGTCGGGCATCTGGGCGGCACGGCGGGCTACCAGAGCTTCATGCTCCATGTCCCCGCGACGGGCCGCTACGTCACGGGGAGCATCAATGTGATGGGAGACCTGGCCGCGGTGCTCGTGCCCATCCTGGACCGCGCGGGACGGCCCTGAGCCTCGAGCGAAGTGGGCCGGCCAGAGAGCCGCTGTTCAGGGGCCGGAAGCCTGGCGAGCCGCCCCCGTGGGTCGCGGTGCCTCCATGCGCTCCGCGCGAAACCGGCGCAGGCGTCGGCTGCTGACCAGCAATCCATCCACGCCTCCGGAGGCCGCCCGTGTGAAGGTCACCGCTCCGAGCGAGCCGATGAACCGGTCCCCACCCACGGGCTCCAGCACGACCTCGTCCCGACGGGGCCAGCGCACGGCCAGTTTTCCGTCCGCGATGCGCACCGTGTAGGTCATGGCGACCTCCTCGCCGCGATACTGGCCGACGAACGCCGCCAGGTCTGGGGGCGTGGGCATGGGCGCGCTCAGGCGGATGAAGTCCCTCGTCGTGGGCCAGGCATCCCGGATGCGCAGCTCGCGTGGGGCCTGGGGCGTCGGCGCCACGAAGCGCCAGACATGCGTCGACTCGCCCGGGCGGAACGCGCCATCGCCAATATGGACGAAGGCCTTGGGCATGCCGACCTCGCGCAGCGCTCCGTCCTTGACCTCCAGTCGCACGACCTCATCCGTCAGGGGACTCCAGTAGTTGCCGGCGAGCGCGGACAGCTCTGCCTCCGGAAATGCGACGGCGGGCGGCAGGGTGTCCTTCAGGAGGTCACCCAGATACACCTCGGCCACCTTCCACACGAGGTCCGTGACCGCAATCGAGCCGTTGTTGCACAACGCGACGATGGCCAGCCGTTGGTCGGGGAAGAGGACGGCCTCCGTGCGGAAGCCGGAACCCGTGCCGTCATGTCGCACCGTGCGCAGACCGCGATGCTCCGCCACATGCAAGCCACCGCCATAACGCGTCTCGGTGCCATTGTTCAGCTTGCCGGAGGTCTGCATCAGCGCCTTCAAGGCCGGCCCGCCGACGCGCCCATCGAGCAGGTTCTGCTCCCACTTCAGCAAATCACTGACAGTGGAGAGCAGATTGCTGGCGCCGTAGTGGTCGTTGTTGGGCATGCTGATTCCCCAGCCGCTCTCGCGGGGGAAGTAGCCCATGGCGCGCCTGGGAACGACCGCGTTGTGGTCTTCCTGGAACCCGGTGTCGGTCATTCCGAGCGGCTTGAAGAGCCGCTCGTCGGCGAATGCCCGCAGGGGCTTGCCGGAGACGCGGTGCACGATGACCGCCAGCAATGTGTACGCGGCATTGCCATACAGGATTTCCGTCCCCGGCTCGAAGTTCACACCGCGTTGCCGGGTCAGCACCTCGAGGATGTCCGCCTCGGTGTTCAGGTCGTCGCCGCGCAAGCCGGCAAGGCTCAGCAACTGACCCTGCTCGCGCAACCCGTTGGTGTGGTGCATCAGGTGCGCGATGGTGATGGTCTTGCCGTAGTCAGGTATCTCCGGCAGGTATTTGCGGATGTCGTCGTCCAGCGACAACTTGCCGTCTTGTGAGAGCAGCCCGATGGAGTACGCGGTGAACTGCTTGGTGACAGAGGCCAGATTGAAGACGGAGCGCGGCGTGATGGGGACGTCGTATTCCAGATTCGCCATGCCGTGGCCCCGCGCGTAGTCCACCACGCCGTCGCGAGAGACACCCACCGCGCAGCCGGGCGTGGCCTTGCCACTCCCTGGCGAGAAGATGGCGTCGACGCGTGAATGACGCTGGGCCCGCGAGCCTCGTGGCGTCTGGGCACTGGCGATGCTTCCAGGAAGGACCCACTGAACGACGAGGGCCAGCAGAAGAAGAGAACGGGGAAGTCGCATGCGAAGGAGGCTCCTCGAGCGGGACGTCGAGCCGCCCCGCGACGAGAGGGAGGATTCCCGAGCCCTCCGCCCCGCGCGGGGCATATCTGCGAAGCCCCGCCAGGCGTCGGTGAACCGCGCGTTTCAGGCGGTGAGCCACCGGGCACGATTTCGTTGCAGTCGGGCTCGAACTCGGGTTCCTGCCACCGGGAGCAACCGTTGTCGGGGAGTGGGACTTGAATCGGACAGCGGCCGCGCGTCATGCCCGCTTGGCCGCTCCAGGGCGCGTGGCGCGTCTATTCCCTTGAGGCAACACCACGCTCTTGGAATCGTATTCCCCCCATGTCCCTGCCGCTTCGCATCGAGTGTGGTCCCTGTGTCCTGCGCCCCTGGCGACGCGGTGACGAGGCGTCCCTGGTTCAGCACGCCAACAACCGCGAGGTGTGGCGCAACCTCCGTGACCGGTTTCCCCACCCCTACACGGCCGAGGATGCCGCGGGGTGGGTGAGCTACGCGGGAGCCGTGCTGCCTCCCACGGACTTCGCCATCGAGGTGGACGGCGCCGCGGTGGGCTCCATGGGGCTGATTCCCGGCAAGGACATCGAGTGCTATTCGGCGGAGGTGGGGTACTGGCTCGGGCAGTCGCTGTGGGGCCGGGGAATCGTCAGCAGCGCGCTCGACGCGTTCTCTTCCTGGACCTTCGCGAACAGCGACTTCCTCCGCCTGTTCGCGCTGCCCTTCGCCGACAACGTCGCGTCGTGTCGGGTGCTGGAGAAGGCGGGCTTCCAGCGCGAGGGCCTGTTGCGGCGCAGCGCCGTCAAGGACGGCACCGTGCATGACCAGGCGCTCTACGCGCGCCTGCGCCCGATGGGGCCCTGAGCCCGCCCGCGGCTCAGGGGCTTTCGCTGCTCGGCGCAGGGGGGATGGCTTGAAGGCCACGCCCCTCAATAGTTCCAGGCGGTGCAGTCGGTCGTCGTGCGGGTGACGAACTCGGCCAGCGTGCGCAGGTTCCGCACGAACGTGCTCGTGTCGAGATAGTCACCCGGCGTGGCGCCACTTCGCGGACCGCTCGGGCTGTAGGTCGTGAGCCACTTCTCGTTGTTCACCGTCGCATCCACGGCCTGGGCCGTGTCGGCGCGGAGCTGCTGGCACGAGCGCTTCATCACCGTCGTGTCGCTCGCCAGCCGGTTGTACTCCGCGCGGAGGGCGACGAGCTGGGACGGACCCTCCCACCCATAGTTCTGGTATGTCGGCGGGGCCTGGGAGAACCGCACAGGGTAGCCGCCGGGCTTCACCGTGAAGAAGCCCGTGTTCGCCGGAGCGGTGTCATCCAGTTCGATGTAGCGGTGGATGAGTGTGTCGTTCGCATGATCGACGGTCTCCAGGTACGCGAGCGCGGTGCCGACCGCGTCGCGGTTCGCCGGCACACTGGGGTCGAGCTGGTAGAGACGAAGCAGCGCCCACATGGCGTCCTGACTCTCCTGACCGGCGATGGCTGGAACCTCCCAGTTGCGCGCCCAGCGCGGCTGCATCTGGATGTCATATTGCTGCGCCCAGGCGGGCTGGGGCTGGGGCATCTGCGCCCGGCGAAGGAATCCCCCGAACGCGGTGCGCATGCCCTGATAGGTCGTGGCCTGCGCGGGATAGATTTCCTGGGCCCAGTTCAGCATCTCCACGAAGGCCGTCGCGAGGTTGTCGTTCAGGGTCGGGTCATCCCAGTACTCGTGGGTGTAGGTATTCGCATAACAGTTTGCGAGGCCACACGAGGTCCCGATGGAGGGCGGGTAGCTGGCCGTGAGCGCCGGCCGCGCGGCGACGGGACCGGTGAAGCCCTGGGGGAAGCCACCATTCGTCGGGAACTGCGAGGTCTCCACCCGCGTGCGGGCATAGGACGAGGCGTCGGAGATATCCGTGTGCGCGAACCCGAGGAGCTGGTCGGCGCGCATCATCGCGATGAGCGCGTTCTGGGTGGTCTGGTCGTCGTAGGTCGTCGTCGTACAGCCGCCGCAGCTACAGCTCGCCGTGGTGTGGCGGTAGCACGCCTTCAGCGTCGGCGTCGCCTTGAAGTCCGCGTAGAGCCGCCAGCCTCCCGACTTTACCTGCCCATGACGCAGCGCCATCGCCGCGTCCGTCGCGTACGTCTTGAGCGCGGGTGTGGCCGGGTCGGCGAGGGCCGCTTCGACGAACGCAATCACCACGTCCGACGTGCCGGGCGACTGAATCATGATCTGCTCTTCGTCGAGCTGGATGTCGCCCCAGCGCTCGCTCAGGTTGTTGGCATTGTGATGCCACGCATAGCCGCCCTGACGTGCCACCTGGTCATGGAAGTACTTCGCCGCGTTCCGCATCCGGCCGAGCGCCTTCGCGCGGAGCGGAGTCGTGGCCTCCCGCGCCGCCTCGCCAGTCCGAGTGCCCTCGTCATCGGGTTCGGAGGCCATGGGCGCGCAGGCGAACGTCGAGAGCAGCGGAAAGAGCACGAGCACAATGGGTCTTCGCATGCGCGCTACGCTAGCAAGCAGGTGGCGCGTGTGCAGCGTCGCCTCCAGGCGCCGGGTCCTGAGTGGGGCGTCGCGGCCCGTCTCCAACAACCCCTGGAGGTGGTGGGGCACCGCGCAGGCGACGAACGAGGATGAACCCCAGCGAGAGGGCCGCCACGGTCAAGCCCACGAGTCGCAGGTGTGTCCCGATGACTCCAGCCACGCCGACCGTCACCCCGAGCAGCGACAGGTACGCGGCGATGCACAGGGGGCACTTCGGGATGAGCGCGGCCAGCAGCCCCAGGGCCAGCGACACGCCCGGCGCGCCCACCGCCGGGCGGCGTGTTACCGGGTCAGCGGCCATACTGGTCTCTCAGTCGCACCCACTGCATCGGCCAAGGCAGCCCGTCCTCGTCACGGCCCTTCGAGACGAGGTCGAGGACCTGGTAGGCGGTGTTGATGACCTCGATGCCTCGTCCGTAGGTCCCGTAGGTGTGGAAGACGTCGCCGCGTTCGTCCTTCGCGAAGGCGCTGATGCCCGGCATGTCTGAGTTGGACCCTTGCAGCAGTCCGTAGTTGTAGACGGCCTCGCCGCGCTCCAGTTCATCCGGGTGGAACGACACGTTGAAGTCGAAGTTGAAGGTGTTGGCCTGGGATGACAGCCACTTGAAGCGCCAGCCCATTCGCTGCTGGAACGCCTGCAGCTTGGGCAGCGCCGCGCGGGAGATGGCGACGAAGCTCACGTCCCTCTGGGCCAGGTGCTCGATGACTCCGTTGAAGGAGTCCGCCCAGAACGAACAGTTCTTGCAGCCCGCCTCCCACTCTGGCGCGAACATGAAGTGATAGACGACCAGCTGGCTTCGGCCCGTGAAGAGCTGCGCCAGCGTCTCCTGACCGTCGGGGCCGTCGAACACATAGGGCTCGGCCACGCGCAGCCAGGGGAGGGCGCGGCGTGTGGCGCTCAGCTCATCGTGCATGCGCATGAGGGCCTTCTCCCTCGCCAGCAGTTCCTTGCGTGCGGCGAGCCACTCGCTCTTCGATTCCGTCATGACGGGTGTCACGTGATTCCTCCACGGGGATTGGGGACTCCAGACGTAATGGGTGGCGGGCGTGGGGCGGGAGTAACAAAGGCGACGGGCTTCCCAACGCAGGTGGGGTGCTGGAGGATGCGCGGCATGGATGTGCTGGTCACCGTGGCGGCTCGGGCGCTTCGTGAGGGAGACCCACTCGGTGCGCTTCAACGCGTGGCGCTCCGAGAGGACGCTCCGGCGTTGGCCCTGAGAGGGGTCGCGATGGCGCAGCTGGGCGAGTTCCCCAGGGCCCTGCATCTGTTGAAGCGTGCCGCGCGCGCCTATGGCTCCGGGGACGTCCTTGCGCGGGCGCGCTGCGGCGTCGCGGAGGCGGAGGTGGCGCTCGCATCCCGCGACTTCGAAGGCGCGGAACTCGTGCTCGTCGAGGCGCTGCGAACCTTCGAACTCCATGGCGACTCCGAGAACGCGCGCTACACGCGCCTGTTGCAGGCACGGCATGCCCTGGTGCTGGGACGTGTCGATGCAGCCGAGCGGTTGCTGGCCGAACTCGACCCGCGCGATGCGCCCGCGATGCATTCGACGCTCGCGCGGCTGCTGTCGTTCGAGGTGGCGTTGCGCCGGGGGGAGATTCGCTCCGCCCGCACCGCTCTCGAACACGCACGCGTCGCCGCCCGGAACGCGCGCATCCCCGCGCTTGGCGCCGAGGTCGAGCATGCGGCCCGGGTCCTGAGCATCCCCGCCGCGCGAGTCGTCGTTCGGGGCGAGGCGCGGCCTGTCTTGCTCGACGAGGTCGAGTCCCTGCTCGGCTCGGAGCACCTCGTCGTTGACGCCTGTCGTCGCGCGTTCCGTTCGGGCTCGCGGGTCGTGTCGCTGTCCACGCGCCCCGTGCTGTTCGCGCTCCTGCGGGTGCTGGCCGAGGCCTGGCCGGGTGACGCCTCACGCGATGCGCTCGTCTGGCACGTGTTCGGAGCGCGGCGGGTGAATGCCTCGCATCGCGCGCGGCTGCGCGTGGAGCTGGGTCGTCTGCGCACGCAGTCGCGCGACCTGGTGGACATCCAGGCGACCCCGCGCGGCTTCGTCCTGGTTCCCCGTCGTCCGGTGGAGGTCCGGGTCCTCACGCCGCCCGTCGAGGGGGCGGACGGGGCCGTGTTGGCGCTGCTCGCGGACGGTGAGCACTGGTCGACCTCCGCGCTCGCGCTCGCGCTGGGGGCAAGTCAGCGCACGGTGCAGCGCGCGCTCGCCACGCTGGAAGAGGCCGGACAGGTCCAGGTGCTGGGGCGTGGCCGCGCGAGACGCTGGGTGGCTCCCCCGGTCAGCGGCTTCACGACGACCTTGTTACTCCCCACCTCGGGTTTCCCTGGGTAGAGCGGACCACGGGACATCGGAAGGAGCGCGGACATGGACAAGACTCGGAGCGAGGTGGAGGAGACACAGCCAGCGGAGGTCGTCCGTGAGTACGGCCCGTTCGAGGGCGCCTCGCGCGTCCACGGCGTGACGTTCGACGGCGCACAGGTCTGGTTCGCTGGCGGCGAAACGCTTCACGCGTTCGACCCGGCGAGTGGTGAACCCGTGCGCACCCTGGCCGTCGCGTGTGACGCGGGGACCGCCTTCGATGGGCGGTATCTGTTTCAGCTCGGTGGAGGGCTCATCCGGAAGATCGACCCGGAGACGGGACAGGTGTTGAAGACGCTTCCGGCTCCGGGCAATGGCAGTGACTCGGGGCTCACCTGGGCCGAGGGCTCGCTGTGGGTGGGCGAGTACCGCGGCCGGAGAATCCACCGAATCGACCCCGAGACGGGCGCCATCCTGCGCACCATTGAGTCCAACCGCTTTGTCACGGGCGTGACGTGGGCGGAGGGGGAACTCTGGCACGGCACCCTGGAAGACGGCGCGAGTGATATCCGGCGGATCGACCCTGCTGACGGCCGCGTGCTCGTCAGGCTCACGTTGCCCGAGGGAGTGGGCGTCACCGGGCTCGAAGCGGACAGGGGCGACCTCTTCTACGCGGGTGGCGGCGCGAGCGGCAAGGTGCGCGCCGTGAGGCGGCCTCGACGCTCGCGCCGCTGATGAACTGGGTGAAGACCGCACGCCTCGCTGGAGCCTCCGCGATGGGAGGTCCGGCGGGTTCACCCGAGGGACGGCGGCGCGGAGCTGTCGGGCTCTACAGCCGCGTGACGCGCTTGAGCGCCTTGGTGTTGCCCTCGCCGAGCGAGAAGAAGGCGCTGCCATCTGGAGCGAAGGTGAGTGCCTCCGAATAGCCGGGGTTCGTCACCTCGCACCGGGTCCCCAGCAGCGCCGCCGGGACGCTCTGCCCCGCATGTCGCTTCCATAGGAAGGTGTGCGTATAGGTCTTGATGAGAATCTCCCCGCCGTCGGGGGAGATGGCGCCCCCTGTCACCACGCGGTCCTCCTCCGCCGTCGAGCCCGGCAGGAAGTCGAGCTCCGCCACCAGCTCCAGCGTCCGGGACACGCCCGGCGCGTTCAGCGGCACGGCATAGCGGTACACCTGCGAGTGTCCCGACGGCGCCTTGGTCACGATGTAGATGTCGCCCTGGGTGTCCACGAACATCGCCTCCGCGTTGGGCGCCACGCCGCCTGGATAGGTGAACGGGAAGCGCTCCACGCCACTCACGGGCACCGTCACGGGCGCCTGGGCCACGCTGACGGTCGGCTCGGGGAATCGCACGACTTCCCGCACGCTCGGCAGGCCATTGTTGTCACCGATGCGCCCCACGTAGACGTAGTCCACGCTGCTCACGGGGCCGGGGCCCATGGCCATGTCCTCCCAATCCAGGTTCGGGTTGCTCGACAGGGTGTAGGTGCCCAGGAAATGGCCGTCCACGGCGCTCAGCGCGTAGACATGCTCGACGCAGTTGCCGCCGCTGGCGCCACACCGGTCATTGTGCGTCCAGACGACCTGGGCGTTGGCCCTGCTGGCCGCGAGCCCCGAGGCATCGGTGAGGATGGCGATGTTGTGGGGCGTCAGATTGACCGGCGCGCCGAAGGTCGGGCACTGCGGCGTGCTCGCCGCGGGCGTGGCAGTGATGGGCGTCGCATAGCCCGAGGCATTGCCGGAGAGGTCCTCGGCCTTCACCATCAGCTCGTAGGTCGTGCCATTCACCAGCCCCGTGAGCGTCACCAGGGGCTGGGTGAGGCTGTAGCGGTAGCTGTAGGTCGCTGCCCCCGCGGCGCGGTACTTCACCGTGTACCGCCGGAAGTCCGGCTCGGTGTTGGCGCTCCAGGTCAGTCCGAGCACGGTGTCGCCTGGAGTCGCCACGAGTTGTCCTGGCACCACGGGAGGTGTCACGTCCGGCCCGGTGGGCGTAGGCGTGGCGTTCACCGCCGCGCAGTACGCCGAGGCATTGCCCGAGGTGTCCTGGGCCTTCACTTCGAAGGCATAGGTCACTCCATTCACCAGCCCCGGGAGCGTCAGGGGCGGCGCGCCCACTCCCCACTTGTAGGACGGCGTCGTCTGTCCCACGACGCGGTAGCGGACCGCATAGTCCTTGAGGTCCGCCGCGGGGCTCGGGTCCCACGACAGGATGACACCGCTGTTCGCCGCGAGGATGCTCAAGCCCGTGGGGACGGGCGGAGCTTCGGTGTCCGCCAGGGGACTCGACACACGGGCGGCTTCTGGCAGCGCTTCTTCCTCGCCAGGCACGGATGAGACGCCGCACCCCACGCAGAGGCTCAACAGAAGACTGCACAAGCCGGCGAAAGGCATGAGTACACGACGCGTCACGGTGACCTCCTGAAATGTCATTCCATGGATGGAAACACGCCGCAGCCTAAGGCCCCGCACCCGGGGCAACAATGAAGACAGGCTTCACGTGTCCATCCAGGTCAAAGTTTGACCTTCGCAATGAAAGAGCCGCTTGAGAACAAGCGTTCTGAAGTCATCGCCCGGCTCAGTCCACAGGGCAGCTCCCGCACCCTCCTGAATCAACTCCCGAGAATTGGAATGGGAGGTCTCACATGTCATTCGGTTTCCTGAATCGCATTCGCCGCAAGGTTGTCGCACGGCCCAAGCCTCCACCGCCTCCGCCCCCACCGCCTCCCAAGACAAAGTCCGCGGGGGAGCCCACGGGATACTCCCAGGTGGACAGCTTCCAGGCGCCTCGCGGCGCACGGACCATCGAGCGGGCCTCCGCGCCGGGAAACACCTGGTCCGGGGACATGCCACTCTCCGAGGCACGCAACGCGCATCGCACCAACACGAAGGAGGAGTTCCAGGCCGCGCTCCAGAGTGAGGCCAACTGGTTCGAGGGCGACGTCCGGAAGGAGCTCAACCACGACTCCCTGGAGATGCGTCACGACACGACGCACGAGAGCGGGGACAACCTTTCCCTCCATGAATGGCTGAGCATGGGGACGGAGTCGGGACGTGGGCTCAAGCTCGACATCAAGGAAGGCGAGCACATGGGGGCCGTGCTCGACGAGATTGAGCGCGTGGGTGTTCCCCAGGAGCGACTGATGCTCAACCTGGGCTTCGGCGACGTGAAGACCTGGGGAGAAGAGATTCGCACGCGCTTTCCCAATGCCATCCTCGCCATCAATCCGCCGCCCGGCGACGGAACGGTGAGGGCCGCTGATGCCCGGCAGATGGTCGACGAGGCAAGACGAGCGGGCGGAGGCCCCACCACCTTCGTGGTGCATCATGAATCGCTGACCGACGAGGCCATCGAGGTCTTCAAGACCGCGGGGACTGTCTCGGTCTGGGGAAACGCCGAGGACCCGACGAAGGTCGCCGCGGAGATGCGGGCCCGAGGTGTCGACGGGATGGTCGACATCGGCTCCAACTACAATTGGGGCTCACTCTCGAGGGCGGACGGCGTGCGTGACGGCCTCGACGCGGGGAAGAACTGGGCCCGGACGCGATGGGACAGGCTCTTCTGAACGAAGAGCGGTGACAGTCGCGACCTGGCGAGCCCGGTGCATCTGGAGTCCGGTGCCGCTGGGGCTGGTTGGTGGTGGACCGCTTCCGCTTGGAGGTGGCGGCCCGTGCGCGTGGAGGCAAGTCCCAGGGAGAGGACAGTCCACCGCCTCAAGGAACGCCAGTGTTGACCGTTGGCCTTGACGCCCCGCATCCGGTGGGTGCCGCCGTTTCTCCCGCGCCACCTGGAACGAGAACGTGCCCGGGTCGAAGTCCAGCGTCACCGTGCCCGTGGGAAGCTCCTCCACCAGCGCCAGCCCGGTGGAGCGAGGTGCTCACACCTGCTTGCGCGCGACGGACCAGACGAAGCCGTCGTACCAGAAGTGCAGCAGGGACACGACGAGGGTGAGGGACCAGAGGCTCTCCAGGTCGGAGTCCAGCAGCTCGGCCCACACGCCGTAGGTGAGCACCGTGCCCAGGAACAACGCGAGCGCGAGCCCGCGCCACTTCAGCCGCAGCCGCTCACGCAGCCGCTCGCCCTCCATGGCCCACACCAGCGCCAGGTACTGTATGGCGTGGAGCAGGTTCATGATGAAGAACGCTTCGCCCCAGGTGTTGAAGCCCCAGGAGTAGATGGAGCAGGCGCCTGTGGTGACCAACAGGAACACCTTGTGGAAGGAGAGATGGTGGCCCTTCCTCAACAGGTGTACCGAGGCCGCCACGTAGAAGACGAGGAACGTGCCCCCCACGGCCACGACGCCCATCGTCCAGGCGCGGTGGGTGGCCGTCATGCGCGCGGGCACGGAGGCGAGCCACGGCATTCCCACCGCTTCGAAGGACTCGAAGCTGCTGAAATGGTCCAGCATGGTGGCGCCAGCGAGGATGGGGCCGACGTACAGCAGGTGGTTCAGCCAGTAGTCGAGCCGGCGCCCCGCGGCGGGTGGGTTGCCTTGGTTGCGGTCATAGATGCGTGCCAGGCCAAACGTCTGCAGCCCCGAGTGCCACACGTCCCAGAACGTCGCGAGCACGGTGGCGGCGGCGGCCACCACCGCCAAGCCGCGAATGACCGCCCAGGCCAGCACGGGGACGAGGACGAAGCGCAGTGGATGGAGCCGGAAGATGGCGGGGTTGCCATGGCTGCGGAAGAACACCGCCACCAGGTGCGCATGGATGATGCTGCCCACCATCAGCCCGGCCCACGTCTTCTCCTGGCCGAAGAACTGGACGGGAGTGTCGCTGAAGTGCGTGCCTGAGATGGCGATGCCCAACCCGAGCGCCAGCAGCGGCGGCAGCAGGAAGAAGGCCCAGTCATAGGTGGGCCCTATGATGTACGAAGAGCGCGCCGATACAGGAGCGGCCTCTCGTACAGACTCCACCGGAGGTTGTGTCTCAGGAGGGCGCGGTTGGGCCAGGGCCATGGGCCGCCTCCTTTCGCACCGCGAACTCCACGCGCTCGCTGAGCTCCTCCACGAGCGCCGCGAGGAACAGGCTGGCCCCGACCAGCTCGAGTGCCTCCTCCACGTGGTCGATGAGCGCATACACGAGGTTGTCGTTGCCGTGTTGCTCCGTCCACCACCCCAGCGGCAGCTCCATGAGCAGCGCGCCACCCACGTACAGCACACCCGCCAGGATGAACTGTCCGCGCCGTCGCGGCGCGAGCCGCGCGAGGAAGGGCAGGAAGGCAAGTCCGCCGAGCACCACGAGGATTGCCGCGGGCACCACCCAGGTGAAGAACAGCACTCCACTCAGGGAGAGCAGGCTTCCGAGGTGCTCATGGAGACCCACGCTCTCGTCCAGGGATATGTACGCGAACACAAGCGCCAGGGCCCACCAGTGAATCCATCCTTGCTCCCGGGGGCGTCCCGCCACGCGGGCGATGCCCGCGAGCACGAGCGCGCAGCTCAGCAACAATGCCGAGGCGTACCAGGTGGGCAGGTTCCGCTCGTAGCTCAGGGAGAGAAATGCGACGAGGGGCTCCAGCTTCCGCGCGCCGAGCGCGGAGTAGGCGACCTCTACTCCCACTCCGATGGCAGTCAGCAGGCCCGCCAGTGAGAGGAGCCAACGGCGCAGAGAGCGGGGCGAGGGGAGGAGCATCGGAGGCGGAGGGAAAGGTTACTCGGCCGCGTGCATCCTGGAGCGGAGTGTCATGGTGCGGAAATGTTTCGTGTCCGCGGTACCGGGGTTGCTCGTGGAGCACGCGAGCAGGGACTGCAGGTGCGGGCTTCGGATGTGAGTGTGCTCGACCTCTCGGGAAAAGGGTCCGGTATAGAATGCGGCTCCGAGGGAGAACCCCACCATGTCACGGATGAATCTGGCCGGCCTGCTCGCGATGCTCCTGCTCGCTTCCGCCGGTGTGGTCGAGGCGAAGCAGTGGAGGTACGCGGGCATGCACCCCCGCACCGGGCAACCGGCGGATGGGCTGTGCCACATGGAGATGGTGCATGTGCACACCGCCGCCCCGCTGCACGCCGACACGCTCTATCGTACGCGTGAAAACGTCTATGTCTTCATTGGAGACCCGACGCCCTTTGGCTACGAGGGGCCGCGGCATGCCTATTACGGGCACCATCCCGTGGTGCTCAACGTCCTCGTCAACATCTCTGTCGACAGGGACGTGGTGGAGTACTGCTACCACGATGGGCCGCACTATCATTCCTACGAGCCTCCGCCGCGCCACGAGTTCGTGGAGAAGGAGGACGTCAGCTACTACGCGGGCGAGTATCCCCAGGAGTACAAGCAAGGGAGCCCGAGTCTGGTGCGCGTCAATACGGTGTATCGCTCCTGGAGCGCTCCGCGTCCGGTCATCACCGTGGGTCCTCCGCCCGAGTACCGCGGCCCCGTCATCCAGGTGGGCCTGAACATTCCGGTGCCCAGCGTCGAGATTCGGGTGGGAGGGCCGCCTCCGCCGCCTCCGCCACCTGAGTGGGAGGAGCGCGTCGTCCGGGAGGAGCGCGTGCATGTGCATCATGACCACTGCGACCACCACGAGCACAAGAAACACAAGAAGCACAAACACAAGAAGTACAAGGGACGGGATTGAGCGTGCCGAGAGTGGCTCTGGCGTTGATGCTGCTGTTGGTGGCGGGGTGCTCCAGCGGGGTGGATGATGTGCTTGATGCGTGGAGGGCGGCGGGAGAGTCGCCTTCGGCGTTCACCGACGTGGGCGAGAAGCTTCCGGGGGGCAAGTGCCGGGCTGGAAAGGTCAGTGGCCTGGACGCCACGGTGTGTGTGTTCGAAAGCACCGAGAAGGCACGGCAGGCCGAGGAGTCCGGCTGGACGCTCGTTGGCAATGCCGCCGGAGCCGCGACGGTCTCCGGCAAGATGGTGCTTGTCATCGCTGACCCGCGAAAGGAGGACCCGAGCGGACGGCGTATCAACGCCCTCGTGAAGGCGTTCCAGGGCGAGACTCGCTGAGAGAGCACCTGGGAGTCGCTGGAGTTGCCCTTGTCGACTCGATGGGGAAGTCAGGCCGGGTGCGTCATCGTCGTGACGCGCGCATCGAGGGCGCGCGCACGGCCGCCAGCGGCAGCAGCCGCGCCTCCAGCTCCGGACTTCGCGCGAGCGCCTCCTCCACCCATTTCGCGACGAGCCCGGCCACGGCGCTCTCGACCTCGGGGGTCTCCAACCTGTCGTGCGTGTGCCGGTGCCAGATGGGCACGGGGACGACCAGCTCCATCACCGCCGTGAGTCCCGTCGCCAGCGCGGACTTGCTGAACGGGAGCTTCACCTGTCGATAGCCGAGGGCCGCCCTCCTGGCGCTCACGGCCTCATGCAGGCCCCGCCTCAGCCCCTCGCGGGGGATGTCGCGATGCGAGCACCGCTGGAGGTTGCCCCAACAGGCGAAGCCCTCACCGGGGCGTTCACACCACTGCATCGCGAGTCGGAACCGCGTCGTGCCCGACAAGCCCTCGAAGCTCCAGGGCTCGTGGAGCGGCCCCGAGGACGCCGTGGATTCGCGACACAGGTCCGCGAGCCCCTGCTCGCGGAGGATCCGCTCCTCGCGTCCCGATGTCACGTCGTGGAACCGCCAGAGGACTCCCGGGACGAGCGCCGCCAGCTCCCGCATCCTCCGAATCACCTCCTCGGAGACATCTCGCAGGGGCTCCGCGAAGAGGGACGCGTCCGGAGTGAAGACGAGGCGCAAACCCGAGTCGGAAGCGGGCACGTCGAGCACCTCGGGCCGCATGCCTCCCTGGGGAATCCCTTCACGGAAGCGCTGTCCCCAGGCCCGTCCCTGTCCCCACACGCGGACGTCGAGCGACGAGGAGAAGACGCTGACCATCGCGAGGTCGTCGTAGCACGTCGGAAGCACCAGTCCCCGTGCGACACCTTCGGGTTTGGTGCCCCTCGGGTCGTAGCTCGTGAGGGAGAGCCAGCCCTCGACCTCCTCCGGCATGGCCTCCACTCCCGCCGGGCAACTCCAGCCGTCGAAGACGGCCGTGCAGGAGCCGTCCGCCCCCATGCGCAGGGATACCTCGCGTGTCCCTCGCTCCCTGGCGGCCACGGCGCCCGACCGGAGCACCACCTCGGCGAGTGAGTGGAGGGCAAATCCGTTGGCGCCCCCGAGATACAGGCCAGGGCGACGGCGCATGAGCCCGCGCATTTCCTCCCCTGTCTCGAACATGTCCCAACCCTATCAAAAAGGGCCTCCCCGCTCGCGACGCGCCTGACAAGCCGCATCCTCCAGGTGGAGCGGGCGGCTGCCCGTCGGCCTGCCCCTCTCCCGGAGACGACGCCCTTCCGGGCGGGTGACTCCATCTCACGTCCGAGTGATGCCTTCACGGTGGACTGACGCGAGGAGAACACATGCCCCTGCATGGAAAAGATGAAGTCCGGGACCGCATCAACGATGACGTCTACGCCTCGCCGGACCTGTCCGTCCCGATGCCGAAGTATCGCATCCCCGACGAGGAGCACAGCGCCGAGCATGCCTACGCCGTCGTGCACGACGAGCTGCTGCTGGACGGCAACTCCCGGCAGAACCTGGCCACGTTCTGTCAGACGTGGTCGGAGCCGCAGGTGCACAAGCTGATGGACGAGTGCCTCGACAAGAACATGATTGATAAGGACGAGTACCCGCAGACCGCCGAAATCGAGACGCGCTGCGTGAACATGCTCGCCGACCTGTGGCACGCGCCGCACGCGGCCAACACCATGGGCTGCTCCACCACCGGCTCCAGCGAGGCGGCGATGCTGGGAGGCCTCGCGCTCAAGTGGCGCTGGCGCAAGCGGCGCGAGGCGGCGGGCAAGCCCACCGACAAGCCCAACCTCATCTGCGGGCCGGTGCAGATTTGCTGGCACAAGTTCGCGCGCTACTTCGACGTGGAGCTGCGTCAGGTGCCGCTGGCCGAGGGCCGCATGATGATGACGCCCGATGAGGTGCTCAAGCTGTGCGACGAGAACACCATCGGCGTCGTGCCCACGCTGGGCATCACCTTCAACCTCATCTATGAGCCGGTGCAGGAGATCGCCGCCGCGCTGGATGGGCTCCAGAAGCGCACCGGGCTGGACATCCCCATCCACGTGGACGCGGCCAGCGGCGGCTTCCTCGCGCCCTTCATCCACCAGGACGTCGTCTGGGATTTCAAGCTGCCGCGCGTGAAGTCCATCAACGCCTCCGGCCACAAGTTCGGCCTCACGCCGCTGGGCTGCGGCTGGGTGGTGTGGCGCGACAAGGAGGACCTCCCCGAGGAGCTCATCTTCCGCGTGGACTACCTGGGCGGCGACATGCCGACCTTCGCGCTGAACTTCTCGCGGCCGGGCGGGCAGATTGTCATCCAGTATTACAACTTCCTCCGGCTGGGGAAGGAGGGCTACCGGCGACTGCAGCAGGCGTGTTCGGACACTGCGAATGTCATCGCGAAGGCCATCGAGCAGATTGGCCTGTTCGACATCGTCTACGACGGCCGGGGCGGCGTGCCCGGTGTGTGCTGGAAGATGAAGGACGGGGTGAACCCGGGCTTCACCCTCTACGACCTGGCGGACCGGCTGCGTGAGCGGGGCTGGCTGGTGCCCGCGTACCCCATGCCCGCCAACCTCCAGGACCTGGTGGTGCAGCGCGTGCTGGTGCGCCACGGCGTCAGCCGGGATTTGGCCACGCTGCTGGTGACGGACCTCCTCGCCTGCATCGAGCACTTCAAGCGCCACCCGGTGAGCGCGCCCATGACCCGGGAAGAGGCGTCCGGCTACCACCACTGAGTGGCTGTTGCTTCACGAGACGGGGGCGTGTCCATGGGGGGGGCGCGCTCCCGTCTCGTATTTCAGCGCCCGCCCCACGCGACCTCCTTGCTTCGCGAAACTCCGTAAGCGATAACGGAGTTCATGGACTCCCTCAGGAAGCAGGGCACCCTGGCTTTCGGGACGCGCCTGCGGCGTCTCGTGGAGCGGATGGACCGGGACGTGCTCGCCCTCTACCGCGCCGCGGGCGAGCGGTTCGAGCCCCGCTGGTACGCGGTCTTCACGACCTTGAGGGACTCCGGTCCGCTGACGGTGGGCGAGCTGGCCGCGCGGCTCGGGATTACCCATGCGGCGGTCAGCCAGGTGCGCACCGCGCTGGAGCGGGAGGGACTCATCCTCTGCAAGCCGGACCCGGAGGATGGCCGTCGTCAGCGACTGCTGCTCAGCGCGAAGGGGCAGCGGACAGCCACGCGCCTCGCGCCGCTGTGGGCCGCCATCGCCCAGGGGGCGGACGAACTGCTGCGCGAAGGCGCTCCCTCGCTGATGGCTCAACTGGATGGACTGGACCAGGCCCTGGACCGGCGAGGGCTGCGCGCCCGGGCCGGAGAGCGGCTGGGAATCGACACCTCGAATGACACCGGAGACTCAGATGAAGACGTCTAGGCCGTGGCTCGCCGTCCTTGCCTCGCTGCTCCTTCTGGGCGGAGGCGCCCATGCCCAACCGGGGGTGGCGCCTCCCGTGACGCCCGCGCGCGGGCCGCTCACCCCGGCGGAGCTGGCCACCACCCTGGACACCATCGAGTCGGTCATCCAGCGCTCGTATGTCTTCCCGGAGAAGCGCGCGGTCATCCTCGAGCGATTGGCTCGCGGCCGGAAGTCCGGGCGGTACGCGGGCAACACGCCAGGGCAGCTCGCCGAGCACGTCACCGAGGACCTGAAGGCGGCCAGCGGAGACGGGCACCTGTACCTGATTCATGACCCCGCCTGGTTCGCCGCGCAGCAGGCGGGCCCGAAAGCCTCCGCGAGCGACAGCGCCGAGGCGTTCCACCGGAAGCAGGCCCTGCGTCAGCACCACGGCCTGACGGAGCTGAAGGTCCATCCGGGCAACGTGCGCTCGATGAAGGTCACCGGCTTCATGTGGGTCCGCGACGAGACGGGCGGCGTCTATGACGACGCGATGCGGTTCCTTCGCGACGGTGACGCCCTCATCATCGACCTGCGCGGCAACGGCGGTGGCTCGCACGCGGCGGTGCAGTACCTGGTCAGCCACTTCCTGGCGCCGGACACGCTCTTGATGACGTTCCAGAGTGGCACCCAGCCGCCGGTCCAGTCGCGCACGCTGGAGCACGTGCCCGCGGGACGGCTGATGGGCAAGCCGCTGTATGTCCTGATTGATGGCCGGGTGGGCTCCGCGGGCGAGGACTTCGCGTACGACGTGCAGCAGTTCAAGCTGGGCACCCTGGTGGGCACGCGGACGGCGGGCGCGGCGAACAACAACGCGATGCTGCCGGTGGCGCCGTGCTTCCAGTTGAGTGTGTCGGAGGGCCGCCCCGTCCACGCCGTCAGCCAGTCCAACTGGGAGGGCACGGGCGTGGCGCCGGACCGGGAGGTGCCCGCCACCGAGGCCCTGGAGGTCGCCCTGTCCATGGCGGTGGAGCGCCTGGCCCAGCGTCCGGGAGCCACGGCGCAGGAGCTGGCCGAGTATGCGTGGGCGCGCGCCGGCCTGGAGGCGAAGCGCCGGCCCGTGTCGCTCTCCTCGGCGCGACTCAAGTCGCTTGCGGGGCGCTATGGAGAAATCGACGTGAGCCTGCATGACGGGAGCTTGTGGCTCGTGCGGCCGGGCCGTCCGCCTGGCCGGCTGATGCCCATGACGGAGGACGGCCTCTTCGCCGTCGAGGGCACGGACAGCTTGCGCGTGAGGCTGCCGGGCAAGGCCCTGGAGTTGTTCTGGGTGACGGAGCCCGCTCCCCGCGTCTTCTCGCGGGGGTGAGAGCGTCGCGCGCGCCTCAGTGCGGCGCGGCGGCGGCCTCGGTGGCGACGGGCGTGCCGGCGTTGCGCTGGACGCGGGGGAAGAACAGCCCCGCGATGAAGGCGCCCATCGCGAAGAGGCAGATGAGCCAGAAGTTGATGCTCAGCCCGGAGGTCAGCGCGCCGCTCAAGGTCCGCAGCGTCTCCTCGGGAATGGAGGCGTGGCCCCGCTCGGGACCGAGCAGCGCGTTGGCGGCCTCGACGGGAATCGTCGGGTCCGCCAAGAGCCGCGACACCATCACCCCGCCCATCAACCCCACGCCGAGCACTCCGCCGATGGTGCGGAAGAACATGTTGCTGGCGGTGGCCACGCCCCGCAGCTCCCAGCCCACGCTCGTCTGCACCGCGATGAGCAGCGCCGTGGACGCGAAGCCCAGGCCGACGCCGAACAGCGCCATCGCCACCTGGAGCGCGAAGAGGGGCGCGTCCTGCTTGAGCAGCAGGGCCATCAGCGTCGTGCCCACCACCGTCAGCCCCAGCCCTCCGACGATGAGCGGCCGGAAGCCCGTGCGCAGCAAGAGCTTCCCCGCGAACAGCGCCGCGAGCGGCCAGCCGACAATCATCGGCGTAATCATCCCGCCCGCCGTCGTGGGCGAGCCGCCCAGCACCGCCTGCACGTACAACGGCACATATGTGGTCGCTCCGAACATCGCCGCGGAGAAGAGCGCCCCGGCCACGGAGGAGATGGCGATGGCGGGGTGCTTGAAAATCGTCATCGGGATGACGGGCGCCGGGGCCCGGCGCTCCACCTGGACGAAGGCCACCAGCAACACCAGCGCGGCCGGCAGGGCCCACAGGTTCGTTCCCACGCCCTGCACACCGAAGAGCAGCGCCACCACGCCCGCGCACAACAACCCCGCGCCCGCGTAGTCCAGTTGCTGCGGCTTGTGCTGCACCTGCTCGTGGAAGAAGGCGACGATGAGCGCGAAGGTGAGCATCCCCACCGGCACGTTGATGAAGAAAATCCAGTGCCAGCTCAGGTACTTCACGATGAGGCCGCCCGTGACGGGGCCCACCAGTCCCGCCACGCCCCACACCGCGCTGAACGCGCCCTGCACCCGGGCCCGCTCCTCCATCGTGTACAGGTCACCAATCATGGTGAGCGCCACCGGCTGGATGGCCCCCGCGCCCAGGCCCTGAAGCGTCCGGAAGGCGATGAGCATCCCCATGGAGGACGCCAGGCCGCTGGCGATGGAGCCCGCGAGGAACAGCCCGATGCCGAACAGGATGATGGGCTTGCGACCGTACAGGTCCGCCAGCTTCCCGTAGATGGGCACGGTGATGGTGGAGGACAGCATGTACGCGGTGAAGACCCACGCGTAGCTCTGGATGCCACCCAGCTCGCCCACCACGGTGGGCATGGCGGTGGACACGACAGTCACTTCCAGGGCCGCCATGAAGAGACTCAGGGCCAGGGCCACGGTGGTGAGGGGACGGTGGGTCTTTCTCATGGTGTCGGGCGTCGAGGAGGGCGCCCACTTCTAATGGGTGCTCCCCGAGGTCGCCAGCCTCAATCTTTCCGGGCACTTGGAAAGACCGGGAAATTCGAAAACCACGTGTCGATTTGCGGGGTCCTCATTCGTCGCCGCTGAAGAGCGGCGATTGAGCGCTCGGTGCATGGCCCGGGGGGGCCCGACGTATCCATTCCTTTTGAACGCTCGGGAGTTTTCATGAAGAAGACATCAGGTGTCATCTCGACGGTCATCGTCGTGCTGCTGCTGTTCGCCATCGGCCAGCGACCCGGCACGTTCCGCGTCGAGCGGAGCGCGACCATCCACGCGCCCGCCGACGTCGTCTTCGCGCTGGTGAACGACTTCCGGTACTGGGAGCAGTGGTCGCCCTGGTGGAAGCTGGAGCCCACCCAGCAGGTTTCCCTGGCCGGAGCGGCCTCGGGCGTGGGCGCCATCTATGAGTGGCGGGGGGAGCGGACGGGCTCCGGGCGGATGGAAATCATGGAGAGCCGCCCGCCCGCGTACGTGCGAATCCGGCTCGACTTCACCGCGCCGATGCGGGCCACCAACACCACCGAGTACCTGCTCACGCCCACCGCGGACGGCGTGAAGCTGACGTGGGTGATGTCCGGGGAGAACACCTTCGCCGGCAAGGCGCTCCAGCTCTTCGCCAGCATGGACGAGATGATGGGCCGGGACTTCGAGCGGGGCCTGGCCGACATCAAGAGCGTGGCGGAGGCCTCGCGCGGCTCCTCCGCGCCCTCCGTGGGCGAGGCCGGGTTTCATGGAGACGCCCTGACTCGCGATGCCGCTCACGACGTCGTCGTCACGCGGGAGCCTCGCTTCCCGCGCGAGTAGGACCGACGCCGGGAAGGTGCGTCCCTGTGTCGTCCATTCTCAGAGGGTGTGAGTCGACCCCCGGATTCGAGGCAGCGGGCTCGGATGGGGGTGCCAGCCGTGAATAACGTGTTTTTGTTTTCAGGTTGATGCGGTTTCAGGGGCGTCAGCGGCGCCTGAAACATGGCTCAAGCAACCTTGTAGGCGTGTGCTCGATACTGATTCTGGATTTCTCCAGACAACGGCCGAGCCATGCCCACCCGGATTCCCCCACCGAGCCGTCCCGCCACCTCTTCCACGTCCCGTTCCACCGAGGCCGAGGCGAAGTCGTCGCAGCCCGCGTCCAGTCCCAAGGGCGCTGGCGCGCGCGGGCCGGCGGTGAAGGACTTCTTCGACGATGTCCGGCGGACGCGCGGCGCGGAGGCTCGGCGTGCTCCGCCGGACCACGGCCCCACGGGGCGCGAGCTTGTCCGCAAGGACGGCAGCCTGGTGGCGGAGCTGCCCCGGGCCACCGCCGTGCCCATGCCCACCCAGCCCTCCAGTCGTCCGGGCATGGGCGCCATTCCCTACGACGGCGGGAGCACCTTCCGCGTGTGGGCGCCCAACGCCCAGCGCGTGCAGGTGGCCGGTGACTTCAGCAACTGGGAGTCGGTGGAGCTCCAGCGCGAGCCGAGCGGCAACTTCTCCCTGGACGTCCCCGGCGCGAAGGCCGGTGAGCAGTACCAGTACGTCATCCAGGGCAAGCACGGCGACTGGCGCTGGAAGGGAGACCCGCGCGCCAACGACGTGACGAACTCCACGGGCAACTCCGTCATCGTCGACCACAAGTCCTACGAGTGGAAGCACGACTGGGAGTTCAAGATGCCGGCCTGGAACGAGGCGGTCATCTACGAGATGCACGTGGGCACGTTCAACGACTCGCCCGGCTGGGGCCCCGGCAACTGGCAGAGCGCCATCGACAAGCTGGACCACCTGAAGGACCTGGGCATCAACGTCGTGGAGTTGATGCCCTCGGCCGAGTTCGCCGCCGACTTCAGCTGGGGCTACAACCCCGCCTTCCCCAACGCGCCGGAGAGCGCCTACGGCAGCCCCGAGGACCTCAAGCGCTTCGTCGACGAGGCGCACAAGCGCGGCATCGGCGTGGTGATGGACGTCGTCTACAACCACCTGGGGCCCAGCGATTTGCCCCACTGGGACTTCGACGGCGAGACGTACGGCAAGGGCGGCAGCTACTTCTACACGGACTGGCGCGCGAAGACGCCGTGGGGCGACACCCGGCCGGACTACGGCCGCCCCGAGGTGCGCGACTATCTGCGTGACAACGCGATGATGTGGCTGCGCGACTACCACATGGACGGCCTGCGGCTGGATGCCACCAAGGAAATCCGTCAGGCCAGCGGCGCGGACAATCCGCAGGGCTGGCAGCTGCTCCGGGACATCAACGACGCCGTCAACCGCGAGTTCCCGCAGAAGATCATCATCGCCGAGGACCTGGGCAACGAGGGCGGCCTCACGCACCCGGATGGCGCCAACTTCGACAGCCAGTGGGACTCCAACTTCGTGCACCCCGTGCGCACGGCGCTGACGGCCTTCTCCGACGCGGACCGCGACATGAACGCCGTCGCCCGCGCGATTGGCTTCAAATACAACGGCAATGCCACCCAGCGGGTCATCTACACGGAGAGCCACGACGAGGTGGCCAATGGCAAGCAGCGGCTGCCCAGCGAGGTGGGCGGCTGGGACTCCGGGGGGTATCACGCCAAGAAGCGCTCGCTCATCGGCGCCGCGCTGACGATGACCAGCCCTGGCATTCCCATGCTCTTCCAGGGCCAGGAGTTCCTCGAGGACGGCCACTTCCAGGACGGCGACCCGCTCGACTGGCAGAAGAAGGAGTCCTTCGCCGGCATCAACCAGGCGTACACGGACCTCATCAAGCTGCGGCGCAACTGGAACGACAACACCGCGGGCCTGCGTGGGGAGAACGTCAACGTCCACCACGTGAACAACGACGACAAGGTCATCGCCTTCCACCGCTGGGACAAGGGCGGGCCGGGCGACGACACCATCGTCGTGGTCAACTTCGGCGGCAAGCAGCTCTCCAACTACGAGCTGGGCCTGCCCTCCGACGGCACGTGGAAGGTGCGTTACAACAGCGACTGGCAGGGCTACTCCGGCGACTTCGGCAATGCCCAGAGCTTCGACGTGGGCGGCAAGTGGAACGGCAAGGACGGCCTGCCCGCCAGCGGCTCCCTCAACAACCTGGGCCCGTACAGCGTCGTCATCCTGTCGCGGGACAAGTAGCCCATCACCTCCCTCGAAGCACCTGGACCCCGTCGTCTCTCAGTAAGAGGGCGGCGGGGTTCTCACGTTTCAATACCGTGGCATGTGTAGCGGTGTCGCATGAAGCCGCATAGCCGTAAAACATGAAATACTAGCTGTGTCCGGATAGCATGGTGGTTCCCCCAGGAGGGTTTCCATCATGATTTTCTCCCGCCGGGCCGTGCCCGGGCTTCGTGGTCTCGCGGTCGCTCTCACGTTGTTTCAGGTGTTGTTCGCGGCGCAGGCGATGGCCGCCGAGCGACGGTTCCTGATTGATTTCGGCGCGGACATCTCCACGACACCTGGTTGGAACAACGTCACGGTGGGCCATTCGGGGACGACGCTGAACAACCTGGTGGACTCGGCGGGTGTCTCGTCCGGGTTGACGCTCCAGATTACGGACTCCTTCTGGCAGGGCTGGACGGGGGCCAACAACGGCAACGGCACCACCAGCAGCGCGCTCTATCCGGCGACGGCGACGCAGGACTCGCAGTTCATCGGCAACCACATGGGCACGCTCGATGATCTGGCGAAGGTGCGCATCTCCGGGCTCGCGGTGAACGGGACCTACTCGGTGCGCTTGTTCGCCTCGCGCGTCACCGACGACCTCACGTCGGACCGGACGACGGTGTTCACCATCGGCGCCCAGTCGGTGGAGCTGCAGGCGCGCAACAACGTGAACAGCATCGCCGAGCTCACGGGCCTGGCCCCGTCGGGCGGCGCGCTGGAGGTCACCGTGTCGCTCAAGCCGGGCGCCATCTATGGCTACCTGGGCGTGCTCGAACTCATCGAGCACGACGGCGTGGTGGTGAACCGTCCCCCTGTTCCCAACGCCGGCGCGGACCGCACGGTGCCGCTGCCCACCAACACCGTCGCCATTGCTCCAGCGGGCACGGACCCGGAAGGGCAGGCCATCACCTTCCAGTGGACGCAGGTCTCCGGCCCCAACACCGCGCGCATCTACCAGAGCCCGTGGAGCCCGCTGGTCGCGAGCAACCTGGTGCAGGGCACCTACGTCTTCCGCCTCACCGCGACCGACAGCGAGGGCGCCAGCGCCGCCGATGACGTGAGTGTGTCAGTGGTGCAGAGCACCGGCAGCGGCTCGCCCTTCCAGCGCACCGTCACCCAGAAGGCCGTCACGGCCAACAGCAAGGTCATCCAGTATTACGAGTCGCTGCCCCGGGGCTACAACACGGACCCCACCCGCAAGTGGCCGCTCATCGTCTACCACCACGGCCTGGGCCAGCGCGGCAGCACGCCGGAGAGCCTGCCCATCATCCTGGGCACCAGCATCCCCGTGGAGACGGGCGCGCAACTGGAGTACGTGAACAACGGCGTCACGGAGTCCTTCATCGTCCTGCAGCCGCAGCTGCACGAGTCCTATGGCGAGTGGCAGGACTTCTTCACCCAGGCCATGCTCGACACGGCCCGGACGAACCTCCGCGTCGACCCGGACCGCGTCTATCTGGTGGGCTACTCGCTGGGCGCGTTCCAGACGTGGACCTTCCCGCAGCGCTCGGACGCGAACGCGCTCCAGGTCGCCGCGATTGCGCCGGTGGCCGGTGGGCGCGTGCACACCTCGGGCGGCGTGTCGCAGCTCTGCCGGCTGGCGAACCAGGACGTCGCGGTGTGGGCGTTCCACGCGGTGGATGACCAGACGGTCGGCGTGGGGACGACGGATGGCGCGGTGAACGGGCTCAATGCCTGCTCACCGGCTCCGGACCCCGCGCCGAAGTACACGCGCTACGCGGATGGTGACCACTGGGTCATCGGCCGTGCGACGAATCCGACGGCGCCCGAGGCCTCCAACCTCTACCAGTGGCTGCTGAGGCAGCGCCGCAACGCACCGCCCGTCATCTCCACCCCCCGGACACTCACCGCGCGGTCCACCACCGTGCCCAAGCTCTACAACACGACCATCGGCTACTACGAGTCCCTGCCGCCTGGCTACAACGTGGACCCCAACCGCCAGTGGCCGCTCATCGTCTTCCTCCACGGCCTGGGCCAGCGAGGCAACGGCACGACGGAGCTGACCAAGGTGCTGGAGACGGCGCTGCCCTTGAAAATCAAGGACGGCGCGCAGCTCGAGTACGTCGTCAACGGGGTGACGGAGTCGTTCGTGGTGTTGATGCCCCAGATTTCGGCGAGCACCTCCGGGTGGCACCCGTACCACGTGGAGCGGATGCTGGACCTCGCGCTGGCCAACCACCGCATCGACCCCAAGCGCATCTACCTGACGGGCCTGTCGCTCGGCGGCTTCGGCACCACGGCCTTCCCCGAGTTCTCCCTGGCGAATGCCCAGCGGCTCGCCGCGATTGCGCCCACGGATGGCGCCCACTACGGCGATGTCGTCTGGGCGCCGGACCTGGGCAACGTCCCCACGAACACCTGCTACATCGCCCAGGCCGGTGTGAAGACCTGGATGTTCTACGGCGCGGTGGACAACGACTGGGGCTGGTCGGCCTCGCAGTTCGTGGACCGGCTCAACGCCTGCGCGCCCACGCCTTCGCTCAAGGTCTCTGTCTATGCCGGTGTCGGCCACGGGGCCTGGGGGCGCGCGTATGAGACGGGGGCCGCCTGGCACACCCCGAACCTCTACGAGTGGCTGCTGGCCCAGCGTCGTCCGTAGGACGCTGGATGCATGGAGGCGCCCCGCGGTGTCCGTGCGGGGCGCTTCGCGTCTTCCTCCGAACCCTGTCGCTTGAGAGACAAGGGGCAGGAACCCGTGGGCAATGTCGTGCCCGCCGCGCATCCGGCACAACCGTCGGCATGGTGGGAAACACGTTGGTGGTGGTGGCGCGTCCGGAGTGGGTGTCAGGCGGCGGTCCCTGGGGGTCGACCTTCAAGGTGACGTTGCTGAACCTGTCGGACGAGGTGGTGGTCAACCCCGTCATCACCTTCAAGGTGGAGGCGAAGCAGGTCATCCAGAACAACTACGGGCTGGTCTGGACGCGGAGCGGGGAGGTGGTGTCCGGTCGGCTCGTGGCTGAACGCAACGTCATCCCTCCTCGCGCTTCGACGGAGTTCCGGCTGTCGGTGCGAGGGGAGGGACAGGACCTGGGGCCGCTCCCCCGCGACTTCACCGTCAACGGGCGCCCCGCGGACCCTCCTCGAGACAGCGAGCCTCCGACGACGCCCAAGCGGGTGCGCGCAACCCTCGTGGGCTCCGCACTCGTCACCCTGGGTTGGGACGCGTCCACGGACAATGTCGCCGTCGCGGGCTACCGCGTGACGTACTCGAAGGTGGGCGGCGGTGTGGCCCAGACGCTTTCGTCGACGCGGCCGGGTATCACCCTGATGGGCCTGTCGGCGGGGAGCGAGTACCAGGTCTCCGTGGTGGCGCTGGATGTGTCCGACAATGTGTCGGCGTCCTCGGACACGGTGAAGATTCGCACGTCGGCCGCGCCGCCGGACGCAGGGGACTGGGACGTGCCCCGGGCCCCATTCGTGGACTACACGTCGTGGCCCACGCCGCGCGTGTCCGAGTACGGAAGAGAGGCCGGCCTGGATGGCTTCTTCCTCGGCTTCCTCGTGGCGCGACCGGACGGGGGTGCCAGGGCAGTGTCCTGGGGTGGCAACACCACCCTGGTGGACTCGGAGGATGGCCAGTCGTACTCGGGGGACGCGACGGTCTCCGACTACGGCAAGAGGGACATCGAAGCCTTCCGTCGAAGCGGCGGCACGGTGGTGCTGTCTTTTGGTGGCGCGTCGAACATGCCCCTCGAGGCCGAGGAGACCGATGTGGCGACGCTTGTCGCGACCTACGCGGCTGTCCTTCGCAACTACGGAGTCCGCCACCTCGACTTCGACTTCGAGGGCGCGTTCCTCCATGACGAGGACGCACAGGTGCGCCACCTCGCGGCCCTCTCCCAGTTGCTCGCCGTCTACCCCACGCTGAAGCTCTCCTACACGCTGCCCGCGGACGGCGCGCCGGGCTCGCTGGTGGGCTTCAACGACGGTGGGGTGCGCTTCCTCCAGAAGCTGTCCTCCGCGGGCATCGAGCCTTCGCTCATCAATGGCCTGCTGATGGAGTTCGGGCAGTCGGCACCAGTTGACGCACTGGAGTGTTGTGTCCACGCGCTCCGGGGCATGCACGCGCATGTCTCCGCGGCCTTCCCTCGGTGGGACGCGGCGAAGGTGTGGCGGCGCCTGGGGGCGTGCCCCATGTTCGGGCGTCATCCCAATGGACGGGAATTCACCCTGGAGCACCAGCGGGGCCTGGTGGAGTTCGCGCGAGAGCACCAGCTGGGCTGTCTGTCGGGCTGGGATGCCACCCGGGACGCGAACCAGGGACGGCTGCCCGAGTGCGAGCGGGGCTCCGGAGGTGACCTGTCCCGGTGCACGCTCACCCCGCAGCAGCCGTTCGACTTCGGCAGATGCATCTCCGCCCATGGCGCGAAGGCCCCCTCGAAAGAAGTCGTCGCGGAGTAACGAGTCGCGGAAGTACGACGTGCATCGTTGACAACATACGACTGACGTCGTACTTAGGTGGCATGACGACGGATGCCATTCCCACGGACGTGGAGCTCGCCATCCTGGGCGTGCTGTGGAAGCGCGGTCCCAGCACCGTGCGCGATGTTCACGAGGCGCTCGGGCGGGAGGACGGCAAGAGCGCGGGCTACACCACCACGCTGAAGCAGCTCCAGGTGATGTCCGCCAAGGGGTTGGTGAGCCGTGATGAGAGCTCGCGCAGTCACGTGTACGCCGCGAGCGTCGCGGAGGGCCGCACCAAGCGTCAGCTGGTGAAGGACCTGCTCGACCGCGTCTTCGGGGGCTCCTCGGGTGCGCTCGCCGTGCAGGCGCTGTCGCTCAAGCCCGCATCGAAGGAGGAGCTCGAGGACCTGCGCCGGTTGCTGGACGCGGACAAGAAGGGGGAGAAGTGATGAGCCCCGTCTGGCTGATGGCGGAGTGGGGGCGAGGCGTGGCCCTGTGGCTGGCCCATGGCGTGTGGCAGACGAGCGTCGTGGCCCTGGTCGCGGCCGCCTCGCTGTGGTTGTTGCGGCACCGCTCGGCGCGGGCTCGTTATGCCGTGGGGTGTCTGGCCCTGGCCGCGCTCGTGCTCGCGCCCGTGGTCACGTTGCTGCTGTCGTCGCCGGACTCCGTTCCGGCGCCGCTGGACGTTGGAGTGAGCGGGCGCGTGACGTCCATCGTCGAGGACTCCCAGGCGCTCGCGGGAGCCTCCCTCCCGAGCCCGGCGTCCCAGGCGGCGACGGAGCCCGTGGCCTTCGACATCTCGTGGCCCATCGTGCTGGGCGGTCTCTGGTTCAGCGGGGCGTGTGTGGCGCTCTTGCGCCTCGCCCTGGGCTGGTGGCGGATGACGCGGCGACTGGTTCGCCTCGCGAGGCCGGCCTCCTCGTCGGTGCGCCTGACGGTGTCGTACGTCGCGGAGCGGCTGGGCCTGCGCCGCGGGGTGGAGGTGCGGGAGTCCTTTGTCGCGCCCTCTCCGTTGGTGCTGGGGCTGGTGCGGCCGGTGCTCGTGCTCCCGCGTGGCGTGGATGAGCGACTCACCCGGGAACAGTTGGAGGCGGTGGTGGCACACGAGCTGACGCACGTGCGGCGCCATGACACCGTCGTCAACTTCGTGCAGTGCCTGGTGGAGGCGCTGTTCTTCTTCCATCCGGCGGCGCGCTGGCTGTCCGGTCAGGTGCGACTGGAGCGAGAGCACTGCTGCGACGACGCGGCCGTGGGCTTCTGTGGCGATGTCCGCGTGTATTCCGGCGCGCTGCTGGGGCTCGAGGAGCTGCGGCAGGAGGGCCCGATGCTGGCGCTGGGCGCGGGTGCACGGCCGCTCGCGGCGCGGGTGCGGCGGCTGCTGGGGCAGTCGCCCGTGTTGGAGGTGCCTCGGAAGGCCCGGCTCGTGGGTTTCGTCGGGGGTGTGCTCGCGACGTTGGGGGTCTCGGGCGCGGCCTGGGCGTGGGGGGTGCCGCTGGAGATGTCCCTGCCTCCACGGTCCTCGCAAGGGCTCGCCACGGCGGTGTGCTCCCGCGTGGTCTATCCCAAGGACTTCACCGCCGTGGCCTCCTACCGGAGCGGCGGGCGCACCTTGCGCAGCCGCATCTTCGTCTCCCGCTGTGGGCGCATCCGACTGGAGTCCGAGAATGGCTCCTCGGTCCTGGTGCTCCTCTATGACGTCAACACCCACGAGCAGGTGAATTTGGATGTCAGGGCGCGCACCTACGACGTGTTTACCGACGATGGGGACCTGGGGCTTCCGCTGCACCTTCCTGGCGGGTGCACGGAGAATCAGGCGGGCTGCGTGCTCCAGGGGGAGGACATCGTCGAGGGACGCCTCACCCGACGTTGGCACCGGAGCCACGCTCCGCATGACACGTTGACCCAGTGGGTGGATGCCGAGCTGGGCTATGCCATCCGTGAGGAGTCCGACCTGTTCGGCTCGCTCACTCTTTCGGACATCCAAGTGGTCGAACCGGTCGTCACGCGCTTCGTCATCCCGAGCGATTTCCTGGCGGACGCTTCGCCGTAGCGGTCACCGTCGGCGGTCCGCTGCGAGCGGAGCGATGAGCGGGGGAGTTCTGTTCCCCGCACCCGATTTCATCCGAGCACTCGCGCGCCGTCGCCGTTTGTCACCGGTGAGCGCCTCCTCCCAAGGAGGCCCGCGCCCCGCTTCATCCTGATGTCCATTCGCGCCGGACGTGCACGGTCACCCGCGCCTTGTGCGTCCCAGCCGAGTCTCTCTCGTCCATCCCGAGGTCGCTTCACGGCGACGCGCTCAGCCTCCTGCGTCCTTCGCGTCCCGCCGAGTCTCTCTCGTCCATTCCAAGGTCGCTTTACGTTGGACGTGTTGGGGCTCGTGCGCCCTTCGCGTCCCAGCCGCACTCCCGTTGTCCATCTTGAGGTCACTTCACGTTGGACGTGTTGGGGCTCGTGCGCCCTTCGCGTCCTGGCCGCACCGCCGTCGTCCGTCCCGAGGTCGATTCACGTGGGGCGTTCTGGTCCTTCTGCGCCCTTCGCGTCCCAGCCGCACTCGCGTTGTCCATCCCGAGGTCGCTTCATGGCGACGCGCTGGGCCTCCTGCGCCCTTCGCGTCCTGGCCGCACCCCCGTCGTCCGTCCCGAGGTCCGCATGAAAGTCCTTCGCCTGCTGTGCCTGATGCTTTCCCTCGCGTGCGCCGGCTCCGGCACGCCACGTGTTCCGGTCCCTTCGGTCGCTCCCGCCGAGAAGGCAGCCCCCGCTGTCGCCACCGTCACGGTGGACGGCCGGGTCCGGAGCGCCACGAACACGCCCGTGGAGGGCGCCGTGGTCGCGCTCGTTCCCGCCCGTGAGGACTGGAACCCGGACCTCGCACCCCCGGCGGCTCGCATGCGCACGGGACCGGATGGCCGCTTCCACTTCGCTGACCTGCTTCCCGGCCAGTACGGCCTCACCGTCAGCGCGACCGCTCACGAGGCGGGCTTCCTCATGGACGTGAAGCTCACGGCCAGCGAGGCCCCGCGCCAGCTCGACGTGGTGCTCGCTCCGCCAACGCAGGTCCTCCGAGGGAGCGTGAAGTCGGAGTCGGGCAAGCCGCTCGCGGGCGTGTGGCTGCTCCTGGGACGCTACAGCGATTTCCTGGGCGACATGCTCTACGTCCAGACGGATGCGAGCGGCGCCTACGAGGTGGCCCTGCCCGTCGGCGGGTATGGCGCCGCCGTCCACGCCGAGGGCTTCATGCCCATGGGGCGCTCGCTGGAAATCGCGGCCAACAAGTCCGTGACGGTGACGGACTTCACCGCGCTGGCGCTCCCGGAGACCACGCCGCCATCTCCGGAGGTTGTGTCGTGGGTGAAGCAGTCCCTGGTGCCGCTCACCTCGGTGGAGGCGGGACATGGGTTCGCCGACCTGCAACCGCTGAAACCGTGGCTCACCGAGGCCCGCATCGTGGCACTGGGTGAAGCCACACACGGCACCCGCGAGTTCTTCCAGCTCAAACACCGGATGCTGGAGTTCCTCGCCACGGAGCTGGGCTTCACCGTCTTCGCGATTGAAGCCAGCTTCGGAGAGGCGCTCGCGCTCAACGAGTACGTCCTCACCGGCAAGGGCGACCCGGCGAAGGGCCTCGCGGGCCTCTACTTCTGGACCTGGGACACCGAGGAGGTGCTGGCCCTCATCCGGTGGATGCGCGCCTACAACGCCGACCCGCGCCACGCCAGGAAGCTCAAGTTCTACGGCGTGGACATGCAGGCCACCGCCGCCTCCTCGCGGGCGGTCCTCGACTTCTTCGCCCAGGTGGACCCCGCCTTCCACCAGCGACTCGCCGGGCCGATGGCGCCGTTCCTCGACCCGCGGCAGGGCCCCGCGCTTCGCAAGGTGGAGACCGGCCAGGTGCTCGCGGGGCTCGTCGCGGACATCGAGGCCCGCCTGCGTCAGCTCCCCCCACGCAAGGCTTCCGCGAAGGCCCAGGCGCTGGTGGCTCGCCACGCGAGGGTGCTTGGTCAGTTCGCCGAAACCGTCGTGGGCCAGCTCTCCGATGACAACCTCCGGGACCGGGCGATGGCGGAGAACGCACGCTGGATTCTCGAGCACGAGGGCCCCGAGGCCCGGATGGTGCTCTGGGCGCACAACGGTCATGTCGCCGCCACGGGCCGCGACGCGGTGACGCCCATGGGGCAGCACCTGCGCGAGGCCCTCGGTCAGCAACTGTATGTCTTTGGCTTCGCCTTCAATCAGGGCGCGTTCCAGGCCGTGCACGTGCCGAGTGAGCCGAACGAGCCGCGACGGGGTCTCACCGCCCACACCCTCCCTCCCGCGGAAATCGGCTGGCTCGATGGAACGCTCGCCCAGGCTCAAGTGTCCGCGTTCGCGCTCGACCTGCGGAGCCTGCCGCGCGGCGGCGGCGCGGCGGAGTTCTTCCTGCAGCCCCGGTACACTCGCAATTATGGTGCCGTCTACAGCAAGGCCATCCAGCCCCGGTCCATCCGAGCCGCGTCCGCCTATGACGGGCTGCTCTTCGTGGACCACACCCACGCGGCGGTCTCCACTCCCACGGGCAGGCGTCAACCTCCAGGACAGCAGGCGCAGGGCGCGCCGTGAGGGCACGCCCGCCCTTGTATCGAGCCCCTTCCATGACTTTCTTTCGGCATGTCTCGCTTTTCATAAGACTTCCGTGAGGCCGTCTCGTTGATGCGTTGCATGGAGCGAGTACGGCTCCGGTCCGACGGGCAGGGGTTCGTCGGACCTCATCGACGGGGAGTACGGGTCATGCTGAAGAAGATGGTGGTTTCGTGGATTCTCCTGGTGGGCAGCACGACGCTGTTCGCCGCGTGTGACAGCGAGCAGAAGAAGGCGGAGGTCATCGACTCGCACGGCACCGGAACGGTGGTGCTGCTCATCGAGCGCGAGACGGGCGAGGGCCCCTATGTCGAGGGGACGCAGGAGCGCTTCAAGGTCACCGCCGCGGGTGAGGTCTTCAAGGCCGTGCGCTGGAGCGCCAACGCCGGCGTCGTCGCGGCCGAAGCCGAGCGCGTCACGTGGACGCTGCCGAAGGAGGGGACGGCGTCGCTGTCCGTCTCCGTGGAGACGGAGTCGGGGAAGACGGCCGAGGGCTCGTTCAACTTCAGCGTGGTGGCCTCCGCCGTCGTCGTCCCGGTGACGGGGGTGGACGCGGGTCCGGACGTGACGGGGGTGCTCTGCGAGCTGGCCTTCGACAACGCCGGCAAGGGGCACCTCGTCTACACGAACGAGACCCACCGGGGGCTGTGGTACGCGACCTGGGACGGTACGACGTGGACGACGGAGCAGATTGATGGCCCGGGCTTCAACAACGGCGGCACCTACGTGTTGAACTGGAACATCGCCCTGACGCTGGACGTGGCGAGCGGGACGCCGCACGTCGTCTATCTCAAGGGGCCGGGCCTGCCCGGCACGACGGCGGCCAACTGGCGGATGAACTATGCCACGCGCGTCAATGGCAGCTGGGTCCGCGAGGAAGTCGAGCCCACCAACCGCACGTCCTATACGCGGGTGAGTGTCGCGCTCAATCCCAACCAGGGCCTGCAGCCCACCGTCGTCTTCAGCGATGGCTCGGCCGGGACGGGAGTCCGCGTCGCCACCCGGACGGCGCCGGGCACCTGGGGCATCGCGCAGCACAACATGTCGATCCTCATGGGCGACGTCAACTTCGACGCCTCGGGCGCGCTGTACATCCCGTCCAATGCGAACTCCAGCTCGGATACCTACGTGAGCGTGAGGCCCGGCGCGGCCACCGACCGCACCCGTCTGGACGGTGTGACGCTGGAGAACACGTTGTGGCTCTCCGCGGTCTGGGGGCCGAGCCAGCACCTGCTGCTCCTGTCCAGCGGCGGCGTCGACGGCGCGAGGAGCGCTCTGCAGGACATCACGGTGAAGTCGCCCATCACGTCCAGCACCCTGGCCACCTCGCCGGTCGACTTCGAGAACGACTCGAACGACATGACCTACGGCGGAGGCAAGGTCTTCATCGCCCAGCGCCATGGGACGAAGCTGGAGCTCATCGCCCCGGATGCGCGGGGCTTCTGGACCTATACCCAGCTGGGCACGGTGCAGGAGGGCTCACGTCCGAGCGTGGCGGTCCGCCCGACGGACAGCACGCCCCACGTCTGCTACCAGCGCGACGGCAAGGTGAGCTTCCAGTAGCAGGCCCCGCCTTCATGCCCGTCTCCGGCGCCAGCCTCGACCGAGGGCTGGCGCGTCGGGGCCTTGGTGTCGCGGGAAGACGCGCTCACCACTCAGGCGCGGGTGCTCATCCCCGGGCCGCCCGTCGTCGGCAGTCTCTTCATGGGAATCCGGAGGGTGAAGGTCGAGCCGCGCCCCAGCTGACTCTCTACCTGGATGCTCCCGCCATGGGCCTCGACAATCTGGTGGGTGATGAAGAGGCCCAGTCCCATGCCGCCGTAGTTGCGCTCGGAGACGGCGCGCACGAAGCGCTCGAAGATGCGGTGCTGCTGCGTGGGGGCGATGCCAATGCCCTCGTCCTGCACGGTGAGCACCACGGTGGTGTCGTCGGCGCTCAGGCTCAGACGGATGGGCTTGCCCGCGCCGTACTTGATGGCGTTGGTGACCAGGTTCGTCACGGCCTGGTCCATCCGCCGCCGGTCCCACATCCCCTCCAGGCTGGTGGGGACGTCGAGCTCCAGGCGACACCCCGCGGCGGCGGCCTGGGCCTCGTAGCGCGTGGTGACATCCCGCACCAGGGCGGACAGGTCCATGCGCGCCGGCTCCAGCGGGAGCCTGCCCACGTTGATGCGCGACACATCCAGCAGGTCATCGATGAGGTCGGCGAGCTTGCGCACCTGACCGCTCGCCGCGGCGAGCTCCCGGGCGAGTCGTCCGTCCGCCACGAGCGCCTCGGGGTTGCTCTCGGCGGTGCGGCGCATGGCGGACAGCTTCAGCTGGAGGGGCGTGAGCGGCGTCTTCAGCTCGTGTGAGGCCACGGACAGGAACTCGTCGCGGGCGTGCAGGGCCTCGCGCAGCCGCTCCATCTCTCGCGTCTCCTCGGCGTGCTTGCGCTGGGTGAAGTCCCGCGTCACCTTGCCGAAGCCGCGCAGCTCGCCCGTCTCGTCGAAGAGGGCGGTGATGACGACGTTGGCCCAGAACCGCGTCCCGTCCTTGCGGATGCGCCAGCCCTCGTCCTCGAACCGGCCCAGCCGGATGGCGGACTCCAGCTCCCACTCGGGCTTGCCCCAGGCGACGTCCTCGGGCGGGTAGAAGCGGCTGAAGTGCTGGCCCAGGATTTCCTCGGCCAGGTAGCCCTTGATGCGCTCCGCCCCCAGGTTCCAGCTCGCGATGTAGCCGCGTACGTCCAACGTCAGGATGGCGTAGTCCGTGACGCTGGAGATGAGCAGACGGAGCTGGTCCTCCGTGTCCCGACGGGAGTGTTCACCTCTCGAATAGGTGATGGCTCCGTTACCGGAGTTCAGAAGGTGGTCGTGGTTGTCGCCCAAGGTGCCCCGCTTCCAGCCACCTAGGAGAACACGCAATTGTCGCCATGCAAGCGGCTGTCTCACCCTTTCGTCCAGTAGACGAAGGCGCCACCTTCCCCCAGTGGCGATGGGCGGGGCGGAAGCCTCCCTGCCCGGCGGTGTGGGCCGGGACAGGGCGTACGGGCAGGCAAGAGGCCTGACTTCCAGAGGGCGCGCGCGTCGCCCAGGTCAGCTCACGGCGCCTTCGCTGAAGGCTCGCTCGATGAGGGCCTTCATCGGGGCGTGGGCGGGCAGGGTCCCGAAGCAGTTGCCGTGCGCGCCTCCGAGCCGGGACTCGCAGAAGGCATCGGCGACCTGGCTGTTGCCGGCGCGCAGCAGCAGGGAGGCCTGGAGCGCCAGGGCGAGCCGCTCCACGACGAAGCGCGAGCGCGTCTCCAGCGTGGCGGTGTCCGAGAAGTCCTTGGCGATGCGCGCCAGCTCCGCGTCGAGCGCGGGGTGGCCGCCCTGGGCCGCCATCAGCTCCTGGAACAGGGCCTCGCGGCTGGCGGGCTCTCGGGTGGCCGCGCGCAGCACGTCCAGGCACTGGATGTTGCCGCTGCCCTCCCAGATGGAGTTCAGGGGCGCCTGCCGGTACAGCCGCGCCAGGTTGGACTCCTCGACGTAGCCGGCGCCGCCCAGGCACTCCTGCGCCTCGTTGACGAAGGAGGGGGCGCGCTTGCACACCCAGTACTTGCCCACGGCGGTGGCCATGCGCGCGAAGGCGGCCTCGCGCTCGTCGCGGTGGCTTGCGTCCACGGCGCGGGACACGCGCGCCGTCAGCACGGTGTGGGCCTCCGACTCGAGCGCCAGGTCCGCGAGCACGTTCATCATCAGCGGCTGTTCGATGAGCCGCCGGCCGAACGCCTTGCGGTGCCGCGCGTGGTGGATGGCCTGCACGAGCGCCTGACGCATCAGGCTGCTGGAGCCAATCATGCAGTCCTGCCGCGTGAGGGCCACCATCTCCAGGATGGTCGCCACGCCCCGGCCTTCCTCGCCGACCATGAAGGCCACCGCGCCCTGGAACTCCACCTCCGAGCTGGCGTTGCTCCAGTCGCCCAGCTTGTCCTTGAGCCGCTGGATGCGGATGGCGTTGCGCGTGCCCTCCGGCGTGAAGCGCGGCAGCAGGAAGCACGACAGGCCGCCCTCGGCCTGGGCCAGGACGAAGAAGGCGTCGCTCATGGGCGCGGAGAAGAAGAACTTGTGCCCCACGAGCGCGTAGGGATTGCCCGGCCCCTTCGCGCCCAGTTGGTGCGCGCGCGTGCTGTTGCTGCGCACGTCGGAGCCGCCCTGCTTCTCCGTCATGCCCATGCCGATGGTGACGCCCTTCTTCTGCTCGGAGGGCTGGAAGCGCGAGTCGTACGTGGTGGACGTGACGAGCGGCAGCCACTTCTCCGCGAGCCCCGCGTGTGCCCGGAACGTGGGCACGCACGCGTACGTCATCGTCAGCGGACAGCTGGTCCCCTGGTCGGCCTGGTTGTGCAGATAGGAGAGCGCCATCCTCGCGACGTGGGCACCGACCGTCTTCTCGTGTCGCCACGCGAAGTTGGGGATGCCGTGGGCGACGGCCGCCTCCATGATGCGGTGGTAGGCCGGATGGAACTCCACCTCGTCCAGCCGGTTGCCATAGCGGTCGAAGGGCTTGAACTTCGGCTTGTTCTCGTTGGCGGTGAAGCCCAGTTGCATCAATTCGCCGCCCGCGAGCGGGCCGTACTTCGCGATGTCCGCCTCCGCCCAGCCTCCGCCCTCGCGTGCCACGGCCTCGCGCAGCGGGAGGTCTGTCTTCCAGGCGTCGTACACCAGGGGGGGCGCCTGATTGGTGACTTCATGGGTGACGAAGGTCGTCGCGATGGGGTCGGAAGAACTCATGGTGCGAGGATAGGCGAGCGGCCCAGGCTCCGCGAGCGCAACGTCCGCGCCGGAGCGCCTCCCCGGGCGCATGCCCTGCGTCCCAGCGGCTCCTGGTGACTCGCACGCCTGTGTGAGCACGGGGGCATGGGGCTCGCGGGTCAGAAGGTCACTGTCACCACCAGCGTGTCGGAGTAGCTGCCCGCCGGCACGCTCTGCTGGGCGGGGACGCGGCCATGGATGGGGACGGTGATGTCCTGGCCCAGCAAGGGGAGGACCGGCCCATAGCGGGACGTGCCGGACAGGCCATTGCCCCAGATGCTCAGGCGGGTGGCGTCCAGGTAGAGGTTGTAGACGAGGGTGCTGGAGGACGGGCCCTGCATGCGCCGGAGCGCGTAGTTGTTGGAGCCGCCCTGGCTCAGGTCGATGGTGACAGGGGTGAGCTGGATGAGGCTGCACCGGAAGGTGATGCTCCCCGTGGTGTCGAGCGGCAGCGTGGAGGTGGGGGTGTAGTTGAGGAAGCGCAGGCCCACCACGTTGCGAATCTCACACGAAGCCCGGGCGCTCGCGGAGAGCAGCCCGCACAGGCCCGCCAGCATGAGCGCCAGGTCACCGCGCATCCTCATCCACGCACCTCACCGTTCCCAGGTCGATGACCTCGCCCGCCAGGGATGGGACGTCCAGCGTCGCGGCGCAACGTCCCCCGGGGTAGATGACGGTGGCCGTGTGTTTGCCGGCGGGGAGGTCCACCAGCTCGAACTCGCCATTCCTGCCCACGGGGGAGCTGACGCGCGCACCCGCGACGTCGACTTGAAGCTCGCCATGCGCGGGTGTCCGCCGGGCCGTGTCGTCGGCGAGCACCAGCCGGCCTCGGAACGCGCGCACCCTGTCCACCTGGAAGTCGAGCACCACGCCGCCGCGCCGCCACGGCGCCACCAGCTTCTGCGTCGTCCTGAGATAGACCTCCAGCGGCAGGTCCTCGTCCGTCAGCGACAGTCGGTTGGCCCCGTAGGACTGGAGCCGCGTCACCATCAGCTCACCGCGCGAGTCCGTCCGGCCGATGAGGTGGTTGTCGAGCCTCACGCCGATGCCCTCCACGCCCTCCACGCGCACCAGCGCATACCCCTGGTCCACCGCGCGGGTGGGGCGAACGCGGCCCCCGAGCGCCACCAGCCCCCCGGAGACCTCGGCCGCGGCCACCAGCACGCCCTGGCGCCACTCCAGGCCGCCCGAGGCGCGGCCCACGTTCGTCTCGTAGTCGACGCGGCCGAGGGCCTGGTGGTGAAGGCCCGTCTGTCCCTGGACCTGGAAGCCCAGTCCGCCTTCCACGGGGACACCGCGTGAGACATCCACCGAGGTGATGCCGCCTCCCCGGTTCTGGATGTGGCCCAGCGAGCCCGTCGTCCTCGGGTCGAGGATGGCGTTCAGGGACACCATGCCTTCCAGCGTGGAGGGGCCCAGGAGCAACTGGCCTCGGCTGGCGGAGAACGAAATCAGGGTCCGCTCGGTCAGTTGCGCGGAGGTGGATGCGCTCAACCAGGTGGACCAGCCGCGTGTCCTCCAGCGCGTCACCAGCGCCTGTCCGCCCACGCTCACCCGACGGCCCAGCGCGACGAAGAGGTTGCCCCCCGACTCCACCAACGGGTGCGCCGTGTCCGGGGCGAGGCTGCTGTGCGCATAACGCGCGCTCATCGCCCGGCCGAAGACCGACCCTCCCAGCCACCGCCCCTGGACGGACCAGGCCGCGCCGGCCGCCACGCCGGTGTGTCGCTCGGAGCGACTCACGGCCTGGGACACCTCCAGCTCTCCGAGCGGCAGCTGGAACCACTGCACCGCGCCGGTGCTCAAGAGGTCCGGTGAAATTTCCAGCCGCACGCCCGGCGTCAACCAGGGCGTCACGCCCATGCGGAAGGTGCCCAGCAGCAGCGGTCGTCCGTAGTCGAAGCTGCGCGTGCCGGGCGACTCCCGCTCGACGCCCAGCGACAGGTGGTAGTCCGCCACGCCGGGCGACAGCAATTGCGCGCCCAGCGAGTACGACGCATCCACCTCGCTGACGCGTCCGAAGGCATCGCGCACCACGTAGCGCGCGGTGCCTTCGCCCCGGGGCACGGTGAGGTTCTCCAGCCGGTAGGGGCCCGGTGGCAGCTCGGTGCGGCGCACCAGCCGGTTGTTGACGTAGATCTCCAGGGTGGAGGGCGTGGTGACGTCGCCCGCGAGGTCCTGCACGGGGTTGCGCACGAAGTAGGGGTTGAGCTCGAAGGAGCGCATGACGTGCAGGCCCGCCACCACCGCGCCTCCGCCGAGCACGCCGCCCAGGCCGGTGGCCTCACCCGCGAGGGCGCGCACCATGACCTCCGGAAAATCCACCGACAGTTGGGTCAGTCCGCGCAGCGGTGTCGTGCCAGGACTCCACCGCCCCTGGGTGGTCAACAGGCCCCGGCCCACCGACGCGCCGACCTCGCCGAACAGCGCCAGCCGCGTGTTGCGCAGGTGCGCGGCGTAGTTGATGAACCCGCTCGGGCTGCCGGTGACGGCGTAGCCTTCGGGGGGCGCGGTGCCCAGGTCGATGCGCGTCGGTACGAAGGCGGTGGAAGGCAGCTCGCAGTGCAGGGAGGTGGTGCGCTCGTCGAGTTCGAACCGGCCCCGGGGTGCCAGGGATTGCAGCGAGACATAATCCTGACCCTCGATGCGCTCGAGGCGCGCCCCCAGCCGCGTCAGGTCGACCCCGTTCGCCTCCAGTGTGGCCGCGGGCAGCAGCACGTCCGTGCCTCTCACCAGCGGGAAGACGTCACCTCGGGGGACGCCGTTCAGCGTGAACTCCACCACGATGGGAACCACGCGCTCGGGCTCGTCCGAGGACGCGCGCCAGGGCACCAGGCTGAAGGCGCACGCCAGCGCCAGGGCCAGCGCGCCCCGGGCCGCCGACTTCTGGAATCGGCTCATGGCGACGGCGTGGGTCCACAGGGCGCGGCGGCGGTGACGGGGGCGCTGTGGCGGAACACGCCCCGGTCCGTCTCCACCTCCACTTCCAGCGAGCGGATCCGCTGGCAGTGCTCGGCGGAGGTGTCGAGCGCGAACACCTGCGAGCCGCCCGGCAGCACGTACCAGCCCACCTGGTCCTTCTCCACCAGTCGCTGGCCCTGGGCATCCAGGCCGCGCACCCGCGTCTGACGGATGAAGAAGTTCACCGTGCCCGGGTTCCTCACGCGGAAGTGGAACCGGGACTGGCGCAGGTCCACGTCCTCGACGCGGCCCTGGACGTCCTTGTGCCTGGGCGCGACGAACACGGGGAGGGAGACGCGGGTGAGAATCTTCAGGCCCATGGAGGGTTGAGCCGGCGCGAGCGGAGGCAGCTCCTCGACGATGAGTCGGAAGGAGCGCTCCGTGTCTCGCGGCGCCGAGGAAATGCCCACCCGGATGGGGCGGGATTCCCCCGGCTCCAGCGTCAGCATCGACGGGAAGAAGAACAGCTCCCGCGTCGGCTCCAACGTCATGCGCCCTTCTTCATCCTGGACCCAGGTGTGGACCGAGGCCTGGAAGCGCGTGGTCTCCGTGCCCTGGTTTCTCACGGTGACCACCACGCCCCGGGCTCCGGTCTCCAGCTCGAGCCGGACGGGATTGACCTCGAGCGACGCGGCGTGTCCCGTCCTGGGAAGGACCCCGCTCAGGACGGCCATCAATCCCAGACATCGGGACCAGGCGGAAGGACGGAGGCGCATGAGAGGGAGGTCTTTCCGTTAGAAGGTGATGGTGGCGACGACGGTGTCGTTGTAGGTGCCGGAGGGAACGTTCTGTCCCCTGGGCACGGTGCCGAAGACCGTCACCGGCGTGGACAGCCCCGTGCCGATGTACGGCAGGCCCGTGCCGGGCGTGTTGCCCCAGACCACCAGTCGCGTCAGGTCCTGGTACAGCGAATAGGACAGGTAGTCGGTGGACGTCGTGTGCAGCATCCGGCGCAGCGGCACCGCATCCGTGGAGCCCGTGTTGGCGTGCGCGCCCTGGCCCAGCGTGACGACCGCGGTGCTCAGCAGGGTGCACTGCACCGTCAGCGTCCCGGTGCCGAGAAGGTCCACGCCCGCGCTGCCGTTGAGGAGCACCGGGTCGTAGTTGCCGAAGTTGAGCGAGCCGGAGTTGATGCTGCACGCGGAGTTCACCGTGGCCGTCACCGTCAGGTTGGCGGTGGCGGTGGCCGCGTCTGCGGGAGACGCGACGGCGAGGGAGGCCGCGACGGCGGTCGCGGCAATGGCACTCTTCAGGGTTTTCATGTGGACAGCTCCAGCTGCGAGAAGACCGGTGCATCCCGGTTGGCGTCTGGCCATTGCAGACTGGGCGCCAACCTCGTGGGCGCCAAGGCGGCCAGACTGGTGGCCCCCGCTCACCGCACGCTTGATGCGTGTGCTGGGTGGCAGACCCGGAGCCGCGCCAGCCGGGGCATTCACTGCGAGGCGCTCACCTGTCCATGGAGGGCATCCCCTCGGTCCAGCGGCCAACAGGGCCTGGGCCGAGGGGAGGTCTCCGGTGCGGGGCCGAGGAGGCTGTCGGCTACCCACTCAGGGTGGTGCGTTTCCCCGGGCTAGGGGAGGAAGGCGCCCTTCACCGCGTCGAGTGGAGGGTTGGCTCCCGTCACGGGGTTGGTGCAGCCCTGGTTGAGGGTCCAGATGATGGTGCCGCCGAAGCCGTTGGCGCGCGCATAGGCGCCCTTGGCGGCAATCGCTTGCGGCGAGTCATAGGAAATCCAGCGCACGGTGCCATCCACCACGGGCGTGGCGAAGGTGACGTAGCTGGACTGCGCCACGGAGTCCCAGTGGTACACCCCACCCGTGGCGGTCAACGCGAGGATGCGCCCGTAGGTGAAGTCATTGTCGCTGCCCACGTAGTCGGACCAGTCCGTGTAGGGCTGATACGGGCCGGTGATGTTGCGCCAGGCCATTCCATAGAAGGGCAACCCCATGCCCAGCTTCGCCTTCGGGATTCCCGCGGCCACCCAGGCATTCAGGCTGGACGCCACCGAGGTGGGGTGGGTGCCCGACTCTCCCGTCAGGGCGGAGGAGTACCAGGAGGTCCACCCGCCCCACGGCCCCGTCATCTCGTAGGACATGACGTTTATCTGGTCCAGGTAGGGCACCAGGTTTAGGAACCACGGGTCGGCGTCCTCGGGGAAGTTGGAGTTGATCCAGTTGATGGGGAAGGTGAGGAGCATGCCGGGACGGGCCGTTCGCAGCTCTCGCACCAGCGCGAGCAGGAAGGGCTTGTCGGCGGCCTCCACCGGCTCCCAGTCGATATCCAGGCCGTCGTAGCCAAAGCTGTCCATGGCGGCCAGGAGGTTGCTCACGAAGCGGGCGCGGTTGGCATTGGAGGCGGCGCCCACCCAGCCGTCATGCTCGCCGGAGCCTCCCACCATGATGATGGCCTTGCGGTTGGCCGCGTGGGCCCGCGTGGAGAGGGTGCGGGCGATGGCGGGGCCGTTGTCATTGTCGAACTGGGTGTTCACCGTGCCGTCGGGATTGGGAGTGACGCGGCCGACCACGATGTGGGTCATCGCGCTGAAGTCGACCTTCTCCGGAGGATAGAGGTCCGCGTTCCAGCCGGTGTAGTAGCCCGACACCCAGAGCCCGCTGGCCGGTGCGGGGGTGACCCTGACGGGAGCCGACGCGGACTGCGTGGGGTCCGCGACGCTGGTGGCCACCACGTGGTACGTGCCTGGCGTCCTGGGCGCGGTGTAGCGGCCCGAGGTGGTGATGGAGCCGCCCGCCGCGCCCTCGAGGACGGACCAGGTCACCGCCGTGTTCGTGCTCCCCGTCACCGTGGCGATGAAGGTCCGGGAGGTTCCGGCCGTCATCGAGAGAGAGGCGGGGTTGAGGGAGACCACCACGGGGGACGGGATGCGCAGTCCCTCCGCGCGCAGCGAGTCGAAGTAGAGCGTGGGCAGCGTCACCCCGCGCCCTTCCTGGAGCACGAGTCCCTTGATTCGCGCACCCGGGGTGACGAGGGCGGAGAACGGCACGGTGCACGTCACCCAGGTGTTGGCCAGGATGCGTCCCCCGGTGCAGCGCGGCCCCAGCTCCGTGCCGGTCGTCAGCGTGTCGTCGGCGTAGGCCCTGACGCGCACCACCGCGCCCGTCCCCGCCGTGCCTCCGTGGACGCGCAGGACGAAGGTGGCTCCCGCGTCGGCGACGTGCGGCGACGTGTAGAAGTACAGGGCCTCCTCGCTGCGCATCGTCGCGGAGATGGAATACTGCCCCTCCGCGACGGGCGAGGTGGCCCTGAGTGAATGCGTCGCCCAGGAGTAGTCGAACCAGGGCGACTCCATGGCATCGCGGTAGATCCAGTTCGTGGCGAACGTGTCGGAGTTCGCGGGGGCTTGTGGCTCCTGCTCCGTCGCGCTCGCGCCCCAGGCCCACAGCAAGGCCATCCCCAAGGATACCCAACCCACCCACCTCTTCATGTGTGCTCCTCTCGAGACCGGCCGGGCACCGCGCTCGCGCAAGGCGTGGCGGAAGTCCGGGGCTCGAAGCCTGTCCGGGATGGACGGGCCACGCGGCAAGCTGGGGTGAGCAGCCCGTGTCAGCAACGCCCGCCTGTCCCCGAGGGGGCTCGCGAGGAGACACTGCGCAAGGGAATTGGAGGAAAGGACTAGTACCAATCCCTTACATGCTCAGAAGCGTCTCGGTACGAGGGCTCCGGGTACGAGGAGCCGGGGCACAAGCAGGGCGATGACGGGGCAGCCCGGCGGGCTCCGGTACCCGCGCTCCAGCTGCATGGACGGCTGGACCTGCGCGGGCGGCCCCCGCGGCTCGCGCACGTCCGCTCCGCGCGGGGGCTTCTGGAGGCGGGGTGTCAGGGCTGTCTCGGGTGTATCGAGCCCCAGGGGTTGGGCGCCCGTCGGCCACGGTCCTGGCGGACCCTGTGTCTGGGATTGAGCCGGATGGGTGCGAGGGCGTCCGGAGGGGCTGACCTGCTTCACGTGGAGCCGTGGCGCGTCCTGGTGGATTGGCCCTAACATCCCAGGCGAGTCGCGGTGGAGGCGTGCGGGCTCGGATGCGGCTGTCATGGCGGCTGGGGGTGGTTCGAGATGAGCAAGCTGGCCCCGGGCAGGCTGCTGGAGGCGGAGGAGCCGCTCGCCTCGGGCTCGCTCGTGGAAGGCTTTCGCGTGCTGAAGCTGCTCGGCGAGGGCGCTTCGGGCAGGGTGTATCTCGCGCAGGACCTGGCGCTGGGGCGACACATCGCGCTCAAGTTCCTGCGGCCGGAGCTGCTGGGGCCCCAGAGCGCGGAGCGGCTCCTGGAAGAGGCGCGCACCACGGCCCGCTTCAACCACCCCCACATCGTCACCGTGCACGCGGCGGGTGTGTATCAGGGCCAACCCTTTCTGGCCTTGGAGTACCTGGAGGGCGAGACGTTGCGCGAGCGGATGTCTCGGGAGCGGATGTCGCCGGGGGAGGTGCTGCGCGTGGGGCGCGCCATCGCGGACGCGCTCGCGGAGGCGCACCGTCATGGCATCGTCCACGCGGACCTCAAGCCGGAGAACATCCTCCTGCCGAGGGACGGGCGGCTGCGCGTGGTCGACTTCGGGCTCGCCCGTCACGCGGGCACCTCCGCGGGCGCGGCGTCCGGAACCCCCGCGTACATGTCGCCCGAGCGCTGGAGGGGGACCCCGCCCGCGCCGGCGATGGACCTCTGGTCGCTGGGAGTGATTCTCCACGAGCTGCTGGATGGCCGCCGCCCGGTGGACGACGCGAGTCTCCCCGCGTTCGCCTTCACGCCGCGCCCGCTCCCGGGCCCGACGCCGGAGCTCGCCGGAGCGGCGCTCGTGAAGGACTGTCTCTCGCTGGCGCCGGAGGCCCGGCCGACGGCGGAGTCTCTGGCGAGAGCGCTGACGGACTTGCTGGAGCCGGCCCGGAGGCAACTGGAGGCAGACCCCGAGCGGCATCCGTTCCGGGGGCTGCGGGCCTTCACGGAGGGAGACGCGGAGGACTTCTCGGGCCGGGAGGCGGAGGTGGCGGCGCTCGTCGAGCGGCTGCGGCAAGCGGCTCCGGTGGTGCTGACGGGCCCTTCGGGTATCGGCAAGAGCTCGCTCGTGCATGCGGGCCTGGTGCCGCGACTGCGGCAGATGGCGAGCTGGGAGGTGGTCGCCTTTCGTCCTGGCCCGCGTCCCCTCCATCGGTTGACGGAGGTCCTGTCGCTGGACGCGGGAGTCGCGCGGACGCTGGTCCTGACCCCCGGGGCCATCGTGGAGTTGCTGCGGGCGCGCGCTCCGGCGCCCGCGCTGTTGTTGGTGGATGCGTTCGAGGAGGTCTTCACCCTGGGGGCGGCGGAGGAGGCGATGGCCCTGGTGCGGTGCCTGTTCGCGGTGGCGTCCGCGGGCATCGGGTGGCGGGTGCTGGTGGTGCTGCGTGATGACTACCTGGGGCAGTTCGCCCGGGTGGAGCACCTGGGGGCCTTTCTCGGCAATGCGTTCGTGGTGGGGCCGTTGTCGCCCTCGGCGCTGGTGGAGGCCGTCACTGGTCCCTTGCGTCGCGCGGGCCATGCCACGGACGAGCCCGGGCTGGTCGAGCGCATCGTCGCGGATGTCCGTGCCCAGCCCGCGGGCCTGCCGCTCTTGCAGGCCACCTGTTCGGCGCTGTGGGAGCGCAGGGACAAGGAGCGGCGTCTGCTGCGCGCGGCCGTGTACGAGGAGCTGGGCGGCGTGGCGGGGGCCCTGGCGGCGCAGGGACGTCAATTGCTGGGACAGCTCCCGGCGGATGACATCCACACGGTGCGACTGCTCCTGCTTCAATTGCTCACGCCCGAGGGGACCCGACGCCCTCGGGTGCGCGAGGAGTTGTTGGAGGAGCTGGGCGTGGGCGCGGGGAGGGTGCTCGACTCGTTGCTCGCGCACCGGCTGGTGGTCGCCTCCCGCGACGTGCGCAATGACGGGGCGCTGGTGGAGCTGGCGCACGAGGCCCTGGCCACGGCGTGGCCGGAGCTGGCGCGCTGGCGGCAGGAGTCTCGTGATGAGCACCTGCTCGTCACGGAAATCGACCAGGCCGCGGAGCTGTGGCATCGGCGCGGACGCCGGGACGAGGAGACGTGGGGCGGTGATGCGCTGGGGCAGGTGCTGCGGCGGGTGGCGGACTGGAAGGTGCCGCTCGCCAGCCGCTCGCGCGCGTTCCTTGACGCAGGGCGCAAGCGGGAGCAGGGGCACGTCCAGCGGCGCCGGGTGGGGATTGCCGTGGTGGTGCTGCTGCTCGTGCTCGCCACCGGGGTGGGCACGTCGGTGGTGTTCGCGTTCCAGCAGAACCAGCAGGAGACCGCGCGCCAGCAGCGGGAGATGCGGCTCATGGCCGCGGACATGGGGGACTTCGACCTGGTGCTGGAGTTCTTCGACTTCGACGCGCGCGCCCTGACGTGGACCCGTGCGCCCGTCACCGCGCCCGTGCGGTGGGCGCTGGAGCTGAGCCCGGAGGCACGGCCGGACGAGCTGCCCATGAAGGGGGCACCTCCCGAGGGACGGGTGGATGAGCAGGGGGCCTGGCGCGAGCGCGTGGAGGCGCCCTCGCGGGCCGCGTGGCTCACCGTGGAGCGAGGGGACTGTCCTCCTTCGCGGATACGCCTCCTGCGACTTCCCGGCTACGCGCAGCGGGCCCGCCGAGAGGAGCTGCGGCTGCCGGTGCCGACCTGCGCCACGTCCCGGGCCGGGCAGGTGCTCGTCCCGGCGGGCGGATACTGGAGGCCCGAGCTGTCGCTGAAGGAGGAGGCGCGCTTCGAGATAGGCGCGTTCGCGATGGACAGGACGGAGGCCACCAACGCCGAGTTTCGGCTGTTCCAGGAGCGAATCCTTCCGCTCATGGGTGGCGCGCGGGAGGCCGCCCCCGCCCATCCGGACTATGAGCCGGCGAACCTGCCCAGGATTCCCGTCACCGGAATCGACGCCGGGGTGGCCGAGGCCTATTGCCACTTCATGGGCAAGGAGTTGCCGACCTACGACGAGTGGTCGAAGGCGGGGCGGGGCGGGGAGGTCCTCGACGCGAAGGGCGAGGTGCCCAATCCCGCGCCCCGTCGTCGGACTGTCTGGGGTGACGACCGGACGGTGCCGCCCGCCAATCTGAATGGGAAGGATGCCTTCGCCACGCTCGCACCCGTGGACTCGTTCCCGGAGGACCGCAGCCCCTATGGAATCATGGACCTCGCGGGCAACGTGGCGGAGTGGACGGCGACCATCGCCACGGAAGGTGACTACCCGGGCTTCCGCATGGTTGCGGGTGGGCGCTGGGACGCGCCGCCCGAAACGCGGCAGCACTGGCTCTTCTGGGCCAACCACCTTCCTTCGCGTCGCTTCGAGTTCGGCATTGGCACCCGCTGCGTGGAGCGGGTGCCTGCTCCCTGACGGCTTTCACACGGCGGTGCGCTGGGGACGGTAGATGCGGTGCGGCACGGCGTTGCCCCGGTATGCGACGACCAGCGAACTCCACACCGGATTGGCGTCGTGCATCTGCTTGAGCTGGCGCAGCATGCGGGACTGGAGGGCGCTCAGGTCCGCGCCGGGCGTCAGTCCGGAGACCATGGCGGCGGCGACGAGGTGCGCTGCATAGGTGCCTTCGGTCAGGTCCGTGGGCAGGCCCGGAGGTCCGTGCAGCAGTCCTCGCGCGAGTCGTTGGACGCGCGCCTCGTCCGTGTCGCGCCAGTTCTGGATTTGTCCCAGGGCATGCCCCTCCAGCGCGGCGGCGCGGTGCGTGACGAGCACCTCCGCGACGGCCCCGGCGGAGTGCTTCGCGAGCTCGCGGCTCACGGAGACGCCCTCGACGACGATGCGCTGCCCATTCACATCCGCATCCACCTCCCGTTCGATGAATCCCGCCCAGTGGGCCCGGTTGGCGAACAGGAGCTTGTCGACGGTGGCCGCGGCGAGGTACCCGCGCAGCACGTCCGCGGGGTGGGAGTCGTCGGACGGGCCGTCGCGGCGCAGCACCGGGCCACCACCCCAGGCGGCGTTGAGGCCCCGGAAGTAGCCCAGCAGTCCGATGCCCGACGTGGGGCCCATGTTGAGGATGCCGAGGACGTCCGCCGCCGTCTCGTCGATGCGGTCGGCCCAGTAGGTCGCGAGCGAGGGATACGTGTCCTTGAGCTTGTCATGGACGGCGTTGGACAGCTCCGCCGACAGCCCCGAGTCGGCATCCAGGATGTCGTGCCCCGCGGCCTCGTGCGGGAGCGCGGCCCACGCCAGCAATCCCTGATGCGCATTCGCGGGCGGCAGGCTGACCACACCCGCCATCAACCCGAGCACGCTCGAGGTGGCATCCACCGGCCAGGTGTACGGACCGGAGTCAGGACTGCCCCATTTCACCAGCGGCGGCAGGATTCCCTGGTCCGGCGGGGAGACACCCCGGCGACTCTCCGCGCTGAGGAATCCATCGAAGAGGTCGCTGACGACCTCCTGGAATGCATCCGTGGCGAGGAGCTCATAGCGCTCCGCGTTCTGGAGGACGGCGTGGGTGGCATCGAGCAGGAGGCCCGCGACGCCCGTGCGCCTCGGGTCCTGTTGGAGCAACTGGGCGAAGCGCGTGGCCCCCATCTCACCCAGCTTGTTGAGGAGGGGTTGATAGAAGGTGTCGCGATACGCGCCGGGAAGCGTGTCGCGCGCGGCGGAGAGGCGGCTGAACAGCTCCTGGTAGTTCGACGGCTCGCGGGGGCCGGGCTCTCCCATCAGTGCCGCGTCGCGCGCGTCCTCGACGAGTGCGGGCAGGTTGTGGGGCTCCCCAGGCGAGAAGACCGCGGGACCGTCAAGTGGCCCGCCAGGGGGCTCCGCCGGCATACGACGCGGGGACAAGGACGAGACAGGGACCTTCTTGGGTCGTGACATGGGTTCCTCGGGTGAAAGGTCCCCTGCTCATGGGGACAGGTGGACTCCGAGTTCCTGTCAGAGCAATCACCATGCCTTGACGAAGGTCGGGACGATGCAGACGTATGGCCAAGGAAGGGTCGAGAGTGTTTGTCCACTGTGTTGGACAACGCGCGACCTGCTTGTCAAATCCCGTTGACGTTCGCGACACCTCTTCCGCCGCGTGTCGCTCTCACGGAGTAAATGGCTCGCTCCCTGCAGTGTATGCGGGAGCCCATGACCTACGACTGGCCCACCAGCATTGCCGTGCATCGACCGGGTGATATGTTGACAGACATGGTCACCCCCGAGGCCCGCTTTGCCCGCGAGCGAGATCTCTATCTCGCGGTGCTCCGAGTCATGGATGCGCCGAGTCCCCTTCAACCCCTGCAGGATGTGCTGACCTGTCTGGTCGAGCTGGCGGATGCCCAGCGCGCGGGACTGGAGCTGTATGGAGAAGGCTCCGTGGCGCGTCGTGAGTGGTCGCTGTTCCATGGTTGCTCGGAGCTGGAGCGCGAGGAGATCCGGGCGTTGACGTCGCGCGGAATCGTCGCCTCGACGATTGCGGCCGGCAAGTCGGTGCACACGGCGCATGCGTTGCTGGATGCGCGCTTCGCCAGCTCGGCCAGCGTCAAGGCGCAGCGCCTGGAGGCGGTGCTCTGTGTCCCCTTGGGTGGGCGTCTGCCGGGGGTTCTCTATCTGGAGGGAAAGCGCGGCGCGGGGCCGTTCTCGGAGGGGCTGGTGCAACTGGCGGAGTCGGTGGCCCACTTCCTGGGCACGGCGTCCGAGCGGGCGCTGCTCCAGAGAGGGGGCGACAAGGAGGACCCGACGCGCCCCTTCCGGGAGCGCTTCCAACTGGAGGACATCATCGGCAGGAGTCCGGGGCTGGCGCATGTGTTCGCCCAACTCGCCGTCGCGGCGCCGCTGGATGTGACGGTGATGATTGGGGGGCCGTCCGGCACGGGGAAGACGCAGCTGGCGCAGGCGCTCCATGTCAACAGCAAGCGCAGGTTGGGGCCCTTCGTGGAACTCAACTGCGCGGCTGTCCCGGAGGGGCTCTTCGAGAGTGAGTTCTTCGGTGCCTTCCCAGGAGCCTTCCCGGGAGCGCGGCGGACGGTCGGCAAGGTGGAGGCGGCGGAAGGAGGGACGCTCTTCCTCGACGAAATCGCGGAGATTCCCCTGGCCGCGCAGGCCAAGCTGCTCCAGTTGTTGCAGTCGCGGCAGTACTTCCCGCTGGCCAGCCCCAAGGCGTTCAAGGCGAATGTCCGGCTGGTGGCCGCGAGCAATGCCAACCTGGAGCAGTTGGTCCGTGAGCGGCGCTTCCGCGAGGACCTGTTTTACCGCCTCAATGTCTTGTCGGTGCGCATGCCGGCGCTCGCCGAGCGGCGAGAGGACATTGTCCCGCTGGTGGAGGCGTTGGTGGAGCGGTTGGCGGAGGAGAATGGGTTGCCGCGCCTGCGACCCTCACCGGCCTGTTTCGCGGCGTGCGAGTTGGCGGAGTGGCCGGGCAATGTGAGACAGCTCCGGCATCGACTGGAGGCCGCGCTCATTCGCGCCAGCGCGGAGGCGGCCTCGTTCCTGGAGCCACGCCACCTGTTCGAGGGCATGGAGGCGCAGGGGATGGCGCCAGTGTCCTTTCACGAGGCGACCCGACGTTTTCAACGAGACCTGCTTCGCCGCGAACTGGATGCCACTGATTGGTGTGTGTCCGATGTGGCGCAGCGGCTCGACCTGACCCGTCAGCATATCTACAACTTGATGAAGGCATTCGGCCTGACGAGGGATTCCCAGCCGCCTGAAAGTTGAAGGTCTCACCCGCAGTCCCCTGGAGTGTCTCATGCCGAGTACGCCGTTCTTTGGGCAGTCGACCATCAAGCCGCAGACTTCCGCCGCGGACCTGAAGTTCTGGTGGATGCCGGAGGTGAACGGCATCGGCTGGGGGTATCGCGCGTACAAGGTCCAGGTGAAGAGTCTGGACCCGAGGCGCTTCACGTTCGACCTGGTGGCGATGGTGCCGGGCGTCCCCACCCTGGTGGGGTTGGAGGTCGACCTCTTCAATGCCTCGCACGTGTGGCCCGGAGCACCCTCCACCGCCGTGAATGCTCAGCCGGGTCAGTTCGGCTACCTGTTGTTGACGGAGGAATACCTGTCGAGCCAGCAGGTCAGCAGCCTCGACGCGTACTCGGATGGTCGGGGCAAATGGCCCTTCGCCGCGGATTTGTCGAAGCGGCGGCGGGAAGGGGCCTCTCGAGGCAATGAGGTGATGCGTTCTGTCTCGGCGCTTCTCCAGGTGCTGTCGAACGAGCAGGAAGAAGGGTGAGAGGCCCGTCATGCATCTGACCATCATTGCCTATGCGTCTCGGCTCGACTGGGACATCGAGCGTGCTGTCTTCCGGGTGGACGGAAGGAGCGACCCACTGCGGAGGTTCGCGCGTTGCCAGGAGCGAAGCCAGCTCCAGTGGATCGTGAACGAGGTGGTCAACGAGTCCAACCAGAAGGTGGCGAGACTGGACATCTTCGGCCACGGGAAGTCCGGGACGTTGACGCTGGGAGATCAGGGGCAGGAGGTGGTGACCCAGCACGAGGCGAGCTGGGACCTATTTCCTGACCTGAAGACGGATGACCTTCTTACCGACAACGCAGAGGTGCGGCTGCTGGGCTGCGATACCGGGACGCTCGCGGAGGGCCGAGCGGTTCTCGAAGGGCTCGAGGCGAAACTGTCGAAGGGGGGCAAGACGCGGACGGTCTGGGGCAGTCTCGCCTCGATTGCTCACTCCGACTTTGGACCCGAGGGGTTCCGGGAGGAGGTCGCCAGCAAGTTCCTGAGGACCGCCAGCAGGATGAGTGCATCCGAGACAGGGGTGCGGCGCTTGGGGGGCATCGCCGAGAACGCCGCGGTGAATGTCCAGGGCGTCATGCAGTTGCTCCCGCCGGGCTACGTTCTGGATGGGCTCGAGGACATGCCCGCTGGCATCGTCGACGAGCGATTCCCTGTCAATGACCTGATTGTCACCCTCTGCGTGGATAGACGGGTCGTCGCCATCAAGTCGAAGTCATCGAATCGAATCGCGGTCTATCGGTGGACGGCCGGATCGCAAGCTCCGAGTCGTGAGCAGATCAAGGCTCACCTGCCTGCCCACTGAGCATCGAGTCGTCGCAGGTTCCGTGTTTCTCTTCTGAACTTCTGTCTGGAATTGTCGCGTCGGGCGAGGCCCGTCGTGAGGCGCTTCGCGCGTCCGAGAGAAGTGTGTCCCGGTCGTGTCTGATTAATTCGCGCCCGTCGAGGTCCGGCGGGCGCTGCATTTCGATGAGCGTAGGGGGATATATGAGATGTGTGATGCGGTCTGTCTTGCTCCTGTGGTTCGCCTTGGCGCCGACGGCGGTCTTGGCTCAGTCCCCGGCTCCACCGACACCCAGAAAGGAATCAGTGCTGGCAGGGCTCAAGGTGGAATCCCGAGAGAAGAACCAGAAGGTCTACGTGGAGCCTCATGGGTGGGTGAAACCGCTGGCGTATCCAAAGAGCGCCGATGCCTACTTTGGCGAGGATGCGCCGAAAGTGGCGGAGTATCTGTCTTTCACCGGGGTGTCCGAGTCAGGGTTCAGTGTCGCCGCGAAGCTGCTCAGTTTTCGAGTGTTCTCCAATCTTCAGTTGAGCTTGCATGCCGCAGTTACCTCGACGAGGACCCCGTCCAGCGGCACCGGGCCGGACGAAAAGACCGCCAAGGAGGGTAATCTCGAGAATTTCATTCAGGCTGGAGGGAATGCGACGATGTTGGCGGAGCTGCCAATGGTGGCCTATGTGTCCGCGGTCGACGATTCCGAGGGGGTGCAGAATATCGCGGTGCTGAGCTTCATGCCCTCTATCAACATGGACATTGCTCCACTGGGAGCCCCACAGGGGAATGGAGTGAGGGTTGGCCAGCTTGGGTTTCGCCTCTTCGGACAGAAGGCAGCCATCGAGGATGCCAACATCGCCGTGTTTGGCGACATCTGGATGGGTGGCTTGAAGGGAACGCCCGAGTTTTTTGGAGCCATCGGGCAGCCCGGACGTAACTCGGCGCTCTATGGCAGGGCAATCGTGGGGGTGGTCGTCCTGAAAAAGGTCCGGTTGAATTTGACCAAGGTTTTCATGGGCCCCCACGGGATGCGCACTCCCTGGATTGTCTCCGTCGCCGCTGCTCAGTAGTCGCCCACCCGCGAGTGATGAACTCGGTCACCCCATCACCGCAGCAGTGAGCGCGCGGTGGGCTCCAGCACCAGTGACTCGGGTGCGGCTTTCAGGTGCTTGAGCAGGGCGGGGCGCACGGTGTCGTTCCAGCGCCGTGAGTTCGCGAGTCGTTCGACATGGGCGAGGTATTTCTCCCGACTCGCGAACACGGTGAACGCGACGAGCACATGTTCGCCCTCGCGCATGGGGAGGGCCGGGAAGGTGTTCGGGGCGTACTCCGTCTGGAGCAGGGTGAGCGGCGCGCCGCCCGTTTCACTCAGGACAGGCTCGAGCTGTTGCTCGACGAAGCGCAGGAACGCGGCGTCCACGGGGGCGTCACGATGGAGAATCGTGACGACGACGACGGAGTTCGGGGTCGGGTGGTTCCCCTTGTCGGGTCTGGGGGAACCCGGCGGGGGGAACCCCCGACTTCCGGTGACGGGGCGCAACAGCAGGACGTTGCTCGAGTCCTGCATCGTCGCGTTGGCCGCCTCCCGGTGCGCCTTCCACACGGGCCCACCGTAGAACCGCTTCAAGGTCTGCTCGCGAGACACCATGTCCGGGAAGCCGCGCAGCCAGACGAAACGCTCGGGCCGCGCCGAGTCCCGGAACTGTCCGACCAGGTGCGCGCCCTGGGCTTCCTGACTCTCGACGAACTCACGCTCGAACAGGTCGATGAGCACATCGCGCTGTCCCGGGTTCAGCGTGTACTGCCGCAGCTCCAGCACGGCACAGCAATCACGAGAGGCAGGTTTCACGGCGGTGGCTCCTGACGGTGGCGTCGGTGGGAGCGCACTCGCCTTCCACGTGAGCAAGAGCAGGAGCGTGAAGAGCTGGCGTCGCATCGGGCCTCCGGTAGTGGGTATCGGAGGCACCGTACGAGCCCACTAGGACAGTTCCGGTCCTGATTCGGACCGTGACAATCCCCCGCGTCTCAAGGCACGTAGGCGATGCAGTCGATCTCCACGAGCAGCCCGGCCTCAGGGAGCGCGGCCGCTTGCACGGTGGTGCGGGCGGGGCGGTGCCCGGCGAACACGCGCTCGTAGACAGCGTTCATCCGGGAAAAGTCCTTCATGTCCACGAGGAACACGCCGCAGCGCAGGACGTGCTGGAGGCTGGAGCCACCCGCCAACAGGATGCGCTCCAGGTTGCGGAGGACCTGCTCCGTCTGCGCCTCGATTCCCTCGGCCTGCTTCCCGGTGGCTGGGTCCGTCGCGGCCTGTCCGGAGACGAAGAGCAGCGAGTCCAGCCGCATGCCCGGGGAGTAGGGACCCACGGGCTTCGGCAGTCCAGGCGCGGTGACGGGCTCGTGCTTCGTCGCGGTCATGTGTCCCTCCAGGAGACCCAACGGGGCCCGCAGCCTGCCATCCTGCTCGGGAGGATGACCAGCCTCCGCCTCGGGCGTGTGTTTCCCCTCGCGGGAAAGCGACGCTCCTGTTGAACAACGCGTCACTTGTGCCGCCTGTGTCCCAGACCCCTGGCGTCCTTTTTTCGAGGCGTCGGTGAGGACCCGGTGGGGTGAAAGCGTGATACAGCCGGAGGCAACACGCGCACGCTCGCCAGCCGTGGCGGCCCTCGCGCGTCAGCCCGTGCCACACGCATGGGTGTGGAGGGTGACAGATGCAGTCGAGACGCGTCTCGCGATACCTGGTCGTGGTGGTTGGTTGTGCCCTGGTCGCCGCATGCGAGCAGAAGCAGGACCTGCCGGCTTCAGCGGAAGCGCTCGCTCTGGCTCGGGCCTACTTTCCGGAGCTGACCACGGAGGAGGCGCCGTCGAAGGTCTTCTCCTCCTCGGAGGTCCCCCTCACCGTCGCGGACTCCCGAGCTCTCACGTCGCGGCTCTCCGCGAGCGGGACGCTGGAGTTGACGACGCGGGGCCTGCTCTTCCGCGTCGAGCAGGGAGCTGGCGCCGATGACGCCGGTACCCTGCTTCGCGAGCGAGCGGTGTCCTTCGCGGGCCCGCGACACTTCTGGTTCCCGGTGGGTGATTCCGCCGAGGTGAGCCAGGGGTGGCGCTCCTCGCGGTTGGAGGAGGCCTGGGTGGTGGATGGCTCCGAGCCCCTCCACCGCGCGGAGTACCACGTCACGCTGCCCCCTTCGGTGACGCGCCTGCGGGATGTGGGCGAGTACGTGGAGTTCCTCGACACCGACGGGCAGCCGGTCCTGCGCTTCCACCCGTCCGAGGTGCGCGATGCGCGGGGCGAGTCCCGGCGTGGTGACACGCGCCTGTCGGGGGTTCGCGCGTCATCGCTCGCGAACGTGTTCGAGGTGGAGGGCCCTCGCGTGAGCCTCGTCACCGAAGTGGCGCTCGCCGGACTCACCGCGCCGCTGGTGGTGGACCCGGGCTGGTCGTCGACGGCCAGCATGGCGACCCCGAGGGCGCAGCACTCCTCGCTGCTCTTGACGGATGGCACGGTCCTCGTGGCCGGCGGGGTCAACAGGCTGGGCTTCGTGACCACCGCGGAGCGGTTCGACCCGGAGCGCGGGACCTGGGCGTCCGCCGCGGGCCCCGGCATCCAGGGCAATATCGCGGTGGGCGTGATGCTGCCCACGGGACGGGCGCTGGTGATGACGGACGGCAGCCTGACGGGACGCATCTACGATGCCCAGACGAACACCTGGACCGCCACGGGCGCGATGGCCGCTTCGCGCAGCCTGCCAACGGCCACCGTGCTGCCCTCGGGCAAGGTGCTCGTCGCCGGTGGCTCCAACCTGGCGACCGCGGAGCTCTACGATGCCGCGACCAATACCTTCACCTCCACGGCTCCCATGGCGGTCATCCACCGTGCCCACACGGCCGTGCTGCTGAGGAATGGACGGGTGCTGGTGATGAGCGGCTTCAGCAATCTCATCCCGGGCGAGGTCCCCGAATCCGAGCTGTATGACCCCGTCTCCGAGACCTGGTCTCTCGCGGCGCCTGCCCTGGTCCCCCGGCACTACGCGACGGGGACGCAGCTTCCGGATGGCCGGGTGCTGCTCGCGGGCGGCTTCACGGCCGGAGGGGTCACCACCCATGCGGAGCTCTATGACCCGGCGGCCAACACCTGGACCGCCACGGGAGCTCTCACCCATCCGCGCAATGGCCACACCGCCACGCTGCTGCCCAACGGCAAGGTGCTCGTCCAGGGGGGCGCGGACGCGGCCCGCAACACGCAGACTGTCTCGGAGCTGTATGACCCCGCGACGGGGACCTGGAGCCCGGCCGGGGCGTTGGCGGTGGGGCGTGAGAACATGGTGGCGACGCTGCTGCCCACGGGGCAGGTGCTGGTCAACGGTGGCTACGCCTCCAACCCGAGCCTCACCTTCTTCGCCAACGCCGACGTCTATGACGCGTCCAGCGATGTCTGGGCTCCCGCCGGCAATCTCGCGGCGGCTCGCGCTTCCAGGGCGGCCGTGTTGTTGCCCTCGGGGCAGGTGCTGGTGGCCGGAGGACGCGGCCCGGGCGGCGTGCTGGCGACGGCGGAGCGCTACACGCGCGCGAGCAACGCCTGGTCGCCCGCCGCTTCCCTGGCGACGGCGCGCGAGCGGGCCACGATGAGCCTGTTGCAGTCGGGCCGGGTGCTCGTCGTCGGCGGAGCCAATGGCGCGGGAGCGCAGGCCTCCGCCGAGCAGTATGACGCCACCGCCAACGCCTGGTCGGCCGCGGGCAACATGGCCACGGCCCGCGATGGCCACACCGCGACGGTGCTCGGCTCGGGCCGGGTGTTCGTGGTGGGCGGCGCGGGTGCGGCGACGGCGGAGTTGTATGACCCGGCGACCAATACCTGGAGCGGGGCCGCATCCGCCGCCACGCCTCGCTCGCGGCACGCCGCCGTGTTGCTGAACGACGGGCGTGTCCTCGTGGCGGGTGGTCAGAACGCGGGGGCGCTGTTGGCCACGGCGGAGCTGTATGACCCGACCACCAACACCTGGGCTCCAGCGGCGAGCCTCGCGCAGGGACGCGAGTCCTTCACGCTGACGGTGTTGTCCTCGGGCCGTGTGCTGGCGTCGGCGGGCACCACGCTCGCGGCGGAGCTGGCGTCGGCGGAGCTGTATGACCCGGTCTCCAACACCTGGACTCCGGCGGGCTCGCTCGCGGAGGCGCGGGCCTTCCACTCCGCGGTGCTGCTGCCGTCGGGCCGTGTGCTCGTCGCGGGAGGCCAGGGGCCGGGAGGCGCGGTGCGCGCCACGGCGGAGCTGTACGACGGCGCGACGAATACCTGGAAGCCCGCGACGAATCTCGCTGGGCCCAGGGCGCGCTTCGCCGCAGTGGTGCTGCCCACGAGCGAGGTGCTCGCGCTCGGGGGGCAGTCCGCGGCCAACGCGTGGCTGGCGAGCGCCGAGCTGTACGAAGACACGGGGGCGCAGCCCTCATGGCGTCCGGTGGTGACGGGGCCGGACGAGGTGACGCGCGCGTGCTCCGCCCGAATCACCGGCGCGCGGTTCCGAGGCATCTCCGGTGCCAGCTCGGGCGACTACAAGGACTCCTCGGCGGACTTCCCGCTGGCGCGGCTGCAAGGCGTGGAGGGAGGTCGGCTCTGGAGCCTGCCGGGGACGGACCTGTCCGCCACGGGCGCGACGGTGACCATTCCCGCCAGCGCGCCGCCTGGCACCTATGCGCTGTCCGTCTTCGCCAACGGGATTGGAAGCGGGCGACTGGTGACGGTGCTGGAGAACATCGCGCCGGTGGCGCAGGACCAGACGGTGGAAACGGGCTACGGAGTCCCGGTGAATGTGACCCTGGTGGCCACGGATACCGAGGTGGGGCCGCCGCTGACCTACGTCATCGTCACGCCTCCGGCGAACGGCACACTGAGCGGGACGCCTCCCGCCGTCACGTACACGCCGAATCCGGGCTACGTGGGGCCGGACAGCTTCACCTTCATGGCCCGGGACTGCGGCCTGGACAGCAACGTGGCCACGGTGACGGTGGGCGTGGTGGATGAAACGCCGCCGACCATCACCTGCCCGGCGGACCAGCAGGTGGAGGCGACGAGCCCGGCGGGCGCTGTCGTGACGTATCCCCCCGCCACCGCGACCGACGTCATCACCGGGAATCCGACGGTGACGTACGCACCGCCCTCGGGCGGCACGCTGCCATTGGGGATGACGACCGTCACGGCGACGGCGGAGGACGCGGCCGGCAATCAGGCGTCGTGCACGTTCCAGGTGACGGTGCGGGACACGACGCCTCCGACAGTCACCTGTCCGGTGAACATGGTGGTGGAGGCGACGGGCCCTTCGGGTGCCCCTGTGACCTATCCGGCGGCGACGGCGTCCGATGCGGTGACGGCCTCGCCCACGGTGACGTACTCACCGCCGTCGGGAAGCACCTTGCCGTTGGGGGATACGACCGTCACGGCGACGGCGGAGGACGCGGCGGGCAACCGGGCCACATGCACGTTCCTAGTGACGGTGCGAGACACGACGCCTCCGACAGTCACCTGTCCGGTGAACATGGTGGTGGAGGCGACGGACCCTTCGGGTGCCCCTGTGACCTATCCGGCGGCGACGGCGTCCGACGCGGTGACGGCCACGCCCACGGTGACGTACTCGCCGCCGTCGGGAAGCACCTTGCCGCTGGGAGATACGACCGTCACGGCGACGGCGGAGGACGCGGCGGGCAACCAGGCCACGTGTACGTTCCTGGTGACGGTGCGGGACACGACGCCTCCGACAGTCACCTGTCCGGTGAACATGGTGGTGGAGGCGGCGGACCCTTCGGGTGCCCCTGTGACCTATCCGGCGGCGACGGCGTCCGACGCGGTGACGGCCACGCCCACGGTGACGTACTCGCCGCCGTCGGGAAGCACCTTGCCGCTGGGAGATACGACCGTAACGGCGACGGCGGAAGACGCGGCGGGCAACCGGGCCACGTGCACGTTCCTGGTGACGGTGCGAGACACCCTTCCGCCCGTGCTGACGTGTCCGGGGAACCAGGTGGCGGAGGTGGGGACCGCGGTGACCTATCCGGCGGCGACGGCGTCCGACGCGGTGACGGCCTCGCCCACGGTGACGTACTCGCCTCCGTCGGGAAGCACCTTGCCGCTGGGGGATACGACGGTCACGGTGACGGCGGAAGACGCGGCGGGCAACCGGGCCACGTGCACGTTCCTGGTGACGGTGCGAGACACGGTTCCGCCCGTGCTGACGTGTCCTGGGAATCAGGTGGCGGAGGCGGAGACCGCGGTGACCTATCCGCCGGCCACGGCCTCCGACGTGGGGAGCACCCCGCTGGTGACGTACTCACCGCCGTCGGGAAGCATCTTGCCGCTGGGGGACACGACGGTCACGGTGACGGCGGAAGACGCGGCGGGCAACCGGGCCACGTGTACGTTCCTGGTGACGGTGCGAGACACCCTTTCGCCCGTGCTCACCTGTCCCGCGGACCCGGTGGTGGAGGCCCAGGACGCTTCGGGCGCCGTGGTGACCTATGAACCCGCGACCGTGACGGATGGGGGGGCGGCGGACCCGGTGGTGGCCTACTCAGCGCCGTCGGGAAGCACCTTCCCGTTGGGAGTGACGACGGTCACTGTGACGGCGGACGATGCGGCGGGCAACCGGGCCACGTGTACGTTCCAGGTGACGGTGCGGGACACGACGGCCCCGACGTTGAACTGCCCGGAAAACCTCCAGGTGGCCTCGGACGAGCCAGGGGGCGCGCAGGTGACGTACACGCTGCCCACGGCGACGGACTCCGTCTCCGGGCCGGCGACCGTCACCGCGTCGCCGGAGTCCGGCTCGCGCTTCTCTTCGGGACAGACGCGCGTCACCGTCACGGCCACGGATGCTGCGGGGAACTCGGCGCAGTGCTCGTTCGAGGTCTCCGTCCAGGCTCGGTTGATCTCGATTGCCGGAGGTGGCTGTCAATCCACGGGCGGCGGTGGAGACGCGGTGCTGGTCGTGCTGTCGGTCCTCGCCGTCTGGGCGGGCCGTCGTCGCGGCCGGGAGCGAGTCGCCCCGTGAGCCTCTTGAATCCTCTCATTCGACTCTTCAGCTTGAAGGACCTTCCCTTGCGTGAATTGGCACGGACTGGTGTGCTCGTCGCGGCCCTGGCCGCCACAACCGCCTCGGCGCAGGCACTCTCCAGCCCCCTGGTCGCGTTCGATGCGGAGCGCTTGCGTCTGAGCGCCGCCGCCACGGACTCACTGATGGTGGACACGGGCCGGGTGCTCTCCGAGGGGGGCTTTCGGCTCAGCCTCCTCGCCAACTACGAGCGCGGCATCCTCGTGTTGGAGGGCAGTGACGGGAGCGAGCACTCCATCATCCATTACAGGACCTCGGCCTGGCTCATGGGCGCGTGGTCTCCGGTGGACCGGTTGGAGGTCTCCGCCAGATTGCCCGTCATCATCTCGCAGGGCGGGCATGGGGCGAACAGGCTGGCGGGTGTCGCGGAGCCCTCGTCCTCGGGGCTCGGCACGCCCGAGGTGGGGGCGCGCTATTCGCTGCTGCGGCGCGAGGAAGGCGCGCCGTTGTCCCTGGCGGTGGGGCTCGACGTGGGGCTCCCGGGTGGACGGGCGAGCGCCTTCGGACGTCAGGAGCACTGGGCGGGCCTCCAGTTCTCGCCCCGGGTCTCCCTGGGGCGCGAGGTGGGCATGTTCGCGCTCGGCGCGAGCGTGGGCGCGCGGGTGAGGTCCACGGAAGTGGAGCCGGGCCGCGACGTGGGCACGGAGCTGGAGCAGTCCGTGGTGGTGGCGACCCGGGGTGACGGCCTGCGCGGCGAAATCGCCCTGCAGGTGGCGGAGTCGTTGGTGCATCCGGACGTTGCCGTGGAGCTGCTCGGAGGCGTGCGGCTGCCCATTGGCATGGGCTTCGAGCTGAACGCGCTCGCCGGGCATGGCTTCACGGATATCCCAGGGACGCCCTCGTGGCGCGTGGGCGCGGGAATCGCGTGGGCGCACAACCCGGCGGCTCGCGAGGATGTCTGCAAGGGCGGACGCACGCACACGCCTGAGCAGTGCCCCGACTCCGATGATGACGGTGACTCCGTGCCCAACAAGTCGGACCGTTGCCCGCTGGAGGCGGGGTCGCCCGACAACGCGGGTTGCCCCGACCGCGACTCGGATGGCGATGGCGTCGTCGACCGGCTGGACAAGTGCCCGAACGAGGCTGGGAGCGCGGAGACGAGCGGCTGCCCTGACTCGGACGGCGATGGCGTGCCGGATTCCGAGGACAAGTGCCCGAACGAGAAGGGCACCGTGGAGAACCAGGGCTGCCCCGCGCCCGCGACGGACACGGATGGTGACGGCGTGCCGGATGAGTCCGACAAGTGCCCGGAGGAGAAGGGCACCGCGGAGAACCAGGGTTGCCCCGCGCCGGTGGCGGCGACGGACACGGATGGCGACGGCGTGCCGGATGACTCCGACAAGTGCCCGAGTGAGAAGGGCTCCGTGGAGAACGAAGGCTGCCCCGCCCCCAAGGACACGGATGGGGACGGCGTGCCGGACGACTCCGACAAGTGCCCGAAGGAGAAGGGCACCGTGGAGAACGAGGGTTGCCCCGAGCCGGCGAAGGCGCCGACGGAGGAGCGGCTCTCGCTGGCGGACCGTCGCGTCACCTTCCCGGTGGGGACGTCCGAGATTCAGGGCGAGGGCGCGAAGGTGCTCGACGAGATTGCCGAGCAACTGAAGGCGCGGCCCAAAGTCGCGGTGCGCATCGAGGGGCACACGGACAACACCGGTCCGGAGGACCTCAACCGCACCTTGAGTCAGGACCGCGCGGAGGCCGTGCGCGCCTACCTCATCCGCCGAGGTATCGACGGCTCGCGACTGGAGGCCCGGGGTTACGGTCCGACTCAGCCCATCGCGACGAACGACACGCTGGAAGGACGCAGCGAGAACCGCCGCGTGGAGTTCGTCATCAAGCGGTGAGTCGGTGTGCTCGGAGTCGCGGGGCCACGTGCCCCGCGGCCCGTTGAGGCCGAGCAGGCCAGTCACTGCTCGGCCCCAGCGGACCGTGAGGAGGCGGGGATGGACCGGTTGGACGTCATGCGGCTGTTCACGCGCATCGTGGAGCGCCGCAGCTTCACGGTGGCTGCTCAGGACCTGGAGCTTCCGCGCTCGACGGCCACGCAATCCATCAAGCAACTGGAGGCCCGGCTGGGCGTGCGACTGCTCCAGCGCACGACACGCCATGTCCGGCCCACGCTGGATGGCGAGGACTACTATCGGCGCTGTGTCGCCATCCTGGGCGAGGTGGAGGATGCCGACTCCGCCTTCAGCGGCGCAAAGCCGAAGGGACAGCTCCGCGTCGACGTCCACGGCACCCTGGCGCGGCACTTCGTCCTGCCGGCGCTGCCCTCATTCCTGGCCGAATACCCGGACCTGAAGCTCCACCTTGGCGAAGGAGACCGGCTGGTCGACCTGGTGCGGGAAGGCATCGACTGCGTCCTGCGCGTGGGCGACCTCCAGGACAGCGCCATGGTGGGGCGGCGCGTGGCGCTGCTCAAGGAGGTCACCTGCGCGAGCCCCGCCTATCTGGCCCGCCACGGGACACCCACCCGGCTGGAGGAACTCGAGGGCCACGTGGCGGTGGGCTTCATCTCGTCGGCCACGGGGTCGATGATTCCCCTGGAGTTCAGGGTCGACGGCGCGCCGAGAAACGTCACCCTCCCAGCGACTGTCACCGTCACGGGGGCGGAGACCTACGCCTCGGCGGCGAAGCTCGGGCTCGGGTTGATTCAACTGCCGCGCTACCACGTGGAGAGCGAGCTGCTCGCGGGGACGCTCGTGGAGCTGCTGCCCGAACATCCCCCGTCGCCCACGCCCGTCTCGTTGCTCTATCCGCGGAGCCGCCAGCTGTCGCCCCGGGGGCGCGTCTTCATCGACTGGCTCTCGCGGGTGTTCGCCAACGCTTCCTCGGTGGCGCTCGCCGTCGAATAGGTCCGCTCAGCCCGGCGCGCGCAAGGTCTTCAAGGCCCGGGACCATGCGAGCACTTCGTCCAGCAGCGTGTGCAGCGCGGCCTCCTGGGCGGGCGCGGGCGACCAGTTGCCCGGGTCGGTGAACAGCGCGACGTCGGTGTACTTCGACAACGACACCTGCGCGCGCACGGTGGCGACCTTCACCTCGGCCAGCGTCGTGCGCAGATGCTCCACCGCGCGGACGCCTCCGAGTCCCCCGTAGCTCACGAACCCCGCGGCCTTGTCGTTCCACTCGGCATAGAGGAAGTCGATGGCGTTCTTCAGCGCGGCGGGGAATGAGTGGTTGTACTCCGGCGTGACGAACACGAAGCCGTCGAACGCGCCCACCGTGGCGGCCCACTTCCGGGTGTGCGCGTGGCGGTAGTCCCCGCGAATGGCGGGGATGGGCTCATCCAGCAGCGGCAGGTCGTGGTCCGCCAGGTCGACGAGCTCCAGGGTCGCGTCCCCCGCCACGACGGCGGCATGCCGTTGTCCGGCGGCATGGACCCAGCGGGCGACGACCTCCGCCCTGCGTCCGGGGCGGGTGCTTCCAATGACGATGCCGAGCCGGGTCAACTTCAGCCTCCCTTGATGCGTGCGCGAGAACGGGCGCCAGGGTACAACGTACGTTGTACTGAGTAAAACGATGGTTGTACCCGTGCAAAAGGAACGAACATGCCCCGAGCAGACCGGACGAAGCCGCGTGGAGGGCAGGGGGACAAGCGTCAGGCCCTCCTGATGGGGGCGCTGACGGTCTTCGCTCGGGACGGCTACACCCGCGCCAGCATCGACATGATTGCCGACGAGGCGGGTGTGTCCACGCGTACGCTCTACAACCACTTCCAGGACAAAGCGCGGCTGTTCCAGGCCGTCATCCAGGAGAGCGCGTCACGGGTCGCCGAGGCGCAGACGGCCCTCCTGGACAGGCACCTGCGAAAAGTCACGAACCTGGAAACGGACCTCATCGAACTCGCCCTGGCCTGGGGGACACCGATGCCGGACTCCGCCGAACATTTCGCCCTGGTGCGACAGGTCAACGCGGAGGCGGGCCATATCCCCGCGCCCGCAATCAAGGCGTGGCGCGAGGCCGGGCCGCTCCAGGTCCGCCGGGAGCTCGCCCGCCACCTGCGACGGTTGGCGGACGAGGAACTCTTGCGAGTCGAGGACCCGGAGCGCGCGGCCCTCCACTTCACCCGCCTGGTCTCCGTCCCAGGCCCCCATGACGGAGGGCTCACGCTCACCAGGAAGGAGCGCGCCGAGCACGTGGCGTCCGGTGTCCGGGTCTTCCTGTATGGCTACGGCCGCTGAGGCGCGGGGAAGCCTCGCTCCCGCATCAAGGCGTCCAGGTTCGCCTCCCGCCCCCGGAAGGCCCGGTAGCCCTCGAACGGGTCCACGGTGTTGCCCACGGACAGGATGTGCTCGCGAAGCCTCGCGGCCACCTTCGGGTCATAGGCACCGCCAGCCTCGGTGAACGCCTCGAAGGCATCCGCCGACAGCATCTCCGCCCACAGGTACATGTAGTAGCCGGCCGCGTACCCGTTGCTGGCGAAGACATGCCCGAAGTGGGGCAGCCGGCTGCGCATGCCGACCTCTTCCGGCGCGCCAATCTGGCGGAGCACGTCGCGCTCGAACGTGTCGGGGTTGATGCGGCGGGCACCCGCGAGGTGCAGCTTCATCTCGACGAGCGCGGAGGTCAGGTAGTCCACCGTGTAGAAGCCCTGATTGAACGTCGCGGCCTTCTGGATGCGGGCCACCAGGTCCGCGGGCATCGGCTTGCCCGTCACGTGGTGCACGGCGAACCGGCTGAGCACCTCCGGAGTGGACAGCCAGTGCTCGAACAGCTCGGCGGGAAACTCCCCGAAGTCGCGCACCACGCGGCCACCTCCGAGCGTCGGGTACGTCACGCTCGCGCTCAGGGAGTGCAGCGCGTGGCCGAACTCGTGGAAGAGCGTCAGCGCGTCGCGCCAGCCCAGCAGCGCGACTCCTCCGGGCCCCGGCTTCACGAAGGGCATGCTGATGGCCACCAGGCCCGTCACCTCGCTCCGGAAGCGCTCCTGCACGCGGTACGTCTCGGTCTGCCCGCCGTTGTACTTGCCCGGCCTCGCGTAGGGGTCGAAGTACAACAGCCCCAGGGGCTTCCCGCTCGTGCGCTCCTTCACCGCGAAGACGCTCACGTCCGGGTGGTAGACGGGCACGTCCGGCGCGGGAGTGAAGGTGTAGCCGAACAGCTCGCCGGCGGCCCAGAACATGCCGTCCCGCAGGGAGTCGAGTCGCAGGTACGGCTTCACCTCGGTGTCGTCGAGGTCGTACTTCGCCTTGCGCACCTTCTCCGCGTAGTAGCGGTAGTCCCAGGGGGCGATGGTCTCCGGCTGCCCGTCGCGCCGGGCAATCTCCTGCATCGCCGCGACTTCCTCGCGCACGCGGGCGACGGCGGGCGTCCACATCTGCTCCAGCAGTCGCATCGCGCGCTCGGGCGTCTTGACCATGGACGTCGCGAGCTGCCGATGGGCATGGGTGGGGAAGCCCAGGAGCTTCGCCTGCTCGGCGCGCGCGGCGAGTATCTGGGTGATGACGCCGTTGTTGTCGTGGGAATCTCCGTGGTCCCCCCGGCTGTCGTAGTTGCGCCACACCTTCTCGCGCAGCTCGCGGCGGTCCGAATAGGTGAGGAAGTCCGCCACCGCCGAGCGCGTGTTGGCCACGGCCCACTGGCCCTTCTTCCCGCGCGCCTCCGCCTCCGTGGCGGCGGCCTTGCGCAGCGGCTCCGGCAGGCCCGCCAGGTCGGCTTCCGTTTCCAGGAGGGTGAAGCGCTTCTCGTCGGCGAGCACGTTCTGGTTGAACGTCGTGTAGAGCGTGGCGAGCTGCTGGTTGAGCGCGGTGAAGCGCTTGCCGGCCGCCGCGCCCAGGTTCGCGCCGGAGCGGACGTAGACGTCGTGGTAATGCGCGACGAGCCGCCGCTGCTCGGGCGTCAGCTTCGCCTTCGCGGCCGAGTCGTGGACGGCCTTGATGCGCCGGAAGAGGCGACGGTTCTGGGTGCTCTCGTCCCAGAACGCGGCCAGCCGGGGCGCCATCTCGCGCTCGATGACCTGATACTCGGGCGTGTTCACGAACGAGGACCACGCGTTGTAGACCTCGAAGACGCGAGTGAATCCCCGGCCCGTGTCCTCCAGCGCGGCGATGGTGTTCTCGAACGTGGGCGGCTCGGTCGAGTCCGCGACCCGCGCCACTTCACGCCGCTCCTGCTCCATCGCTTCCTCGAGCGCGGGACGGAACTCCTCCAGCTTCACCCGGTCGAACGGGGGCGCTCCGCCGTGAGGGCCGGACCAGGGCGCGAGCAGGGTGGCGCCCTTGCCGGGAGGGGTTTCAGGAGCGGCGACGGCCGCGCCCGCCAGCAGGACAACGAGTGCTCCAATTCGGTATCGTGTCATTGACACAGAATAAGAGGCAGCTTCGGGTCGCATCCATCGAATGAAATTCGTCCAGGAACCCCAGATGACCCCCCTCGACCGAATTGATCGCACGATTCTGGAGGCCCTCCAGAACAATGCACGGCTGTCCAACAAGGCGCTCGCCGCGCAGGTGGGGCTCGCGCCCTCTTCCTGCCTCGCGCGCGTGAAGCGGCTGGAGACGGAAGGCATCATCCAGGGCTACCGCGCGGAGCTCAACGTGCGCTCCATGGGGTTGGGTCTTCAGGCGCTGATCGCCGTGCAGCTGCGCCAGCACGTGGACGAGGCCTTCGGCAACATCGGTGACCACCTGCGCTCGTTGCCGGAGACGGTGGCTGTCTATTGCCTGGGCGGGACGACGGACTTCCTGGTGCACGTGGTGTGTCGCGACACCGAGCACCTGCGGGTGCTGACCATCCAGTCCTTCACCAACCGTCCCGAGGTGAGCCGCATCGAGACGTCGCTGGTGTTCTCCTTCACGCGACTGGGCGTGCCCGTCGACAAGGGCGCCTGACAGGGCGGGATTACTCGTCCAGCTCCGCGCGCGAGCGGCTTTTGGGCTCCAGTCCCAGGGCAATCTCCTTCAGCTCGAAGGTCAGCTCCCGGATGGGAAACGGCCGCACGTTGCCGAGGACAATCACCGTCAGCTGGTCCTCGGTGTAGTGGTGGAGGTTGGAGAGGAACCCATCCATGGAGCCGCCGTGCCGCACCAGCACGCCACGCTCCTTGCTGCCGGGGCTCCGCTGGTACTGCTGAATCCGGAAGCCATAGCCGTAGTAGCCGAGCGCGCGACTCTCTCCCGTGAAGAGCCGCTTCTTGCTCGGAGCGGACACCAGCCCCGAGCCGAAGAGCGCCTGGTCCCAGGCGTACAGGTCATCCACCGTCGAGTAGATGTCTCCGGAGCCCAGGGCATAGGAGACGTTGTTCTCGTCGCGCGAAACGCCCAGCAGCTCCTTCGCGTAGCCGAAGGCCCGCTTGGGCGGAACGCTCGTGCTCCGCTCGATGCCCGAGTCCGTCATCGCAAGCGGCCCGAACGTCTTCTCCTGGAGCACCTCCGCGTAGCGCTTGCCGGTGACGGCTTCGATGATGAGGGCCGCGAGGTGGTAGTTCAGGTTGGAGTACTCGTGTTTCGCTCCGGGCTTGAACGAGACGCGCGCGGTGTTGATGAGCCGCAGGATTTCCGCCGAGGAGACATCCGTCTCTGCTTCACGCTCCACCAGCGAGTCCAGATGCGTGGGCAGGCCGGACTGGTGCTTGAGCAGCAGGTGGAGCGTCAGGCTCTTGCCCAGGTCCGCGCGGAGCTTCGGCAGATAGCGGGAGATGGGGACGTTCAGGTCCAGCGTGCCCGCGTCCACCAACTGCATGACCGTCACGGCGGTGAAGGACTTGGTCAGCGAGCCAATCAGGAACTGGGAGTCGACCTGGTTTGCGCGCCGGCCCTTCTCGTCCGCCAGGCCGTAGGCGGCGCGATGAAGCACCTTCCCGTCCTTTGCGACGAGCACCGCGCCTCGGAAGCCCTCCTTGTCGACATAGGACTGGAGGTGGGCGTCCAGCTTCGCGGAGACGGAGGCCTGGGGTGCGCCTGGCGCCTGGGAGGCGAAGCACGCGACGGCGAGAAGCGAGAGGAGCGGGGCGTGGGAGGACATGTCGGGCGTGGGCCTTAGTTGTTGGACCAGATGACGGAGGCAATCTTCCAGCCGGCGCCCGTATTCACCAGGTGCCAGCTCTCCTGGCCGCGATTGATGACGCGCTCGCCCAGGTGGAAGGTGAACTCGAAGGAGACCGAGGCGATGGTTCCGTCCGTGTCGATGCGGACGTTGGTGAACTTCTCCTCGCTACGCTCCGCGTCCGCCACGATTTCATCGATGAACGTCGTCGGGTTCTGCCGTGCATCGAGCTTGAGCCGGGTCGCCTTGGGGTTCTTCTGGAGGCGGCGCTTCAGGAGCTCCTCTCCATCGACGGACTGCCACGTGGCGTCCTCGCGCAGGAACAATCCGAGGAACTTCTTCCGGTCCTTCTGGATGATGGCCTCGCGGAAGTCGTCGACCACGGCGGTGATTTGTTGCCGGGCGACGGCGGTGTCCTTGGGCTTCTCCTCCGCGAAGGCGGGCAGGGACACAAGGCAGGTGAGCAGCAGGAGCGACAGCTTCACGAAGGACTCCGAGGCGAGGTGGCGGGGTGTGTTCGCGCGGCCGGCCAGCAACCCGGGCACTTCGCGATTATTCCGCCGCATGGCCTCATGAAGCAGGAACGGCCCGGCCTGAACGAGCGCCGGGCCATCCCTGTCCACGCGTCAGCGACGCGCCCGCCTCACTCGCAGGGGTTGCCGTTCAGTGTGCAGTTGAAGGGCTGTCCGAGTCCGATGGTCGTGAAGCCGAACTCCTTGCTCGCGCCCGCCTTGATGGTGGTGTTGTGGCTGACGGGAAGGAACGTGTAGTGGTCCCCGTTGCGCGTCATCGTGGAGGAGAACGGGCTCTGCGCAATCGTCCCGGCCGGCAGGTCGAACTCCAACTGCCACCCGGTGACGTTCACCGTGCCCAGGTTCTCCACCGTGTAGCGGCCCGTGTAGCCATTGGCCCAGGAAGAGCTCACGGCGAAGTGGGCGACGAGCCCGGAGGGCGCGGGCGGAGCCGTGGTCGCGATGACCGGGGCGCTCGGCGCCGACACGTTGCCCGCCGCATCCCTCGCGGTGGCGGTGAAGGTGTACGCCGTGGCCGGGCTCAACCCCAGCAACGTCACGCCCAGGCCCGTCGTGGTGGCGGCCACGTTGCCGCCGAGCCAGACGGAGTAGCCGGAGACGCCCCGGTCGTCGGTCGCCGCGTCCCAGGCCAGGGTGACGCTCGTGGAGGTCACCGCCGTCACGCGGAGGTTGGAGGGCGCGCTCGGCGGGGTGGTGTCCGGAGGCGGCGGCGCACCGACGCTGATGAGGAACAGCGAGGGCGCGGTGTCCGTCCTCGTGGTGTCCACGCCATGGCCACCGGAGTAGTCGAGCGTCTCCGCGTGTGCCCAGTCGGCGATGGGCGTCCCGTTGATGTCCAGGTGCTTGTACGCCGCGCCCGACCAGCCGAACTGGTAGATGCGCGAGGGCTCCGAATAGAAGTCGGCGTAGGGGGACGTGTCGGTGCCCACCTGCTTGCGCAGGACGTTGTTGAAGAAGACGTTCTGCGGCCCCGTGGCGCCGGACCACTTCACGGCCTTCTTCCCGGCGCCCCACCAGATGGGATACCAGTTGGAGTCATCCGGGCCGCCGCCCCCTTCCTCTCCGCAGTGGGAGCTGCAGTTGCCGGAGCGGTGCGCGTACGGAACCGTGCTGATGTTGCGCTCGAAGAGGTTTCGTCGCTCCCAGCCGCCGTGGAGGTTGAGGTCGGAGTCGAAGTCATTGCCGATGACGACGTTGCCGGACGCGGACCACTGGAAGGTGAAGTGCCGCAGGTTGCGGGACGTGTTGCCGGCGTAGAGCGAGTCCCAGACGCGGGAGCCTCGGAAGTAGCCGTTGCCGCCCTTGCCCTTGTTCCATGCGCCGTCGAGCACGTTGTCGACAATCTGGAGGTTCTTCGCCTCCTCCGTGACGATGGGATGCGAGCCCGTCATCTCCGCGCGGATGCCCCGCACCCACGAGTCCGCGGCCCACTTGAAGACGATGCCGTGCATCTCGTACGCGGGCGCCAAATTGCCGTAGTTGTGGAGCGCGGCCGAGGCGCTCACCCCCGGCACCTCCTGCGTGAAGTACAGGTTCTCGATGCCCACGCCGACGATGGGGTCGACGAGCGGGGCCGCCTTGGAGTCGTACACCGAGCCGTCGATGGCGGTGGACCCGTCCGAGGTTGACGTCACCGGCACGTCGTATTCGAGCGGCTTGTCCAGGGTGAGCGTCTTGTTGCCCGTGTCGACGGCGGCGATGCGGAAGAGCTGCTGACGCATGTGCAGGTTGGACAGCGCGTGCTGGGTGGGCAGCGCCTGCTGCTCGGCGTAGAAGGCCCGTGAGTTGGCGGCGCGGATGTTGACGAGCCTGCCCACGGCCAGCGCGGCGGAGTTCGCCGCCAGGTACACCACGGTGTCGCCCGTGCGCGCGGCGAAGCCGGTGTCACCCGGCTTCACGCGGAGCTTCACGCCGACCTTCCAGTGGACATTCACGGTGCCCTCGAAGATGTCCGCCCGGTTGGGAGGCGCCGTCTGGTAGTCGTCGTTCTCGTCCTCGTTGTACGAGGTGTGGACGCCGCGCGACTGCACGCGGAACAGGCCCCGTCCGGGCCACAGCCAGCCGCCCTTGCCCTCCCCGTGCGTCATGCCGTCTTCGTCCCAGTCGCCACCGTCCGACGTCAGGGTGTCGTAGCGGGTGTTCACATCGGGGCGGAACACCAGCTTCGTGCCCGTCACCGGCGAGGAGCCCGCGCCACGGATGATGAGGTAGCTGGCGTCCACGCCCAACTGTCGGGACACGTCGAGCTGGCCCGCGGGAAGTGAGAGCAGGGAGAGCTTCGTGTACGAGGCGCTGGGGGTGCACGCCGTGCGCAGGTGGTCGATGGCGGCCTGCAGACCCGTGGTGTCGTCCACGCCATCATTGGGAATCACGCCGTAGGTCGTCGCCAGCTCCGCCGGAGTCACCCGGCACGTGGCGTCCGGATTGATGTCCCCTTCACCCGGGAGGTTCTGCCCGCCCCGGTAGCCCGCCTTGGACCAGTCCGGCAGCCCGGAGATGGGCACCCTGCGATTCGCCGGCGACAGGTCAAGCACTGTCTGCGCCCAGGTCGGCGTCGAGCCCAGGACCGCCACAGAGGAAAACGTCAACAACACCAACCGGAGCAAGCCGGTTCTTCGAGTGAGCATGAACAACTCCAGTCTTGGGTGTCCGCGTGGCAGGTGTTGCACCACTGATACGGATTTATCCAAGACTAGTCAGATATGCTCGGATAACAGCTCTAGCCCGTCCGGCGTCCGGACGGCCAGAAAGGTCCTACACCCATGAAGCCCTCCTCGCTGCGTGCCGCGCTCTGTGTGTTGTCCGCCGTCGCCGCTCCCTCCGCCTTCGCGTGGGGCAGCACCTATTCCATCCCCTTGTTCGAGTCTCGGATGACGGCGGCCCGTGCGAGTGGAAGCACGGGTGGGACGACGGTGATTCGCTCGGAAGTGAAGACCGCGCTGGAGTCGTTCCTCAGCTCCGACGACGGGCAGACGGACGCCGCCGAGTACGCCTATCTCGCGGGCAAGGTCGCCAGCCCCACGTTCCTCACGGGCATCGACACCTCGGCCCGGGACTACCTGTTCCGCTATCACGAGCTGAATGACGGGGCGGCGACCACGTCACCGCTGGACGTGGCCTCGCCGGCCCAGACGCCCGCGCAGATTTTCGGCGCGAGCGGCCGGCTGGCGAGCAACGCGTGGATTCAGGAGGGTGGAATCCCCGAGGGCGAAGGTGTGGCGAACCAGACCACGCTCCAGTGGACCTACTACGGCTACTTCGGTCCGCAGTCGTCCACCTTCGCGCCCGTCACGTACGCGGAGCTGAGCGCGAGGCTCGGCTCGACGATTTTCGGCCAGGCGCCGAGCGCGGCCGAGGTCAACGGCGCGCTCGCCTGGCTGAGCGCGCACGCGGGCACTGGAGCCCGCTACTACGTCGCGTCCTGGCATGACTCGTACGGCCGCACGGGCCCCGGGGACATCGGCGGCTACGTGGTGGCGTCCGTCAACAACACGCGAGACTCCGTCCGCTACATCGAGGTGATGACCTGGTCGGATTAGCGACTCAGGCGACGGCCACATAGGCGGCGACGGCGACCATGCAGGCGCCGAACGTCCACCCCTGGATGCGCAGGGCGCGCTCGGAGCGGAAGCGTCCCAGGATGAGCTTCCCTCCGTAAATCCAGGGGAAGTGGCACGCCACGCAGACGACGAGGAAGGCCGCGGTGAGCTGCGCGGCCTGCGAGAGCAGGGCTCCCGCCGGGTTCAGGAACTGGGAGAACATCACCAGGACCATCGAGTGAATCTTGGGGTTGAGGGCCACCGTGAGGAGGCCCTCGACGAAGCCGAGCCGCTCCGGTTCGTCCTCCGCTCCGGAGGGCGAGCTGGAGGCACGGAAGAAGCCCCACGCGAGGTAGAGCAGGTACACGACGCCGCACCAGCGCAGCACGTGGTGCAGCGAGGGAATCCCATGCAGCACCCGGCCCAGCCCCAGTCCGTAGAGCAGGCAGAGGGCGACATTGGCCGCTTCGAAGCCCGTCCAGAACGGCAGCGAGCCCCGGATGCCGAAGCGTCCGCCCGCGGTGGCGAGCACCGTGTTGCCGGGCCCGGGGCTGAACACCATCGGCACGGTGTAGCCCAGGAACATCACCCACACTTCAGCGGGAATCATGGCGAAAGCCCCCACGCGCCCTCGTGGTGGTGATGGGGCGCGAGCAGGGACACAAACTCCATTTCGAGCCGAGCACCCAGCGAGCTATCCTCGCGCGCTCGATAAAGGGAGCTCATCGAGCATGCGCCGCATTCCACCGCTCGGCGCCCTTCGTGCCTTCGAGGCCGGGGCGCGGCACTTGAGCTTCACCCGCGCCGCCACGGAGTTGCGTGTCACCCAGGCGGCCATCAGCCACCAGGTGCGCCAACTGGAGGACTGGCTCGGCGTCTCGCTCTTCGAGCGCCGGGGACATGCGCTGACGTTGACGACGAAGGGCAAGGCGTATCTGCGCGAGCTGACGCCCGTGTTCGAGCGACTGTCGGAAGCGACCACGCGCCTGTACGAGGCGGAGCAGGGGCCCCTGCGGCTCACCGTGCTGCCCTCGTTCGCTTCGTCCTGGCTCCTGCCGCGCCTGGAGGGATTTCGCCGGCTCCATCCCGACATCGAGCTTCACCTGAGCAGCGTGTCCGAGCTGTGGGACTTCCTCGACGACCGCTTCGACGTGGGCATCCGCTCCGGGCTGGGACGGTGGACGGGACTGAAGGCGGAGCAGCTCGCGCCGGAGGTGCTCGCGCCCGTGTGCAGCCCGGCCCTCGCCAGGAAGCTGCGCGCGCCGTCGGACCTGGGGAAGGTGCGCCTCCTCCATGACACGCCGAAGGACGGGTGGCGCCGCTGGCTCGATGCCGCTGGCGTTGACGGCGTGGACACCGGGAAGGGCTTCGCGTTCAACGATGCCGGGCTCGTGCTTCAGGCCGCACGGCAGGGTGATGGCGTGGCGCTCGGGCGATTGCTGCTCGCCGCGGATGACCTGAAGGCGGGGCGGCTGGTGCGGCCCTTCGCGACGGTGCTGCCCAACGATTTCGGCTACTGGCTGGTCCACCCCCGGCCGCTCTCGAGCCGGAGGGACGTCGTCGCGTTCAAGACGTGGCTGCTCGCCGAGGCCCAGGCCACCTCGAAGGCCTTGGGGCTGGTGCCCGAGGTCGCGCGGAGGCGGGAGTAGACCTTGTCGTGCTCGGTTACCCTCCCTCGGAGGAAGTGACCCTGCACCTCGAAAAGACATCTTCCGTTGTTGCTGTCATGGGGTTGCTGGTGCCCCTGGCCGTGCCTGGAGGCGTGAGGAGACTCAGCGCATCCCGGCGAGCGTGAAGTCACACGACCCCCATGGGTCATCGCGAGGCCGGCGACCAGGGATGGGACTGGAAGTGCTCGGTGAGCAGCTCCAGCAGGGCGCGCACGGCCGGCGACACGTGACGGGCGCTCGGGTACACGGCGAAGAGGGGCACGGGAGGTGGCGCGAAGCGCTGGAGCACTTCGCGGAGTGTTCCGGCGGCCACCGCCTCGGCGGAGTGAATCTGGGAGAGTCGCGCGAGGCCCACGTCGGCTACGGCCAGGGCGACCAGCACCCGGAAGCTGTTGACCGCGACGCTCGGGACGATGGACACGGAGAGAGGCTTCTTGTCTCCCCGGAAGGTCCACGTCGTCGGCGTATTGGAGCCGGTCATCGCCAGGCAGCGGTGCTTCATGAGCTCCCGAGGCTCCTTGGGCGTGCCCGCGCGACGCAGGTATGCGGGGCTCGCGAACACCCCTATCTGCTGAGGCGCGCCCAGGCGCCGGGCGATGAGGCGTGAGTCGTCCAGGGTGCCTGCGCGGACCGCGATGTCGTAGCCCTCCTCGACCAGATTCACGCGCCGGTCGGTGAGGTCCGCCTCCAGCTTCACCTCGGGATAGCGGGAGGCGTAGACGGCGAGCAGGGTGTCGAGCACGTTCTGCCCCAGCTCGAAGGGCATCGTCATTCGCAGGCGCCCGCTCGGATGGGCCTGGAGCTTGCCGACCACGGACTCGGCGTCGCGCAAGGCGGCGATGGCCGGGGCGACCTCGCGCTGGTAGCTGGCGCCAATGTCGGTGAGCGTCAGGCTGCGAGTGGTCCGCGCGAAGAGCCGCGCGCCGAGGTGCTCCTCCAACCCCGCCACCCGCTGGCTGAGCGTCGACTTGGGGATGCCCAGCTTGCGCGCGGCGCCCCGGAAGCTGCCCTGCTCGGCGACCTCCAGGAACGCGATGACGGCGTTGGGGTCCGCCTGACGGATTGTCCGCATGGCCGGACAGTACTTCCCAAATCATTCGATTGGCCACAATACCCCACGGGAGCACATTCCCTGGCGTCACCCCGCCAAGGAGCGGACTCATGAACCTCTTTTCTTCCTACCGTCTGGGCCCCACCGAACTCACCAACCGCGTCGTGATGGCGCCAATGACTCGCAGCCGGGCGCCAAGCGCGCTGCCCAACGCGCTGATGCGCGAGTACTACACGCAGCGTGCCTCCGCCGGGCTCATCATCACCGAGGGCATCGCGCCGTCTCCGAACGCGCTGGGCTATGCCCGCATCCCGGGCCTCTTCTCTCCGGAGCAGGTCGACGGGTGGCGCGCCATCACCCGGAGCGTCCACGAGGCGGGCGGGCGCATCTTCGCCCAGCTCATGCACGTGGGGCGCATCGCGCATCCGCACAACCTCCCGGCGAACGCCCGCATCCTCGCGCCGAGCTCCGTGCGTCCCGAGGGCACCATGTACACGGACCAGGCGGGCCTGCAGCCGTATCCGTCCCCGGAGGCGATGAGCGAGGCGGACCTCCGCGCGACTCGCGACGAGTTGGTCCAGGCGGCGCGCAATGCCATCGCGGCGGGCTTCGACGGCGTCGAGTTCCATGGCGCCAATGGCTACCTGCTGGAGCAGTTCCTCCACCCGCACACCAACCGTCGCGAGGATGCCTACGGTGGCAGCGCGGAGAACCGCGCCCGCTTCGTCGTGGAGGTGGTGCGGGCGGTGTCCGAGGCCATCGGCGCGGAGCGCGTGGCCATCCGGCTCTCGCCCTACAGCACCTACAACGACCTGCCCGCCCACGAGGGTGTCCAGGAGCAGTACACGGTGCTGGCGCGTGAGCTGCGCGGCCTGGTCTACGTTCACCTCATCGCGAGCGTGGAGAAGGGGTTCACCGCGACGGCGGACGCCATCCGACGTTCCTTCGGCGGGCCCATCATCCTCAACGGGGGCTTCACCCGTGACCGCGCGCAGGCCGCGCTCGACGCGGGACGCGCCGACTTGATTGCCTTCGGCCGGCCCTTCATCGCCAACCCTGACCTCGTCGCACGGATGAAGGGCGATGCCGAACTCGCGGCCCCTGACTTCCAGCGGCTCTACACACCGGGCGCGGAAGGCTACGTGGACTACCCCGCGCTCGGCTGACGGCGAGCCCACGGCCCGGACAAGGCCCCGCGTCATCACGGCATCGGTGACTGAATGGCACCTACATCGGAGATACCGCTTTGTATCGCTGACATTCCGTGGGCAGATGAGGGCCGTTGCTGACAGCAGCCTCGAGCGGAGGACCTCGTGTCCACGGATACGTACTATGTGCGGGTGGGGAAGACAGCGGGGCGGGAAGTCACCCTGCACTGTCTGACCGGCTTTGGTGGCGGCTTCACGGACTACGCTTCAGGCCGCGCCTTCGGCTTGATGCTGCTCCTGGACGCGAAGAGACGCGCTGACCCTACCGAGTTTCTGGTGAGGGGCTTGCCGAAGGCCGTGGCGAGGGAACGGGTCGCCCTGGCGAAGAAATCAAGCAAGGCAAAGTCGCCCCTTCATGCGGAGCTGGGCGAGCCCCCCGTCTGGGACGCCGCGTGGCACGCCGAACACACGCCGCGCTTCGTGGCGCGCTCCCACCTTCTCGCGCGGCACAACGCGGTCGGCGAAGGGCGGCTGCAGAAGATCATCGACGAGCTCTCCCCCCTCCAGCAAAAGGGGAAGGGACTCTTCCTGGACGCCGCCTGGGCGCGTCTTCATCACTTCGACCTCTCGGTGGAAGTGACGGATGAGAAGTACCTCCAGCACCTCGTGGAGGGGCACGTCTTCGGAACGACGGCCTACGACGCCTGGATCGAGAAGCAACTGCCCCCGAAGAAGAAGGTGTCGGCGAAGAAGCCGAAGCTGGCGAAGCCGAAGCTGACGAAGCCAAAGCTGACGAAGCCGGCGAAGCAGCCCGTGACCGCCCGGCGCAACGAAAAGAAGCGACGACCCTCCAGGGCTGGAACCTGAAGGGCTCCTCGTTCATCGGACGTTCGACCTCTCGACGTTGACGGTGTCGGCGAGCCGACGCCGCGCTACCAGCGGGCGTGGGGGTTGGCCACCTGCCGCGTCGTCGCGTTGAGCCGGTTCCAGAGGTTGACCAGGCCAATGGACATCACCAGGGTCCCCAGGGCCGTCTCGTCGTAGTGCCGGGCCGCTTCCTTCCAGACGTCGTCGGGGACGGGGTCCGAGCGGTCGCTGAGCCGGGTGACGCACTCGGTGAGTGCCAGCGCGGCGCGTTCGGCGTCGGTGAAGTAGGTCGTGTCGCGCCAGGCGGCCACCGCGAAGAGGCGGTCATCGGTTTCCCCGGCCTTCTTGGCCATGCGCGGGTGCATGTCCACGCAGACGCCACAGCCGTTGATTTGACTGGCGCGCAGGTGGACCAGGTCGAGCGTCTTCTGCGGCACGCCGCCCTTGTGGGTGGCCGCCGCCAGGGCCTGCAGGGCGTTCATGGCCTCGGGGACGACCATCGCGGGGTTCTTCATGCGGGAGTTCATGGTGAGGACGCTCCAAGGGCCTCCAGGGCCCTGGCTGATGGGTGGACCGAACATCCGCGTGCGTGTCATTCCGGCTGCGTTACGTTCGGCGCCGCGGTGACGGACCTCAGCGAAAGAGTGTGACCGGTGGACGAAAAGAATCTGCGGGCCGAGGGCTTCGAGGCACACCGGGTCCACTTGCGAGCGGTGGCCTATCGGATGCTGGGTTCACTCAGCGACGCGGAGGACGCCGTCCAGGAGTCCTGGTTGCACTTCAGCCGGGCGGACACCGGTGACGTCGCGAACCTGCGGGGCTGGCTGACCACGGTCGTCTCGCGCGTGTGCCTGGACCAGTTGCGCTCACGCGAGTCGCGCCGTGAGGAGCCCTCGGAAAGCAAGGGCGTGGAGCTGCTCGCCAGTCACGCGGCCAGCGGCAACCCCGAGCAGGAGTCGCTCATGGCGGACTCGGTGGGGTTCGCGCTGCTCGTGGTGCTTGAAGCCCTGAGCCCTCCCGAGCGCATCGCCTTCGTGCTGCACGACATGTTCTCCCTGACGTTCGACGAGATAGCGCCCATCGTCGGGCGCAATGCGACGGCGGCCCGGCAGCTCGCCAGCCGCGCGCGTCGTCGCGTACACGGCGCGGCCCTGTCACCGGAGGCGGGCCTCACCGCGCAGCGAGACGTCGTCGCCGCCTTTCTCTCCGCCGCGCGCAGTGGAGACCTCGATGCGCTGCTCGCCGTGCTGGACCCCGAAATCGTCGCGCGCACGGATGCGCGGGTTCTGCCCGCGGGAGCACCGAGGGAGGCTCGCGGGGCGAGAGAGGTTGCCCGGCAGGCGCAGATCAACGCGGCCCGGGGCGGCTTCGCTCAACTGGGGCTCATCAACGGAAAGGTCGGACTCATCGTGGCTCCGGGAGGACGGCTGCTCTCTGTCCTCGTCTTCACCATCAGCGATGGGAAGGTCCTCGCCCTCGAATCCATCTTCGACCCGGAGCGTCTGGGGCGGCTGGAGCTGGCGGTGTTCCCGGCCTGAGCCGCGTCGACTTCCGGGAGGCGCTCGTCACCAGGCCGCGCCGCTCAAGCTGCTCTCCCGGAGCAGGCCGTCGGGCAGCACGGTCAGGAAGCGGCGGGCCGCCGGGTGCCACGCCGTGGGCACCACGGTGGAGTCTTGGAGGAGCCGCTCGCCCGTCCCCACATCCCACACGGTGGTGCCCGTGTCCTTCGCGCTCACGAGCAGCAGGTTCCCGTCGCACCTGAACGCTCCGCGCGGTCCTGGAAACCATCGCACCAGCTTCCCGGTCTCGACGTCGAAGAGCATCGCGGCGTCGAGCAGGGTGTCGACATCCCCGCCGAAGCCCCAGACGGCCAGGGTGCGCGGGCCCACGAAGCACAGCGGGCCATCCCAGTGGTACGAGCACTCGCGCAACTGCTTCAGGGAGGGGCCGTCCTCGGACTCCCAGACGTTCTCGTGGACCCAGCGCCGCAGGGAGAAGGCGGTCAGGATGCCCACCGGGTGCCAGACCCACCCGTCGTCCACGAGCCAGTTCCCATCCGGAGACACCGTCAGGCCGCAGTGGAAGTAGTCGAGCTCGTGTTGTGTCCGGGGCTCGCCGGGCTTGCCTCGCCGGGTGGACTCTCGCGGTGTCAGCAGCTCCCCGGTGGCCGGGTCCGACACGTCCAGTCGGTTCCAGGCCGTTGCGTGCGCCAGCAGCGTCCTGGTGCCGTCGCGAAAGAAGGCCACGGGAAACTCGCAGCGCTTCTCATGGTACGAGCCCCGGTCCAGCGGCATCGTCACCTTGCCGGAGGCCAGCTCCATGACGAGGCCTTTCGCGCCGCGCGAGTTCACCACCGCCACGTAGCGCCCGCACGGCGAGACGTGCAGCACCAGCTCGGCGGAGAGGTCGAGCGTGCCCGTGCCCACGACACCTGTGTGCGTGAGCGAACCCTCTTCGAGGTCGAGGCGAAGCAGCTCGCCCCGTTCGTTCACCGCGAGCCACTGCGAGCGAGGCTCGGTGCCCAGCGCGATGAGGCCGCGAAGTGTCTGGCCCGCGAGTGCGGGGAGGGAGTGCTCCCGGTGCTCGAAGTGGAGCGCGGTCGCCCGCGTGCGCACGCCGGGGCGTCCGATGATGCCCATCAGCGCGGAGGTCCTCCCCAACCTCACGTGCTGGCAGGCCGCGCAGATGCTCCGGAACTCCTGGCCAGGCAGGGCCACCCGAGCGCAGTCCTCGCAGAGCAGGTCGTGGTGGACGCCCTGGCCCGTGAAGCGGACGTGGTAGCCCGCGTCCTCGTCCTCCACGAGGTGCGCACACCACTGTCCCGCGAGAGGTGCGGCATGGCCACATGCGAGCTGGTTCATCATCTGTCCTCCTGGTTCCACTTCAAGGTCGACTCGGCGAAGCGCGACCCTGGGTAGGACGAGCCGCTCGCGGGCGGGTGGCTCGAGTTCCAGGCATGAAATAAAGCTTCACGAACATCCCCCTGGTGCATCTCGTCGGGCGAGAGGCTGTTCGGCAAGGTACCCGAGGCCGCTCAACTCCGCATCCGACGCGAGCGCTGGTTCGTTCGATGAAGCGTGTGACTCCTCAAGGCACGGCCGTGTTCCTCGCGAGCTCCGACGACATGAACGCGTGAATCTCGGAGACGACCGTGTCCGCGTGGTCCTCGAAGAAGAAGTGGTGTGCGTTGGCGAACTCGATGGTGTGGTGGCTCGGAAACGTCTGTTCCCAGCGGACACGGTCCGCCTGAGGAAAGCCGGGGTCGTCGAGCGCCCAGAAGATGAGTGCCGGCTTGTGGACGAGGGCAGGCAGGCCCGCTTCGACCTCCTCGAAGAAGGTGTGCGCCTTCGTGATTTGCCCTGGATAGAAAGTGGCGATGCCACGGCGCTCGAGTGGCTGGAAGGGCCGCAGGTAGACGTCGCGCACATCGCGAGGAAGCTCGCGGACGATGCTGTCCTTCAGCCCGAAGGAGGCGATGGCGTTGAAGTGGTGCTGCGCGAACGCGCCAATGGGGCCGCCCGCGATGACGGACCAAATCCCCCGGGGCTCGCTCGTGCTCGTCTTCCACGCCCAGGTGCTTCCCAGGATGACGCGCTGGACGAGCTCGGGGCGCCGCGCCGCGAAGTGCGTGCCGATGGGACCGCCCCAGTCCTGCATGACCAGCGTCACGTCGCGAAGGCCGAGGTGCTCCGCGAACTCCTCCAGGACGCGACTCTGCTCGCCGGGTGTGAAGCCGAAGCCGGGAGGCGCTGTCGACAGGCCGAAGCCCGGGTAGTCGAGGGCGACACAGCGGTAGGAGCCGCGCAGTCCTCGAATCAAATCCCTCCACTGGAAGGACCACGAGGGGTTGCCGTGCAGGAAGAGCAGCGTGTCGCCCGTGCCCTCGTCCACATAGTGGATGCGCGCGCCACTGGGGAGGTCGACGAACCGGTGCTCGGCGTCGAACATCGCGCGAGGAATCTCGCCGACGAGGGACTCCGGGCCGTGGGGCAGTTCGTGCTCCCCCGCGAGCGCCGTCACCACGCCCGCGGCTTCGAGCGCGCCGAGGAGCACGAGGGCGACTGTCCGCACGCGTGAGCGCGAGGGCTGTTCGACCGCGCGTGGAGCGAGCCAGGCCACGGCGAGCGCCACGGTGATGAAGGTGGGGAGTGCCGCGACGGCGAGTCCGTCACGGCCCAGCACGGCCATCCCGAGGAGCAGCACCAGCGCCAGTCCCAGTGTGGCGATCGCCAGCATCGAACGGGGCCGGGAGACTCGCCCGGTGAGCCAGCCGTGGCCGAAGGCGGCGAGTACAGCGACGAGGACACACATGGGAGCCAGGACCGCGTACCGCAGCTCCGGGAAGAAGGAGAGCCCGTGTGCAAGGGGCCGTGCCTCCATCGCGAGCGTCGCGAGGAGGACGGTGGGCACGGAGGCACGCAGGCCCGAATGGAGCAGGTGGAGGACGCGGGGCCGCGTCCACGTCATGGGGGCGCTGGGACGGAGTGATTCGAGGGACATGGGGGTTCTTCCGGAAGACGAGGTGAGGGGGCTCGCTGGCGGCGATGCGCGCGGCGAGCCCGAGGAGGACCGCTGTCGCGGGGCTACCTGAACGCGGCGGCGTGTTCGTTCGCCCACGCCGCGAAGGTGCGGGGCTTGCGTCCCAGCACCTGCTCGATGGCGGGGGACACCGTCACGGCGCCGCCGGCCTTGATGGTCGCCATCACCTCCAGCATCCCCTCGACGAGCGGCGCGGGCATGCCCGCTTGCGACATCGCGTCGCGTGCCGCCGAGGGAGGCACGTCGACGAAGCGCAGGGGCCTTCCCACCGCCGCGCCGATGAGCGCCACCTGCTCGTCGAAGCTCAGCGCCTCGGGGCCGGTCAGCTCGTAGCGCTTGCCCTCGTGCCCCGGTTGGGTGAGCGCGGAGACAGCGACGGCGGCGAGGTCCCTGGGGTCCACCACCGCCACCTTTCCTTCTCCCGTCGCGGCGAACGCGGTGCCCTGCGTCTTGAGGGTGTGCGCCCAGCCGAGCGCGTTGGTGTTGAACCCGCCCGCGAGCAGGACGGTCCACGCGAGCCCGGAGGACTCCAGCGCCGCCTCCACGTCACGATGCCAGTTGCCGATGGCCAGCGCGTCGCGGGTCGGACCAAAACCCATCGAGGAGAACTTCACGACGTGGCGCACGCCAGCGGCCCTGGCCGCGTCGAGCCCGTGAAGTTCGATTCGCGCGGGCCCCGTCGTCAGCAGGAAGAGCTTCTCGATGCCCGCGAAGGCCGCGCCGAGTGTCTCGGGCCTCGCGAGGTCTCCTTGGACGACCTCCACCGCGCCGCCGTGCTTGGACGCCTTCGCCGTGTCGCGCACCAGGATGCGCACCCGCTGCCCCGCTTCGACGAGCTGCTGGACGACCAGGCTGCCGACCGTTCCATTCGCTCCAGTGACCAGAATCATGTGGGAACCTCTCTTTCGCGAAGTACAGTACGTCCCGAGCGGAGGACTTTCAGTGCCTGAAACTCCAGATGAAGTGTCCAATCGTCCAGACGGAGCGGCTCCATCGGGAGTCGACCCTTTCAGCGACGTGTTCACCGCGATGCGGGTCCGGAGCGCGCTGTACTGCCGGATGGAGGCGACCGCGCCCTGGGGTGTGCGTTTCCCCGGCTCACCGCACGCGAAGTTCGGACTGGTGACGCGGGGGAGCTGCTGGCTGGAGGTGACAGGGCAGCCCAAGGCCATCCCCCTGCGTGGCGGGGACTGCTACGTCGTCGCGGCCGGGCTGGGCGTCACGGTGCGCGATGCGCCGCGCACGCGTGCCCAGGATGGGGAGGCCCTCATCCGCACGAAGACGGGAGACCTCCTGCGCTTTGGCGGTGGCGGCGCGGCGACCCAGGTCATCACCGGGCTGTTCGAGTTCGACGCGTGGAGCGGCCAGTCGGTCTTCGAGCTGTTGCCGAGCGTCCTCTGTGTGCGGGGTGACGAGGCGCAGGCCAGCGCGCTGGGGGCGACGCTCAACCTCCTGGCGCTCGAAACCGCGACGTCCGCCATCGGCTCACCCGTGGTCATCAACCGGCTGGCGGAGATCCTCTTCGTGCAGATGATTCGCGCGCACTACACGTCGGGAGGCGCGGGGGAGCTGGGGTGGCTGGCGGCGCTGGGGAACGCACCGCTCGGGGCCGCGCTGCGGGCCATGCACCACGCGCCCGCACAGCCCTGGTCCGTCGAGGCGCTCGCCCGCATCGCGGGCATGTCACGCTCCGCCTTCGCGCTGCACTTCAAGGCGAAGGTGGGTGAGACGCCGCTGGAGTACCTGACGCGCTGGCGGATGTACAAGGCGGGCTGCCTGCTGCGGGACGGAGACCTGGGGCTCGCGGAGGTCGCTGACGCCGTCGGGTACGAGTCCGCCGGGGCCTTCAATCGGGCCTTCCAGCGCGTCCACGCGCGGACGCCGGGAGAGTTCCGGCGGTTCATCCGTCAGCAGACCCCATCGAGTGCCACGGGCGCGCCCGCCTGAGGCGCTCTCTGTTCAGGAGCGCGGCACGTCGGAGGAGGGCGCGGCCTCCTGGGCGTCGACCACCTCGACGTTGCGGAAGTTCTGGCAGGCCTGCTGGAAGCCGAGCACGTACTTCAGCGAGCGCGCCTCCTGCGTCAGCTTATGCCACCACCTGCGGGGCAGGCTGGGGCCAATCGCCGCGGGCAGCTCCTGGGCGCTCTCGTTCAGGTCCAGGTAGTGCGTGGCCGTGCGGCCCAGGCCCTCGAACTCGTGCTCGAGCCCCCGGGTGAGCTGGCGCAGCTCCGGCTGGAGCTGCTGGTGCACCGAGTCGGTCATCAGGAAGTACTCGGACACGGGGACGTCGTTCTTCAGCATCCGGTGCACGAGGATGACGTCCACGCCCGCCAGCTCGGTGAGGTGCTTCACGCGCTGGAAGGCGACCTCTCCGGAGTGGGCCACGAACTTGAGCGTCAGGCCGCCGACCTGCATGCAGCCCTCGCACTTGCACATGCGGTCGACGATGAGCCGCTCGCGTCGGGCGAGGAAGGCGCGGCGGATGTCGGCGATTTGCCGGGCCAGGACGCTGCAGTCGTCGCCGACGGCGTAGAAGAACGCCGCGTCCCCTTCGAGCTTCGCGAGCTTGAACTTGCCGGAGGCGTCGATGACGGCTTCGAGCAGCTGCGCCACCGTGTCTTGCGCGTGCGCGAGACTGAAGCGGTGGTGTTTCATGAACCGGGTGTAGCCGCCGATATCCGCGATGAGCAGCAGCGCCTTCTCTGTCGCCATTCGCGTTTCAGCGTATCGCAGGGAGCAGGGGAGGCATAGCGGTGCCTCTCCCTGCCTCGAAGGCTCTAGCCACCCACGACGACGGCCTTGTCCTTCTGCTTCTCCGCCCAGGGCAGGTAGTGGCGCTCCATGAACTCCTGCTTGAAGTCCCGGTACGACGTGATGGCGCCCAGGTAGGACCACCCGCGGATGAAGTGCCAGGCGGGGTCGAACTGGTAGGACAGGAAGCCCGCGCGGGCTCCGTGCGGATAGAGGTGGTGGTTGTTGTGCCACTCGCCCGTGATGAGTCCTGGCCAGAGCTGGTTGATGGACTGGTCCTTCATGTTGAAGTCCACGCCATCGCGTCGGCGGTCCTTCCCGCCTCCGTGTCCGTCATAGTTGAACGTCCGCACGCCCACGGCCCACACGCCGGACCAGCCGAAGAGGGCCAGCGCCAGGGCGTGGCCGCCGAGCAGGAAGAACACGCCGTACCAGACCGCCCAGTTGGCCAGGAAGTGCGCCACCGTCCAGGCGGGGTGACAGAGCGAGCCCCACTTCTGGTACTGCGCATGGCTGTTCAGGTGCACACCCGTGTGCTCCATCAGCTTGCACAGCTGCGAGTAATCCTTGGCGTTCAAGTCCCTGCGGATGCCCTGATGATTCACGTCCGCCAGGAAGCAATAGAGCCAGCCGGCCTTCGCGTTGTAGGGGTCCCCCGGCGTCTCCACCTTGGCGTGGTGGACGTGGTGGGAAATGACATACGCCTCTTCCGAAATCGTCTTCACCACCAGGTTGCGGCAGAGCTCACGGAAGAAGGCGTTCTTGAACTGGAAGGCCCGGTGCGTCGAGTACCGGTGGAACCAGATGGTGCCGTGTGTGCCCAGGACCACCATGCTGTAGATGAAACCCACGAGCAGCAGCCACCAGCTGAAGTAGTGGGTGAAGAAGAGGGCGAGTGGGATGCCGAAGCCCAGCGTCGTGGTCCACCCGATGAGCGCCAGCCAGTTCTTCCGCGTCCGGAAGATGTTCAGCCGCGCGAAGAACTCCGAGAAGATTTCCCGGTGGGTCGGCACGTAGAGCGCGCCGTTCTTCTCGTAGCCGTAGCTCGGAGGGTCGAGGATGCGGTCCAGAAATGACATGAATTCCCTGAGCAGGCGGCTGGGCGCGTGAAGTGTCGCGGAGTTTGTCATGAAACTCCGGTGGCGGCGCGAAGTGCTACCCGACAATTTCTTCGAGGCGCGGGGGGCGAGGACTCCACGAGGGCGGAAGAATGGGCCCCCAGCGGAGGCAAACGCCTCTGGGCTCCGGGCTCATCCTGAAGGTCCGTGACGACCCCGCCCCCTGCCTGGAGCACGGGCGGAAGCCCTGGGTCGCCTGCCTGCTTGTCACAATCAGGTTGTGACGGCGCCCCAGAACAGCACCGCGAAGCCTCCGAGCTCCCCCGCGATGAGGGCGACCATGGAGGCCACCATCACCGCGGGAGGCACCACTGCACGCCCGAGCCTGTGGGGGCGCTCGAATTGATTGTCCGTGTCTTTCAGGAGGCCGTGGATGGCGTAGGTCGAGACGCCCACCGCGAAGAAGCCGATTTGAGCGATGACGGCGATCAGCTCGATGGTGTCATCCAAGGCGCTGAGGACGACGAAGCGTTCGACGACGAGGCACGCGAACGAATAGAGGAGCGCGGCCCGGTGGGCGATGTCGACGTAGGGCGAGGCCTGGGCCTTGGGGCTCTGCGAAATCTGGAGATATTTCCAGACGCCGAAGAGCAGGCCAGCGAGCAGGAAGCCACCGGCTGAAAAGGCCGCGATTTTCTGGGCGAGGTTCATGGCGCGAGTGTGGGACGCGCGTGTTCCCTGGCGCTTGTACGAACCGGCTACGATGGTGGGATGTTTCAGGCACGCGTCGACTTGCGGAACGCCGAGGGCGTCTGCCCGAAGCGCCGACGGAACGCGCGGTTCAGTCCGGACTGGCTCTCGAACCCGACCGCGTGGGCGATTTCGGCGATGGACTCCTCGCCATCGCGCAACCGTCGGGTGACGAGCTCCAGGCGGAGGTGGGCCAGATAGGCCACGGGAGGCTGGCCGATGCGCTCCTGGAAGAGCAGGGCGAAGCGCGTGCGGGACATTCCCACCCGCGAGGCCAGCTCCTCGACGGACCAGGGCCGCGCCGGGTCCATGTGGAGCAGGTGGAGCGCCTCCGCCAGTCGAGGCTCGCGCAGCCCCGCGAGCCACCCGGGGGGCCCCTCGTCCGATTCGAGCAGCAGCGTGCGCAGGACCTGGACGAAGAGCGCCTCGGTGATTCGCGCGGCCGCCGTGGCGGCTCCGGGGGCCGTGGAGCCCGCCTCGTGGGAGAGGGACGTCAGCAGCGCGCGGAGGGCGGGAAGCGCGTGCAGCTTCTCGCGTCCCAGGTGTACGACGGGGGGAAGCCCGCGCAGCATCCGGAGACCCTGCTCGCCCTCGGCCGCGAACTTGCCGCAGACCAGTCGGGATTGCGCACCCGGGCCCTCGACGTGATGAACCCCCGCGACGGGTGGGTGCCGCACGAGCAGTCGTGACAGGGGCGTGACCGAGGCCGCCCGCGAGGAGAGCAGTTGATGCGCCTGGCCGCCGAAGAGGACCACCAGCTCGCCAGCCTCCAGGGGCAGGACGTCCTCGCCGGCGCGCAGCCAACTGCTTCCCTGTTCCATCCAGTGAAAGGATGCGAAGGGAGCCTCCGGCAGGTCCATGCCCCACGGGGCCCGCAGCTCCCAGGCCGCGTAGATGCTTCCCTTCAGGTTCATCCCACGCAGCACCGCGGACAGCGGCTCCATCCCCATCCCTCCCTTTGGAACGCGAGGCCCACGAATCGGAACGGCCGACAAAGCGGGGGTCCTCCCGCCGTCCTTACAGTGGCACGGCTGGGCGGGAATGCACCCTCGAAACCAGGCCCCGCCCTGGAGGTCGTCCGTGTCCGGGAAGTCTCGTCGTGTCGCCTTGTTCCTCCTCGTCGCCGCCCTGGGCGTCGCGGGGATTACCGCCGCACCCCGTCCGTCGAAGTCCTCATCGAACAAGGAGCAGTCCATGATTGTCGAATACATCCGCTATGACATCCCGGCCGAGCGCGCCGACGCGTTCCTCGAAGCCTACCGGGCCGCGGGCGAGCACCTGCGCGCCTCGCCGCACTGCCTGCGCTACGAAGTGAGCCGAGGCTCCGAGGAGCCCCACCACTTCGTGGTCCGCATCGAGTGGGACTCTCTCGAAGGACACATGAAGGGGTTCCGGGGCAGCGCGGCCTTCCAGAAGTTCTTCGTGCTCGTGCGGCCGTTCGTCTCCGACATCCAGGAGATGAAGCACTACGACGTCGACACGGCGTGGACCCGGCCGTGAGCGACGGCGGTGATGCGTCCGCGGTGCCCACGCTGTACGCGTGGGCGGGTGGGGCGCAGGCCCTGGCGCGGCTGACCGAGTGTTTCTATGCCCGGGTGCGCACCGACGCGCTTCTCGGCCCCATCTTCGAGCGCATGTCCGCGCGGCACCCGGCCCACGTCGCCCTCTTCCTGGGTGAAGTCCTGGGCGGGCCTCGTGCCTACAGCGAGGCGCATGGCGGACATCCCGGGATGCTGCGTCACCACCTGGAGCGGCACCTGACGGAGGCGCAGCGGCGACGCTGGACGGACCTGCTGCTCGACAGCGCCAACGAGGTGGGGCTGCCCTCGGACCCCGAGTTCCGCTCGGCCTTCGTCGCCTACGTCGAGTGGGGCTCCCGGCTCGCCGTCATCAACTCCCAGCCCGGCGCGAGCGTCACGCTGGACGGGCCCATGCCCACCTGGGGCTGGGGTGTCCCTGGCGGGCCCTATCGCCCGGAGACTTGAACGGTGAACTTGTTGGTCGTACAGTAAGTTCACGATGGTCGCCGCCGCGAAGAAGAAGCCCGTGCTGACGAGGGACCCGGAGGGGGTCCGGAAGCGGATCCTCACGGAGGGCACGCGGCTGTTCGCGGAGCGTGGCTTCGCCGGGACGTCCTTCCGGGATGTCGCCAACGCGGCGGGCGTGTCCGTGAGCCTGATTCAGCACCACTTCGGGACGAAGGAGTCGCTCTACGCCATCGTGAAGGCCCACGCGGTGGAGGACTCCGCGCGGGCCCACGCACCGGCTCCCGATGATGACGGCCTGGGGCTGCTCACCGAGGAGGGGCTCCAGCAGCTCGTCGGCTTCTTCCGGGCGAGTCCGGAGTGGTCCCGCCTGGCCGCCTGGGCCGCGCTGGAAGGGGACTTGGAGATGTGGCCGGGTGAGGACGACTTCGTCGAACGACAAGCCGCCCAGGTCCGGGCCGCGCAGCGCAACCGCGCCGTCGCGAAGGACGTGGACCCGGAGCTGCTCCTCATCGCCCTGGCGGGCCTCATGAAGGCCTGGGTCAGCTACAGCGAGCGCCATGCCCACCGGCTGCGGCACCTGGGCAGCCGCGCTCAGCGGGAACGCGCGTACCTGGCGCTCTGCCTGAAGCTGCTGCGGAACGGTGTCCTGCCCTCCCGCGCGTAACGGGTGGGGACCTGTGCCCCGGTTCGTCGATGCCGCTGGTCAGGCGTCGATAATGAATATTATTATCGAAATCAAGTCAATGGGAGGTCGTCCGTGAGTGTCGTCGAGGAGTCGCCGAGTCATCCGCCGCCTGGCCTGCGAGGGTTGGTGTCGCTGCTGGGTTTGCAGGGGCCGCTGGTGGGGCTCGCGGCGCTCAGCTCGACGGTGGCCGCCGCGCTGGGGTTGGTGCCGTTCTTCATCGTCGCGCGCATGGCCACGGCCATCTACGCGGAGCCGCCGAAGCTGGACGAGGTCCGCACGCTGGCGCTCGTCGCAGTGGGGGCGCTGGTGCTGCGCTACCTGTTCGTCGCGGGGGCGACGATGGCCGCGCACATCGCCGCATTCCGAATCCTCCATGCGCTGCGCCTGCGAATCGCGCGGAAGCTCGGCGCGGTGCCACTGTCGTTCTTCAGCCGTCGGTCCACGGGCTCGCTGAAGACGACGCTGATGGACGACGTGAATCAGATTGAGTCGTTCGTCGCGCACAACTTCCCGGACGCGGTGGCCGCCATGGTGGTTCCGCTCGCCACGGCCGTCGCGCTGCTGTGGGTGGACTGGCGGATGGCCCTGGCGAGCATCGCCGTCGCTCCCTTGGCCGTGGGCGCCATGGCGCTCGCGATGCGCGATGTCGGCAAGGCGCATGCGCGGTGGAACGAGATTCAGCAGCGGATGAACGCGTCGCTCCTGGAGTACTTCCGGGGCATCAAGGTCATCAAGACGTTTGGCCTCTCCGCGGCCCGCTTCGGGGACCTCTCGCGCTCCATCGAGGAGGGCCTGGCGTGGATGGAGGGCTTCATGCGCACCAACGGGCGGGGCTATGGCGCCTTCGGCGCGCTCATCGGCTCCAGCCTCGTCGTCCTCGTGCCCCTGGGAGGCTGGCTCTACGTGCGAGGCGGGCTCTCGCTGGAGTCGCTGGTGTTGTTCCTGGTGCTGGGACCCCAGCTCCTCATGTCGCTGATGCGGCTGATGTTCGCGTGGGGCAACGTCGAGCGCGTCACAGCGGGCAACGAGCGCATCCACGACATCCTCCTGGCGCCCGACCTGGAAGACGTCGCGGGCACCGAGTCGCCACGACATGACGGAATCTCCTTCCGCGAGGTCGACTTCCGCTACGACAGCGCGGGGAAGGACGTGCTCCACCGCGTCACGTTCGATGCGCCGGCCGGGAAGGTGACCGCGCTCGTGGGGCCCTCGGGCGCTGGCAAGTCGACGCTCGTGAAGCTCGTGCCCAGGCTGTGGGAGGCCCATGGCGGCACGGTGGAGCTGGGGGGCGTCGACGTGCGCAAGCTGCCGCTCGACACGCTGCTCTCGCGCGTCTCCATGGTGTTCCAGGACGTGTTCCTCTTCCATGGCTCCGTCCGCGAAAACCTGCGGCTGGGACGCGCGGAGGCGACGGACGCGGAGCTGGAGGCCGCATGCCGCGCCGCGCGGGCGCATGACTTCATCCTCGGGCTGCCCCAGGGGTACGACACGATGCTGGGCGAGCGCGGCGCGCGGCTGTCCGGTGGAGAGAAGCAGCGGCTGTCCATCGCGCGGGCCCTGCTCAAGGCCGCGCCCGTGCTCCTGCTCGACGAGGCGACCGCGTTCGCGGACCCGGAGAACGAGGCGCGCATCCAGGAGGCGTTGTCGGAGCTGTGCGAGGGGAGGACCGTCGTGGTCGTCGCCCACCGGCTGTCGACCATCGCCACCGCCGACCACATCGTCGTGCTCGACGGAGGACGGGTCCAGGACCAGGGCCCGCATGAGGTATTGCTCGCGCGCTGCGCGCTCTACCAGCGGCTGTGGGCGAGTCACTCGGATGCACGGGACTGGTCGCTCGGCGGTGCCGAGGCAGAAGCCCCGCGTGGTGTGGAGGTGGCGTCATGATTGGAGAGTTCTTCACGCTCGGAGAGCGGCTGGCGGGCCAGAAGGACGCGCGGCTGCGGCGCGGCTTCCTCTTCGCCTTCGGTGAGGCGGTGGCGACGGCGCTGCCCTATGCGCTGGTCCTGTTCTTCGTCCGCGCGGCGTTGGAGCGACGGTTCACCCTGGAGCTGACGGGCCAGGTGACGGGCGGCATCGTCCTCGCGGTGCTCCTGCGGATGGTGTTCACCCGGTCGGCGATGTCGAACATCTTCACCGCGGCCCATGCGTTGATGGGACAGGCCCGCATCCGCACGGCGGACCACCTGCGGCGGTTGCCCATGGGCTTCTTCACCCAGCACCGCAGCGGCGAGCTGATGGGCGTGCTCACGACGGACCTGGCGCTCGTCGAGGACATCTGGTCGCACATCATCGGCGTCTTCGCCGCCAGCTTCGCCCTGCCGATGCTGGTGGGCCTCGGGCTGTGCTTCCTCGACTGGCGGCTGGGGCTCGCCGTCCTCGCGATGTTGCCCGTCGCGCTCGTCGTCCTGGCGGCCACGACGCCCCTCTTCGTGCGGGAAATCACCTCCGTGCTCGAGGCGACGGCGGACGTGAACGCGCGCATCGTCGAGTACGTGCAGGGCATCGCCGTGCTCCGCGCCTTCGGTCGACACGGTGAGGTGTACCAGCGCTTCGTGAAGGCGATGGAGCGGCTGCGTGACGCGCTCATCCGCGCGGAGGTGGCGCCGTCACCGCTCCTGTCCGTCTTCGGCTTCCTGGTCGAGGCGAGCTTCGTCGTCGTGGCGTTCGTGGGCAGCACGCTGGCCTTCCAGGGGACGCTGGCTCCGGGGACGCTCCTGGTGTTCCTCGTGGTGAGCGTGGGCGTGACGCGACAGGTGGCCGAGCTGGGCGTGGCGCTCCTCATGCTCCGAGGCTCCCAGCGCGCGCTGGAGCGCGTGGACCGGCTCATGGCCGAGAAGCCGCTGAGCGAGCCTTCCTCGCCGGCGGCGCCTGTCACCCGCTTCAACGTGGAGGTGGAGGCCGTCTCCTTCGCGTACGAAGGGGAGCACGTGCTGAAGGACGTCTCCGTCGAGTTCCGCGAGCAGTCGCTCACGGCGATTGTCGGTGCCTCGGGCTCGGGCAAGTCGACGCTGGTGCATCTGGTCGCGCGGCTGTGGGACGTGCCGCGAGGGCAGGGGGCCATTCGCATCGGCGGAGTCGACATCCGGGATTTGCCGTTCGAGGAGCTGCACCGGCACATCGCGATGGTGTTCCAGGACGTGGTGCTGTTCTCCGGGACGGTGCTCGACAACCTGCGCGTGGGCCGCGCGGATGCGTCCCGGGAGGACGTCGAGCGCGCCGCCAGGGCCGCGAGGGCGCACGACTTCATCCAGGCGCTCCCCCAGGGCTTCGACACCGTGCTCACCGAGGACGGTGGCTCACTCTCGGGAGGCGAGCGGCAGCGGCTGTCCATCGCGCGGGCCATCCTCAAGGACGCGCCCATCGTCCTGCTCGACGAGGCCACGGCTTCGGTCGATGCGTCCGCGGAGGCGGAGATTCAGCGGGCGATTGACGAGCTGGTCCGGCACAAGACGGTGGTCGTGATTGCGCACCGGCTGCGGACGGTGCGTCGCGCGCACCGCATCGTGGTGCTGGAGCGCGGACGCGTGGCGGAGAGCGGGACTCACGACGAGCTGGTGCGTCGCGAGGGGCCCTATGCGGCGCTCTGGCGTGAGCAGGAGCGGGCCAAGGGATGGCACCTGGGCCCGCGGCGAGAAGTCCCCCGGGCCGAGCAGGGGTAGGGCCGTCGCTACCGTCGACGGAGTTCTTCGTTCACGTCCTCGCGGAGGCGGTGCAGTGCCTCCGCGAGCGGGTCGTCGGAGTACACCCGAACCCAGGCATGCAGGCCCAGCACGGCCTCCAGCTCGACGAGCGCCTTCAGCACGCGTCCGGGTTCCATCGTGTTGACCCGGACCGAGAGGCTGTCGTTCCCGGGTGCCGATTCCACGCGGTCGTCCGGTGTCAGGTACGGACGAAGGTGCGGGACGACGTCGGGCGGGCCGCGCTTCGGCTGCGAGAAGGAGCCCCTCACGATGACGCGCTGACTGGTGAGCATGAGCGCGGTGCCACCCTGGCGCTGGGCGAGGTAACCCAGGCGGGGGCCAAAGTGGTCTTCCTCCAGCAGGACGTGCGGGCCCGCCACCGTGACGTCGCCGGTCAGGTCCTTCGCATAGCGGCTCGCCACCTCCGCGGACTGGAACAGGACCCACAGGCGCAGCCGCCCCGCGTGAGGGCCGCGCGAGGCGAGGCGCTGTTCGAGGCGCAGGTCCTTGGGGACCTCCACCAGCTCCGCCGCGACGACCGCGCCGTTCTCCTGGGCGAGTGTCTTCAGCCTCGCCACCACGGTGTCGAGGGACTCCCTGCCACCAGGGGCGCCCCAGTAGCCCACGAGCCCGTGGAGCTGGTTCGCATGGCGGATGAAAGAGCCGTGCACTTCCTCTTCCAGCACGCGCTCCAGTGCGCCCAGGGTCGCCGTGTCCCGCACTCCAAACGCGGTCGCCAGCTCGAATCTACCGTGCCCGTGAATCTCCGAGTGGACCATGCGCCCCTTGCGCTTCCACAAGAGGGTCCGCAGCGCGGGGAAGTCGTCATCCAGCGTCATCTCGGTGTGCAGCATCACCACCCGGCCCAGCGAGGCCATCAAATCGGGGACGCGCTCCTCCGCGCCCACCGGGATGCCCTCCGCCGCGAGCAGCTCCTTCCATCGCTCCGGGTAGGCGCGTCCCGACTTCCAGTCTGGCAGGAGCGTGTCGAGGTAGGCCGTGGCCTCTTCAGCCGTCTCGAAGCGACCCACGAGCACGCAGTCTCCGCTGTTGTTTCCGGAGAACCCGCGCCACACGCGAACGCCGTCGGTCAGCGCCTCTCCCAAAGGCGCCCCCGCGCGCGCACAGCCCGCCAGGGGCGACGGCGCGGACAGCACGTCTCGCCGCCCGTTCCATCCCGCGAGCACATCCTCCGCCGAGGTGATGGGAAGTCCCCCGCCCTGAAACGAGCACGCCTTCAGCCGTCGGTCCGACGTCAGGGTGACGAAGTCGAGCCCCGCGCCGCAGTCGCCGCCGAAGAGCCGGGGGACCTCCGTCAGCGTGTCTCCGAAGCAGACCGACAGGCGCGTGCGCAGCGGGCTGTCCGCGAGCACCTCCGTGAGTCGTGCCTCATCCGAAGGACTCAGTCGGAGCTTCGCGTCGTCGCCGACGTAGCGCAGGAGCGCGGCATCTCGACAGCCCAGCGCGTGAAGCGTCCGGAGCTGTGCGGGCAGCGTGGGCAGTCGCTCCGGGGTCGCGAGGATGTTCACGCCGAACGTCTGTCCGGCGCGGGCGAGCCGCTCGACACACGCCTCCCAGTCGTTGTCGTCGTAGAGCGACACGCGGACCTCTCCCAGGTGGGGCGCGAGTCGTGCGAGTCGCTCGTCGGAGAGCAGCATCCCGTTGGTGGTGAAGTGGATGGCGAGCGGCGTCTCGTTCGACAGCCGCCGCACCAGCTCATCGAGGCCACGAAAGGCGAGGGGCTCGCCGCCACCGAACGCGACCTCCAGCGTGCCCGCGCGGGCCAGGCCCGCCAGCACGTCGAAGGCGGAGTCCACCGTCCACTCGCTCTTCGCTTCCCGCTCTCTCGAACAGAAGGTGCACGCGAGGTTGCACGCGTTGGTGATGCCGAAGAGGACCAGCCGGGGCGCCCTTCGCCGCAGGTGGCGCGTCCGGGGTCCGTCCACGCGGAGGTTCGTGCCGGTGATCCGGTGGAACCAGAGGAGGGCGCCATCGAGCGCGTGGGGGCGCCAGTCGGAGTGTGGCTGCATGAAGGTCCTCGCAACCCCCTGGATTCAGGGGCAATCCAAGGGTGGGGCGTGGTTCTCAGCCTACAAGAAACAATCGACGTTCCAGGGCCGATAACTCCAGAGTCAGCCGAAGTCTGGCCGCCCACACCCCCCGAGGTCCCACCCACATGGGTTTCAAGATCCCCAGCTTCAACGACGTTCGGAAGACGGTGACGAACACCGTCAACGACGTGAAGGACACGGTCGTCGACAAGGCGACGGACGTGAAGAAGGCCGTCGTCGACACGACCAAGGACGTGTTCGAGGACGTGAAGCACAACCCCGTCACTGACGCGTTCAAGAAGGCCATCACCGACCCGAAGGACCTGGCCCGCGACGTGTTCCAGACGGGCCTGCGCACCGCCTACCACGGCGTCACGAAGGTGCTGCCGGACGGCGCCGCCGACCAGCTGGTGAAGGCGGCCGAGGGCGGCATGGATGCCCTGGCCAAGACGTCGGAGCTGCTCGTCGGCAAGGACTCCTCCATCACCCAGAGCCTGAAGACGCTGGGCAAGGTGGACCTGGAGGGCATCACCCGGACGACGGACCCGGTGACGGGGCAGAAGCTGCAGGGTGACTGGCCCAAGCTGTGGGGCACCTGGCTGCTCGAGGAGAAGCCCAAGGACCTGGGCACCTGGGACAAGACGGACAACGGCACCGAGCGCGTCACCGTGCGCGACAACGCGTACACCGAAGACCTGGCGGGCCGTCCCCACCAGCAGCAGGTGACCGAAGAGTTCTTCAAGATGTACCCGAACCCGAAGCCCGGCGACGTGTTCCCTCCCGCCGAGGCCACCGACGCGCAGAAGGACAAGGCCCTGTACCGCTTCACGGGCCCGGGCACCGACGAGAAGAGCAAGGAGAAGTACACCTCGCTGGAGTGGTTCATCGGCTCCTACCGCACGCAGGTGACGTGCACCGGCATCGACGAGAAGACCGGCAAGCCCAACCTCCAGTACGAGGTCGTCAACAACTCGCACCTCGAGTCCGGCACCCGCGTGCCCGCGTCCTTCCAGGACAAGGGCCTGCCCCCCGCGCTCGTCCAGGACCGCCAGCGTGAGACGGGCCTGGGCGTCGGTGGTGACTGGATTCAGCGCTACGTGTGGACCAACAACGGCGTGGACAACCCCACCAAGTAGCCCCGTCCCCGGTCGTTGACGAAGGCCCGGTGGTCGCGAACAGCGGCCCCGGGCCTTCTGCTTTCTGGCGTCCGGGTTCGCGCGATGCCTGCGCCAACGTGACTCGGAGCGCCGTGGGTCGCCGCCGAAAGGTGTGACGTCCTGCGTCACATCACGCCCCTCGGTTTTTCCTAGGCGTCAGGAAACATTTTCGGCTGATTCGCGAAGATGTAGGTATCCCCCCTTCAACACGAGGCGCTGTCATGGCCGGTATCTCCTCTGTGAACAGCAGCGCAGCCGAGTCCGCCCGTCGCCGAGCGGAGGCCGCGCGCGTCGCGGCCGAGCAGCAGACGGCGGCCAAGGCCAAGCCCAAGGCGAAGCCCGTGGAGAAGGTGGAGACGGTCTCCACGTTCGAGGGGCCTCGCAAGACGGGGGCGGAGAAGCTCACCGGGGAGAATGCCCCGCTCGCCGCCAAGGGGCCGCTGGACAGCGCGCCCGCGGACCCGAAGGCCCGCGCGGGTTGGTGGAAGCAGCTGTCGCCCACGGAGCAGTCGCAGGTGGTCAGCTCGGACCCCAAGAAGCTCGGCTCCATGGATGGCCTGCCGGCCTCCGTGCGTGACACCGCGAACCGCACGCAGCTGAAGAATGAAATCGCCCAGCTCAGCGCGGAGAAGTCACCCTCCAAGGACCAACAGCGCCAGCTGGAGAACGCGCGGGCGGTGCAGACGCAGCTCGACCGGGTGGCGAAGGAGGCGGGCTCCGCGCAGTTGCTCGTCTATGACTCGACCTTCGTCAATGGCGAGGGCCGTGCGGCCATCGTCGCCGGCAACCTGGACACCGCGAAGCATGTGTCGGTGAGCGTGCCGGGCCTGAACTCGGACGTGCGCGGCTACATGGACAACATCACCAGCGACGCGCTCAAGCTCCACAAGGCCTCGGGCACGCAGCAGGGTGAGGTCGCGACGGTGGCCTGGATGGGCTACGACGCGCCGGGCTTCCAGAACGTGGCGTCCGACAACGCCGCGGAGAATGGCGCCAAGCTGCTGGCCGCCGACGTGGCCGGCATCCGCGCCGCGCGCGACGGAAACCAGCCGCACCTGACTGTCATTGGCCACAGCTATGGCAGCACCACCGCCTCCATCGCCGCCGACAAGAACGGCCTCCAGGCGGATGACCTGGTGCTCATCGGCAGCCCCGGCGCGGGCAGCGCCAAGTCGGTGAAGGACTACGACGGCGCGCTCGCCAACGGCCACGTGTGGTCCGGCTCGGCCAGCCGGGACGTGGTGTCCTGGCTCAATGGCAGCAACCTGCCCGGGGACCCGCTGGGACAGGACCCGTCCGAGAACAAGTTCGGCGCCAACCGGTTCACCGCGGAGGCGAAGGACCGCGGGGACAAGAGCAACATGGGCGACCATTCCAAGTACTACAAAGAGGGCTCCGAGTCCCTGGCCAACCTGGCGGACATCGTCACCGGGAACTACGGCGGAGTGGACCGGGCCCAGCAGCGCTACGGCGAGCATGACTGGTGGAAGGGCAACCGCGTCATCGACCCCGAGGCGAAGCGCGCCGTGGAGTGAGCCGGATGTAGAGCGGGCCCAAGGTCCGCTCCACCGGAATCCCTTACAATTTTTTCGCGGGACCGGCCGGTGCTCTGGCGGGTCCCGCTTGTCTTGAGTGGACCTGGGAAGGTCGTGCATGCGCTTGTCGAACGTGGTGTTGAAGAGCCCTGACGTGGGCTCACGGCTGTCGTCTGTCGAAGTGGTGCAAGGCAGTCTGGTGAGCGGACGCGAGCGGGTGCTCGTCAATGCATCCAACACGAATGGCCAGCTCGGCTCGGGTGTCTCCGGCGCCATCCGCCGGGCGTGCGGCGAAGGCTTCCAGGAGCACATCCTCGCGGCGCTGAATGCGCGCTTCGGTGGACCCATGGCGCCGGGAGAGGTGCTGGTGACGGAGGCGGGCGCGCACCCCACGGCGAAGTGGGTGGCCCACGTCGCGGTGATGGACTATCGCGAGGGCATTCACGGGGGCTCGTTCCCGGACTCGCAGCGCATCCGCGCGGCCTGCGTGAAGCTGTGGGAGACGCTGGAGCAGTTGGACGAAGCAGACCTCTCCGTGGCCATGGTCGCCCTGGGGGCCGGCACTGGAGGGCTCTCGCTGCGTGAATCGGTGGACCTGGCGTGCTCCACGCTGAGCGAGCACCTGAGCGCCAGAGAGGGTTCGCGGCTCGGGCGTCTGGTCTTCTACGGCTACAACCTGCCGGAGTACATCGCCACCGTGGATATCGTCTCGCGCTACTTCGCGCTGCCGGAGGGCTCCGTGTCGCGCGAGGTGCTGGACTTCGTGGAGCGCTGTCGCGAGCAGGAGCAGCGCGGCAGGTAGTCGCCGCGCGCTCACGGGCGCAGCCGGTCAGCCGAACCGCTCGCGCAGCGCCGACGCATGGCTCCGGCTGAGCGGCAGAGGCGCTTCCAGCCCGCGCAGGTAGACGTCACCCCCGCCACTCAAGCCCCGGTCCACGCGCTCGACGTAGGTCAGGTTGACCAGCGCGGAGCGGTGGATGCGCGCGAAGGTCCGCTCCGGCAGGCGCAGCTCCCACTCCTTCAAGGGGCGCGGCGACAGCGTGCACTGGCCGTCCGCCGTGACGAGCTCCACGTAGTCGCCCGCGCCGCGAAGGCAGACGAGCTGCTCCACCCGCACGAAGCGCGACTTCGCGCCGTTCTCCAGGAACAACACGTCCGCCTCGGTGAGCTTCTGGCGGGTGGGGCCCTGCGCGGGCGCCGGTTTACCCTGCTCCCGTTCCACCAGTCGCTCCACGGCCCGCGCCAGCCGGTCCGGATGCACGGGCTTGAGCAGGTAGTCCAGCGCGTTGACCTCGAACGCCCGCAGCGCGTGCGTGTCGTGGGCCGTGACGAAAATCACCTGGAATGGCCGCTCGGGCAGGCGGGCGAGCAGCTCGAAGCCACCCTCTCCGGGCATCTGCACGTCCAGGAAGAGCAGCTCCGGCCGCAGCTCCTCGATTCGCTCCAGCGCGGACTTCACGCTGTCCGCCTCGCCCACGACCTTCACATGGGGAGACGATGACAGCATCTCGCGCAGCTCGACTCGGGCGAGCCGCTCGTCATCCACGAGCAACGCGCGCAGGGGCAGCGTCATGCGATTCCTCCGCGAGTATCGGGGTCCATTCCATGGCGGGAAGCTCGACGACGATGTGGACCCAGCCGTCCGTCTCCGACGTCTCCAGCTTCGCGCGGTCCGCGTAGAGGTGGGCCAGTCGCTCGCGCACGTTGCGGAGCCCGGTGCCCGTGCCCTGGGGGCCCAGCTCGCGCGCCGCGGGCGCCCACGTGCCGGTGTTGTCCACCTGGATGCGCAGCACGTCCCGCACCCGCGTCACCCGCACACGCACGCGCACCGGCAGCACTCCGGACGCGAGGCCGTGCTTCACCGCGTTGTCCACCAGCGGCTGGATGAGGAACGCGGGCACGGTGAGCTGCTCGGTGCCGGGCTCCACGGAGAGGCTCGCGTCCAGCTTCTCCTCGAAGCGCACCGACTCGATGCTCAGGTAGCTGCGCACCATGGACAGCTCCTCCTCCAGCGGGACATGCGGGTAGTCCCCCTTCTGGAGCGAGAAGCGCAGGAAGTCCGCCATCTCCGTCACCATGCGCCGCGCACGGGCGGGGTCCTCCCCGATGAGGGCGCGCACGGAGGTGAGCGCGTTGAACAGGAAGTGCGGGTGCATCTGGTGACGCAGGGACGCGAGCCGCGCCTCCTGCGCCAGGGTGTCCGCTCGCAGGGCGCGCTCGCGCTCCTCCTGCCAGGCTCGGGCGTGTTTGATTCCGAAGTAGAGCCCGCTCCAGCCCAGCAGCGTGACGCCGTATTCCAGCGAGAGCCGGGGAAGCGACATCTGGTGTCGATGCCAGTCGTACGTGGGATAGAGCCAGATGGCCCACAGCTCACCCAGCACCGTCCAGAGGACTCCGAACGCCGCGCTGGTGACCATGGCCCAGAGCGTCTGCCGCCGGAAGGTGCCCGGAAAGAGGCGCCGGTAGGCCAGCCTCATCACGCTGGTGAGCGCCAGTCCGTACAGCGCGCGGTGCGCCTTGGCCACCACCAGGTGCAGCGCGCCGCCATCCGCGTTGATGGCCGGATAGAAGGTGATGATGAGCAGGATGGCGTAGAGCCCCCAGCCCCCGAGCTGCAGGGTCCAGAACGCTGGAGCGGGGGCCAGGCGGTGTTTCATGCGCGGGAACCTACCAGAGTGAATCCAGCCCGACGACGCGCGAGCGCCTCGGGGATGCGTGCGCCTGTCTGTCTGCTCTCAGGTCTTCAGCATGGAGCGCAGGAGCGTTCCGAACGCGCGCATCTCCTCCACCGTGCCCAGCGTCAGGCGCAATGCGGAGTCGTCCATGGAGATGGGGACGTTCGGGTTCGTCATCAGGTGGAAGCCATGGGGGGCGAAGCGCACGGGCAGGTCCAGTTGCTGCCGGGTCAGGGGAATCCAGAGGAAGTTGCCGTGGCCCGCGACGTACTTCATCCCCAGTTCGTCCAGGACGCGGGTGGTGACCTCGCGAGACTCGGCGGTGAGCTTGCGCATGCGGGCGAGGAAGGGCTTGTCCTGAAGGCTCGCCGTCGCGGCCAGGATGGACGTGGAGTTGGGGAGGGACATCCGCAGCTCGGACAACCGCTGGATGACCTGGGGCTGGGCCAGGGCGTAGCCCACGCGCATGCCGGCCAGCCCATAAATCTTGGAGAAGGAGCGGGCGATGATGACGCTGCTTCCCGCGCGCACCTGGTCCACCATGGACTGGCCCGGCGCGGGCTCCAGGTAGTTCAGATACACCTCGTCCACCAGCACGGTGGCGCGGGGAGACACCGCCTCGCAGAAGGCGCGCAAGCGGGCCGGGTCGACGATGGTGCCCGTGGGGTTGTTGGGATTGCACACCGAGACGAGCTTCGTGCCCGCGCCCACGCGGGCCTCCATGGCCGCAAGGTCATGCGTCAGCGTGGCGTCGAGCGGAACGCGCTGCACCTTCCCTCCGACGCGCTCGGCGTAGTTGGCGAGGACGGGAAAGGTCAGGTCCGCGCACACGACGCCGCCCCCACCGGAGGCGTACTCCGCCGCGATGAGCGTCAGCGCCTCGAAGGAGCCCGCGGTGAGCAGGACGTGCTCGGGCGTCAGGCCCTCCTGCTCGGCGATGAGGCGCTTGAGGGCATTGACGCTGTCGGCCGTGGCGTAGCGGCTGCTGAGGTGGAGGGACTCGCGGATGGCTCGCTTCGCGCCTTCAGAAGGGCCGTAGCGGTTCTCGTTGGAGAAGAGGCGGACGGGGTCCTCGCTCGGCGCACGCCTGGGCGCGGGGGCGGCCCGTGCGGGTTCGGGCCGGAGCGCCAGTCCGGCGGTGGTCGCCGCGGCGCCGGCGAGGAGGGCCCTGCGGGTGGGAAGGAAGTGGGACACGTCGATTCTCCCGGCGCTGAATGGGGTGGACGTCTCAGCGCGAGGAGAAGGTTAGGGGCGTGGCGGGGCTCAATCGCGGGTGCATCTGTGAAGGCCCGCACGCAGCCGGCGAGCGGTGTCCTTCACCTGTGAGCGGCGGGGGCGGCGCATCCCAAGCACCTTTTCGTGCCATTCCCCGACAATTGAGAATCGGAGGATGCACCATGCCTTTTGAGCACGGCGGTCGGATTGGTCCCAGGGTCGTCCCGCTCCCCAAGCCGTCTCCTCCGCCCCCGGCGCCCGAAGTGAAGGCCGTCGCTCCGGCGACTGTCGCCAAGGGCCACTCCCAGGTGGACAGCTTCCAGGCCACCACCGCCAGCGCGAAGTCCGCCGAGTCCCCCGCTCCAGTGGACAACACCTGGTCTGGGACCCAGCCGCTCTCCGAGGCGCGCAACGCGCATCGCACCAACACGAAGGAGCAGTTCGAGGACGCGCTGAACAGCGGCGCGAACTGGTTCGAAGGTGACGTCCGGAAGGAGATCAACAAGGACTCTCCGGAGATGCGCCACGACAAGAACCACGAGGATGGGGACAACCTCACCCTCAACGAGTGGCTGACGATGGGGAAGGAGTCCGGGCGCGGACTCAAGCTCGACATCAAGGAGGCCGACCAGATGCCGGCCGTCCTCGACGAGCTGGAGAAGGTGGGCATCTCCGAGGACCGGTTGATGCTCAACCTGGGCTTCGAGGACATGCAGGAGTGGGGGCCGAAGATTCGTGAGCGCTTCCCCAATGCCATCCTGGCCATCAACCCGCCCACCGGGGGAGAGGTGAAGGGGACGGATGCACAGAAGATGGTCGACCTGGCGAAAGAGCTGGGCGGGCCCGCCACCTTCGTGGTGCGTCACGACAAGCTGACCGACGAGGCCATCAAGACCTTCCTGCCCGCTGGGAGCCCCGCCGCCGGCACCATCTCGGTGTGGGGCGATTCGAAGGACCCCGTGAAGGCCGCCGAGGACCTGAAGGCCCGAGGCGTCAACGGGATGATCGACATCGCCGGACCCCATGGGAACAGCTGGGGCGACAGGGCCGACGCCGTGAAGAACTGGTTCAAGACCGGCTGGGACAAGTTTCTCTAGCCGCGTTGCTGGGAACGCGTGAGCGGCAGCCGGTGTCAAAGCCGCCCGCGTTTCCGTGGCGCCGGGGATGTGCCGCGCGTGTGTCGCTTTGCGGCGCCGCCGCGCGACGTGCCACGCTCCGGGCATGGCCTTCGAGTGCAAGGGATTCGGCGCGAGCCTGAGAGGATTCATTCCTCGGTGGGCTCTTGCCATGGGATTGGGGCTGAGTCTCCGCGTGCATGCCCAGGTGGAGACTCCCCGCGAGGAGCGGGCGCGGCTCGCGGAGCGCTTCGTGCTCGCCGCGCGAGAGGTGTTGGGCGTGCCTTATGTGTTGGGTGGGCGCCTGCGGGAAGGCGGCGAGGGGCTCGATTGCCAGGGCGTGTTGTTCTACGCCGCCGAGCGGGTGGGGCGCTGTGGCTGGAAGTCCTTCTCCGTGCTGCCCACGGTGTCGGTGCCCGCGGAAGAGTTGGGGGCGTCGGTGTCGGGCCTGTCCCCCGTGGCGTCCTCTTCGCTCGCGGTGTCCCGCCTCCTACCCGGTGACGTGCTGTGGCTGGTGGGGTTCGACGCCAATCCCGCGGAGGGTGCCGTGGGCGAGCTGTCGGGCCGCCCTGTCTGGGTCTGGCATACCGGGCTCTACAGCGGGAACGGGAAGTGGATTGTCGGTGACCACTTCGCTGGCGAGGTGGTGGAGGTGGACCTGGTGACCTACTTGAAGGAACACGCGGACACCTACTCGGGTCTGGTGGTGACGCGGATGGATCAGGGTCCTCGGCCTGGCCGCTGTCGTCAGCATGCGCCCATGCCGAAGCCTCGTGCGACGCGCACGGCACCTCCCGGGGCTTCACTCCCGCGCCGCGATGGTGGCACGTGAGTGGCTTTGGATGGACGGTGACAGTTGCCATCGGGTAGTCCGTGCGGCTGCGTTTCACTTCGGGGAGCGTGAGCGTGAACATCAAGGGACTGACAGGGCTGGCGGTCCGCATCGAATTCAAGAACGCGCCGAGGAAGGAAGCGGCCTGGCTGCGAAGCCGGCTGGAGGGGCAGAAGCGCTCCGTCGCCCAGCGCCTCGAAGAGCTGCGTCAGCGTCCGCTGGTCGACCTGGGCTGGCTCTCCAGCCCCATCGAGCTCTGCTATGCCGTGGCCGACGCGGAGGCTCCGGCGGAGCGCGCGTTCCTGGAGGCGCTTCTCGAGCTGGCCGTGCGGAAGGGGGGACGTGGCGAGCTGGCGGTCTTCGCGCTCGACGGTGACGTGCGGTGCTTCCTCTGGGAAGGCACGAAGCGCGCGCTGTCCGTGCGTCACTCCGACTCGCGTGTGAAGACCGACTTCGTCACCTTGCGGAAGCACCGCCGGGAAGCGGCGCTGCGGTACGTTCCTCCCCGGACCGACGCCTTGCGCTGCGCGTGTGGTGTGCCCGTCGCACCAGCGGCCGTGGCCTGCGCGAGCTGCGAGCGTGACTTCACCGCGCCCATTGGCATCGAGTCGCGGCCCGAGGACCTGGAGCGCTTGCGGCCCATGCGCGACCGGCTGATGGAGCTGAGGATTCCGCTGCCCGAAGGGGACGTCTTCCTGGCGAACGTGTTCCGACCGCGCAACGCGTTCGAGGCGGTGACGTACGAGGAGCTGCTCCCCGCGGTGGGCCTCAAGCAGCTGAGCCGCCGCGAGATGAAGCGCCGTGTCGAGCTGCTGTCCGAGTTCGAGACCTGGCCGAAGCGCTACGCCCTCCCGGGGATGTCGGGCGAGTGGAGCTTCTCGCAGTGGTGCGTGGGCCTGGTGCGCCAGCTCCGCCCTTCGGCACGCAAGGTCCTGGAGCGACTGGCCAGGGAGCAGGGGGACCTGTTCGAGGAGGTCAAGGCCGTCGTCCGCGACGAGCCGGGCTGGATGGCGGCGGGAGAAGTCAGTGGAAGCTCGTTGCCCGCCTCCTTCCAGCAGGAAGCCATCGCCCATGCCCTGGACTTCATCCGGCGCTTCGGTGGCGACCGGGTGGAGCTGCCCGACGAGTATCTGCCGGCCCTCCAGCACGTCGCTCCGGACCTGCTCACCGCGAAGGAGCTGAAGCGCGGCGAGCAGTACCTGGATGAGCGCGCGATTCGTTCGGGCGTTGGTTTCGGGGACTACTTGAAGCGTCGGGGCACGAAGGCGAAGTCGAACACCCACGCGCTCGCGGCGGCGCTCAAGCAGGCGGGAGACCCCGACGCTGAGGACCGTGCGCCAGATGCGTTCCAGAACCTGGCCCGTGGCGTGGTCGAGTGGCTGGTGGATGGCCGCCGACCCGAGGTGGAGGATGTGGATGGCGACTGGCTCGTTCGGGAGTTCGAGGCGCTGAAGCGCTCGAAGACCCTGCCGAAGGTCATCCTCCAGCGCGCGGAGGAGGCTCGGCGCCTGCCCGCGCCCTTCGGCCTCACGGGCGCGCGGTGCTGGGACGTTCAGCCGGCGCGACTCTCCGACGAGGACCTCAAGGCCCGGGCGGCCTGTCCCGAGTGCAATCGGCGCGTGAAGCCGACGCGGGTGTTCCACATCCCCTCGCTCGACACCGACACGGAGGCGCGCACCCTCCGGCTCTATGAATGCGAGCCGTGTGACAGGGCCACGCTGTTCGCCCGCGCCGTGAAGCCGGCCCGTTCGACGAGGGCCCGTGCGCGTGTCTTCCTCGAGTTCAAGAACGCGCATGAGGTCAAGCGGCCGCTGCCGGAGGGCTTCGTCAAATGGCGCCACGAGCGCTTCGTGTCCCGTCAGGTGGGGGGCAAGCCGCTCGCGCTCCAGCTTCGAGGGCTGCCGCTGGTGCTGGAGGCCCATGACGCGGACTTGGATCAGGACCTCGGCTGTGGCCATCCCTTCGTCCGGATTCGCATCCATGCGAGCCAACTGGACCTCCAGCCCGGCTTCGGTGGAGGCACCGTCATCGGCGGGCTGTGCATGACGCCGGGCTGCAAGAAGCCGGACGTCCGGAATGTCCGCGACGACTGACGCCTGACGCGCGCGGCCGTCAGGTCTCGCGGGGCCACGTGAGCCGCACCTGCGTCCCGTGCGGCTCCAGGGGACTGATGGCCATGTCCCAGGTGAACCGGCGCGCCAGCCGCTCCACGAGCGACAGTCCGATGCCGAAGCCCGTGTGTCGGGGTTCGACCCGGCCGAAGCCCACACCCGTGTCGCGGATGCTCCAGCTGTCGGGGGAGATGTGGATGACGATGCGTCCCTGACTCGTGTAGGCGAGCGCGTTCTTGATGAGGTTGCCCAGCATCACCCGCGCCACGGACCCTGGCAGCGACACGAAGACCTCGCCCTCCGCCTCGATGACGAGCTCCACGTCGCCGCGCTGGCGGGGGCCGCCGTACAGTGCGGCCATCTCGCGGGAGATGCGCACCAGCTCGCAGTCCTCGTCGGTGCGGCCCGCGCGGGCCAGCCAGAGGATGCCCTCGGTCAGCAGGCCCATGTGGTGGACCGCCTGACGCAGCCGCTCGAAGGTCTCCACGTCCGACGGTGGGTCCTGCTCCAGAATCTCCACCGCGCCCTGGGCCACGGCCAGCGGCGTGCGCAGTTCGTGGCTCGCATCGCGGTTGAAGGCCCGCTCGCGCTCCAGCAACTCCTGGATGCGGGTGTCTCGGGCGCGCAGGGCCGCCGCGAGCGAGCGCACCTCGGCGATGCCGCCGTCTTCTTCCGGGCGCGGGGTGGCATCCGCTTGCACCCGTGACACGAGCTGCTCCAGGGGACGGCTGAGTCGTCTCGCGACGATGCGGGAGAGCAGCGCGGCGCCCAGCAGGGCCAGCAGGGCGCTGGTCACCAGCAGGTTGGCTGTCCGTTGGAGATGGCGCGTGGTGCTCGTCAGCTGCGTCGTGTTGAAGACCACGTAGCGCGTGGGTCCCTGGGCCTCGTCCGGGCGCACCGCGACATGGAAGTGGCCATGGTCCTGGGTGAACACCTCGCGCTCGCTGAGTGGAGCGTCCTTGGGCACCGACTCCTGGATCCACGGTGGAAGGCTGGCGTGGCCGACATAGGTCGTCATGCCGGACGGGACGACGCTGGCTTCGCCCGGGCGCCGGTCCGCCTCGGTGGCCACCAGCCGGCCGAAGATGGCGTCCTCCAGGTCGTAGCTGAAGACGGTGAAGAACGCTCCCATCAGCACGAGCGCGAGCACCGCGGACAGCGTCATGGCGCCCAGCAGGAGGCCTCGGACCGACCTAGTCTTGGGGCGCATCCAGGCTGTAGCCCTCATTGCGTCGGGTGGTGATGGAGGGGCTCATCCCCAGCTCCGCGAGCGCGCCTCGCAGGGCATAGACATGGGTGCGCAGGGCGCTGGATTCCGGGGCCTCGTCGCCCCAGAGCTGGTGGGCCAGCTTCTCCGTGGAGACAGGCTTGGGCGCGGCCTCCATGAGCAGCTTCAAGATGAGCGCCTCCGTCCTGTTGAGGCGCACGGTGCGCTCGCCCAGCCGCGTGTAGCCGGTGTCCGGCTCCAGGGTGAGCTGTCCCACCGTCAGCCGTCGTCCACTCGGAGGCACGGGGCGTCGCGCCAGGGCCTCGAGGCGCAGGCGCAGCTCGCGCAGGGAGAACGGCTTCACGAGGTAGTCATCCGCGCCCGCGCGAAAGCCCTCCTCCTTGTCTTCGAGCGTGTCCCGCGCGGTCAGCATCAGGATGGGGACCAGCCGGGGCGCGAGCTCCCGGTAGCGCTGACACAGCTCGATGCCGTTCAAACCCGGCAACATCAGGTCCAGGACGATGACGTCGTATTCATGGCCCAGCGCGAGCGTGAGTCCCTGCGGCCCCGTGGTGGCGAAGTCCAACTGGAAGTCCGCTCCCAGGAACCGGGCGATGTTCGCCTGGAGGTCGCGGTTGTCTTCGACGATGAGCACTCGCATGGGGATGCCCGGGAGGGCAGGGGACCTTGGAAGGAGAGGGCCCCAGGTTATCAGTCGCCGCGTCAACCGGAGGTCAACCCGGCGTTGACGCGTGGCTGACGTGGGCGTTGGCAAGGTGGCGGGGCCTCTCACTTCGAGGAATCCCGACATGACTCGCCTGCTCTCGCTGTGCCTGCTGCTGCTGTCCGCCTCCCTGGCCCACGCCGCCGAACCGGGGGCCCCGCTGGACGTGCGGGGCGCGGACGGAGAACGCATCCCCACCCAGGTGCTGGAGCCCGAGGGCGGCGCGGCGAACCCGCCAGTGGCCATCCTCCTGCACGGCCTCACCCGGAAGAAGGAGGACTGGCTGTCGGACGCGGCCCCCACGCATGGCGGTGTGTTGAAGGACGCGCTGCTGCGGGCCGGCTACCGCGTCTATCTCATGGATGCGCGACGACACGGGGAGCGGGCCACCCCCGAGGCGAAGCCTGGGGCGCTCGCCAAGCAGGCTCACCGTGGCGAGCCCGGCCCGTATATCGCGATGATTGCCGACACCATCAAGGACGCCCACGCGCTGCTCACCGCCGTGCTGGCGAAGGGCAAGCCGCCCAGGGTGCTCGTCGCCGGGTACAGCATGGGCGCCCAGGTGGGGCTCGTGCTCGCGGCGCGTGAGCCTCGTGTCACCCACCTCGTCACGATGGTGCCGCCCCACATCGAGCCGACGATGGAGGAGATTGCTCCCTCGCGACACATGTCACGGATTCACCAGGACTGGCTGCTGCTGACGGCGAACCAGGATGACTTCGCCCCTGTCGCGGAAAGCCGTGCGCTGTTCGACGCGGCCCCGTCTCGTCGCAAGGTGCACAAGACCTTCGACAGTGGTCATGCGCTTCCGCGTGAGTACCTGGACGAAGTGAGCCGCTGGTTGCAAGCGGACCGCCGAGCGCCCGCTGGTGGCAAGCGCCCCTGAGCTCGGTTGTCGTCCGTGTGGCGAGTCATCGGCCGTTGAAGAACGCGGCCTGCTGGAATCGCAGGCCCGCGAGCACCTGCTCCACCCGCTGCGCGGAGAGCGTGCCGATGTACTCGCCCAGTCGCGTCTTCTCCACGGAGGAGACTTGCGACACGACCAGCACACTGTGCTTCGGCAGGTTGCCTTCACCCACGTCGAGCAGCACGTTGCCCGGCTCGTTGGCGCGCTTCAGGTTCGACGTCACCGCGCAGACGACCACGGTGTGGATGCGCGAGTGGTTGAAGACATCCTCCTGAATCACCAGGTGGGGATGCAGGATGGGGGGAATCGACCCTCGCGCTTCATCGGACTCCATCCAGTAGAGGTCGCCTCGGTGGAGGGTCCGTGGAGGCCGGGGCTCTTGCATGGCGGTCCTTGTAGCGCTCCGGGTAGGCCCTGTCCTCGCTTCAGTTCAGGCGCGCGAGCAGGGCCGCCAGTTCGCCCGTGAGCTTCGGGGACTTGAGCGCGCTCTTGAGGAGGCGGGTGAGGGGTTCGCGGTCGGCGGGTGTCGCCGCGCTCAGCCGGGGTGCCCAGTCCGTGCCCAGCTCCTCCGCGAGCTTGCGCTGGGGCCCGGGGTGCGCGAGCAACCAGGCGCGCAGCTCGGTGACGAGCGCTGAATCAGGGACTGCTGGCGTGAGCCGTGCCTCGACGCCCGGCAGGGTCCGCCCGTTCAACACCGCGTCGAGGTGGTCCCATGCATCGAGCAGGTTCCACGCCCCATGCGTCCCCGCACCAACGCAGGCGCACAAGGTCAGTACGCGCTCCACGTTGCTCTCGGTCGGGTCCGACATCGCGAGCGCCGCGGCACGCGCGAGGAGCCGACCGCGTCCCTCGGCGGTCGTGAGGTCGATGGCGCGCTCCGTCCACCCTTCGAGCGAGAGTTGTCGCAGCAGGTCTCTGGAGCCAGGGCTTCCCGAGTGCAACGCGTCGAGCGCGGAGCGGAGCCCCTCACCGCCGAGCGAGCGAGCACCGGCGCGTTTGAGGGCCCAGCCCATGAGCTTTCTTCGCTCCGGTTCATCGAGTCGTGCCGCGAGTTGCCCCGGACCTGGGTAGTCCCAGGGCCAGGCCACGCCTTGCGCCATCAGGTCGAAGGGAATGCCAGGGCGTCCTCGACGGCGGTCCTGCCGCACGCCTTCGAGGACCCGCTGGAGCAGCGCGGTGTCGCGCGTGCCGCTCGCGACGCGGCGCCAGTCGACGTCGAGTTTCTCCCAGCGGAGCCCTCCTCTGGCGATGCGCGCCTCGGCCGCCGTGAGGGCCGCTGCCTGCTGTGCTTCGAAGGACTCCGCGCCTGAGGAAGGGGGCATGCGTTGTTCGAGCCCCTCGCGCGGCAGGCTCCGCCACCGGGCCTCGATGTCCTGGAGCCTCGCGGCGAGCCAGGAGTGAACGTCGGGAGATGCGAGCGGCAGCGGTTCGGTGGGGCCCACGGGCTGGGTGCAGACGAGGTCTTGATGGTACTGGCCGACGCTCGGGCCACTCATCCCTCCGAAGCGGGCATCGAGCGCCCAGGCGGGTTCGAGGTCTCGCTCCGTCGTGAACAACATCCACTGCTCGGCACGGGGCACGCCGTTGAGCTCGGCCAGCTCCAGGTGGCGGTCGTGTTCGTCGAGCAGCCTCGGCTCGCTGAGCAGGCGCAGTCCTGGAGCTTCGTCACCGTCGTCGAGTTCGATGGGAGAGACCCACACGAGGCCCCGTGCTTCGAGCAGCTCGCGCAGGTCGCCCCGCAGCTCGAACCCGCGCCGCCAGAACGCGGCCTCGTAGCGCTCCAGTTGCTCTCGCGAGAGTGGCTCCCCGCCGAAGAGCGCGCCAAGGCCCGCGTGTGTCTGGCGCGCGCTCCACGCATCCCACAGCTCGACGATACGCGACATGGTGCGCTCTCCAGATTCACCGTGGAGCGAAGTCCTGCTCGCCCCATCCCTGGACCATCGCCGACGATGACCCGTGAGGCCATGGGGGAGTGGGCGTGGAGAAGCAGATGTGGTCAACCCAGGGGCTGTCGAGACGGCCCACCGCGCTGACACGTCAACGGACACGTCAAGAAGCGCGAGGAGCGACTTTTGACACACCCGACCCCGTGCATCGGGTGGGCCTCGCCCCTCTGGAATGGATGGAGCCTGACTGGCCTGCTTGTTGCTCTCGGGCTGTTCGCAGTCACTTCGACCCCCCGAAAGCGACACGCCCCCATGAACCCCTCATTGAAGTTCGCGAACCTCGCGGCCCTGTGTCTGGGCTTGATGTCTGTCACCGCCAGCTCCCAGGCGGTCGCGCAGCCGCTCCCCGCCATCGCCCAGGTCCCGCCGAGCCCCCCTCCCGCGCTTCCCGCCGGTACCAAGGTGACCTGTACGCAGGGACCCGGCACGGGGGCCGCGGCCGCCACGTGTCCCGTGCTCAAGTACGACGGCTACACGTACTGGGCGCTCAGCTACGGCGACAACCGCATCGGGATGACCATCGCGGCGTATGACGCCACGGGCGCGCTCGCGGCGAAGTGGGAGAAGCCGGGCGCGCGTTATGTGTATGGCATCACGGTGAACCCCACGAACAAGACGGTGACGTTCGCCGGGCAGACGGACGCGAAGATCACCATGACCTGGGACGAGCTGGTGCCGCCTCCCGTGGTCGTCCTGGTTCCTCCCGCGCCTGCGCCCGCGATTCCCTCGGGGATGAAGGTCACGTGTACGCAGGGGCCAGGCACCGGAGCGGCCGCCGCCACCTGTCCGGTCATCAAGTGGAAGGGCTACACCATCTGGGCCTTCAGCTACACGGACAACCGCGTCGGCATGGGCATCGTCGCGTACGACGCCGCGGGCAAGGTCGTCGCGCAGTGGGAGAAGCCGGGTGCGCGTTACGTGTACGGCATCACCGTGAGCACCACGGACAAGACGGTGACGTTCGCGGGCCAGTCGGATGCGAAAATCACCATGAAGTGGAGTGATTTGCTGGCGTCTCCGACGCCGCAGTGGGTGCTGCAGCCGGGTCCCCAGGGCGCGACGCTCAAGCAGATCTCCGTGGGGAGCGCGAACGCCGTCTGGGGCCTTGATACCGCGGGCTTCAACTGGAAGTGGACGGGCGCGACCTGGCAGAAGATGGGCGGCACGGTGACGAACATCTCCACGGCCTCGGATGGGACGCTGTGGGCCACCAATCCCCCGGACTCGCTGCGCGTGTTGAAGTGGGATGCGACGGGCAACAAGTGGACCTGGAACATGCCCACGGGCATGAAGCAGGTCACCGCCATCAACGCGACCACGGCCTGGGGGCTGGACAACGGGGGCTCGTTGTTCCGGTGGACCGGCTCCGCGTGGGAGAAGAAGGGCTGCTGCGTCAGCCAGCTTTCCGTGGGCGCGGATGGCGAGCTGTGGGCGACGAATCCCGCGGACTCCAACCGCGTGCTCCGCTGGGACGGCACGAAGTGGACCTGGAACATCCCCGCCGGAATGACGTTCGTGTCCGTGGGCAACGTGAAGAACATCTGGGCGCTGGACGGCTCGGACCAGGTCTACCAGTGGAGTGGGACGGCCTGGCAGAAGGTGCCCGGCGCGCTGCGCAACATCTCCGCCGCGGGCGATGGCTCCGTGTGGGGCCTCAACGCGCAGGGCCTCGTCTACAAGTGGCAGTAACGGACGGGTAGGCGCGGGGGCGAACTTCACGCTCGATGGAACGGCTGGATGGGCCGGGGGTGTCTCTTCGAGTCACCCCTGGAGGTCCTTCTTGCTGACCCTCGTGTTGCTGAGCCTGCTCGCCGTGCCTCCCGTGGCGGCGGTGGAGGTCGAGGTCTTCGTCCCGCTGTGTGACAACGCCTTGATTCAGTGTGGCCGTGCACCGGCGGGAGCGCCTCGTGCCCTGGAGACGAACCTCTACTGGGGCGCGATGTATGGCGCGGAGCGGTTCCTCTCACGGGCCCCGGGATTCAAGGTGGTGAGCCGCGAGGCGGGGCCGGCGGAGTCCGCGGTGTTGCGCGTGCTCGTCCTGGAGCGGACCGCTGGCAAGGGAGAGCGGCCCGTGCGGCTGAGGCTCCAGGCCTATGCGGGCGACCGGATTGACACCGCGCTGGAGGACTTCCTTCGTGCGGCGGCGGGCGCGAGCCGGGCCGACCTGCTGGTGTGGGCCGGACATGACCGGCTGATGGACCGCGCGCCGCCTCAGGTGGAGACGCCGCCGGGCGCCGCGCCAAGGCCCGTCGTCGTCCTGGCCTGCATGAGTGAGCAGTTCTTTGGCCCGGTGCTGAAGACGCTGGGCGCGAAGCCTGTCGCGCTCACGCGAACGCTGATGGCACCGGAGGCCTATCTCCTGGAGGCGCTGGCCACCACCGTGGCGCGGCATGGGTCCACGGAGCCCACGGCCATGCGCACCGCGCTCGTGGAGGCCTATGCCCGCTATCAACGCATCTCCCACCGCTCCGCCAGCTCGGTCTTCTCCAAGGTGGGTGAGGCTCACGAACGCCAGGCGGGCCGAACGCCCATGGCCCCGAGGAGCAGCGCCGTCAGCGCCGAGGGAACCCCGACGAACAGCGGCGCGGTGAGGGCATTGGGACCTCCGTTGAGGAAGTAGGGGAGGTCCAGCAGGAAGAGGACGACGCTCGCCGCCGCGAGCAGCATCAATGCGCGGAGGTCCTCGGGTTGGCTCTCCGCGTTGATGACCAGCTTGACGGCACGCCAGAAGGTCACGCCTCCGAGCAGCCCCTCCATCAGATTGGAGACGGGCGGGAACTCGTAGCGATTGGCGAGGAAATTCACCACGACGGGAAGGATGAGCCCCAGCAGCAGGGCGACGGTACCGCCGAGCGCGGTGAGTGTGGCCGCGATGGGGACCAGCCAGCGGGGGAGACGTGGAGGCCGGGCGTTCGCGAAGGCCAGGTCCTCTTCGGGTACCTCGCGTGCCTCTGGGACATCGAGTGAGCGCAGCGCCTCCACCGCGAGCTTCCGACACGACTGTCCACGGCGGTCGCGCACATGCGTCAGCGCCCTGGATTGAAGCAGGCCCAACAGGACCTCGCCCAGGGCGGGAGGCCCGCCCCGCTCAACGACTTCTCGCAGCCTCGCGCTCAGCGCCTCGACGTCGAGCGTGGCCTCACCTTGCTGAGCGAGCAACGCCTGCTCGGCGAGTCCGCGCAGGGTCGCCACCTGCATCGTCGCGAGGTCAGACGGTTCTGGCTCGTTCACAGCGCCATCCTACGCGAAGCCGTCAGTCCCCTGTCTTGCCCGGCCGTGCTCTCGTCCCGAGGTGCCTCTCTAGCGCCAATGCCGGTCAGTGAGGGCGGGGCGTTCCACCCACTTCTTGCGAGGGAACGACGTGGGGGACGATACGGTTCGCGGTGACATCCGAAGGCACGGGGGCTTCCTGGCTCGGCTCCACCGCCCCATCCTTTACCCGGATGTCATTTACAACACAGAAACGAATCGGCGGTGGACCCGGTGCGCCGCCGCGCTCAGGGGCGCGCCTCGATTGGAGGGAGCGGGACGGCGCGCAGGTTCTTCTCCCCTCCACCAAGGGCCAGGGAGGCCCCATCGCGGGAGAACGCGAGGGCGCGGAACGCGCGGCTTCCGGCCTTGTACGCGCTCCAGCGCCCCTCCTTGCCGAGTTCGATGACGAGGCCGTTGTTGGTGACGATGACTCCCAGTCCATCCGCGCGGAAGCCGAGGGCGGCCCCTCGCGTGGACGGGCCCGTCGTCAGGCCGCGCGCGAGCATCGACAAGGAGTGGCGCGCGAGTTCCTCGCCGCTCGTTGCGTCGAGCACGAGCATGTCATGGCTCATCCCGCCACCAACGGTCACCAGGCGGTGCAACGCGGGGTCGAGCGCCAGGTCCGTGACGGTGCCGTCGATGACATTCCGAGACGGCGGGCGCTGCCACAGCAGCCGGGCGTCGGTGAGTCGGATCGCGCTGATGCGGGAGTAATGGGTGGTGGAGTAGAGGATGTCTCGGTCCGGGGACAGGACCGCCTTCACCTCCTCGTCGAACAACAAGGCGGGCAGCAGGGGTTCGCAGGTGAGCGTGGCCAGGGAGATCCTCACCAGGGACGGCTCCGGCGTCACGAGCGCGGGATGCGCGGCGGCGAGGGCCGGGTCCACCCTGCGCGTCTCGGACCTCACCGGGTTCCCGTCCGGGAACGCGAGCTTCCAGTTCGGGGACTGGGCGATGAAGTGCGCGTCGTCGACCCATACGAAGGGCCGCATGACGGGCAGCGTGTGGACGACCTGGAAGGAGTGCAGGTCGATCAACTGGCAGCAGGCATGCTGCCCGCCGATGCGCGCGCCTCCCGCGAGGAGCCAGCGTCCGTCCGGCGAGAGCGCCCCCGGGCCGATGAGGCCTGGGAGCTCGGCCTCAAGGTCGAAGCGGGGTCCGCTCCGTCGCCGCAGCCGCCCAAGCTCACGGGCGAGGTCGGGGGACTCGACGACCAGGAGCGAGCCTCGCGGCTCGAAGGCGAGGAACTCGACGAAGGGGAGCGTGTCCTTCGCGACGATGGTGGGCGCCGCGCGCGGTGACGCGGGCGCGGACCGGGGGAACACCTCCGTGCACTCAACCCTTTTCATGCGGGGACGCTATCACGAGCGCACCAGGCGCCCACCCCTGAGCGCCATGCCAGGAGGGCACGCTACGCCGCGAAGCGCGGCTCGCGAGGGTGAACGGGCAAGCTCTCGGCCACATCGCGCAGCGCGGCTCGCGAGGATGAACCGGTGCGCATCTCCGCCACATCGCGAAGCGCGGCTCGTGGAGACGTACCGGCAAGCCGCTCCGCCACGCCCGACACCGATGCGGCCTCCGCGCCAGGCGCAATGCCGATCAGTTAGGTGGCCCTTGCATGGGCCTACCAAGCTGGTGCGTGTTGAGATGGAGTGAGCCGCGGATGAGGCCGGCGTGGAGCCGACGCGCATCAGCTTCGTCAATGCGCTGTCGCTCATCCGCAACGCATGGCTGGTCTGGTCGACTCCGCCGCTGGCTCCCGGACGGATTCCGGAGCACCTGCTCGACCTGCGCAGGCACTGGGACTGCTGCTACTCCCGGAACGAAGAAGCGAGAGGCGCTACCCACGAGTCGTAAAGATGAGCAACTACGACAAGAAGTGGGTGAAACGCCCCCGCCCTCACTGACCGGCATTGGCGCTAGCGTCCGGACTGGGCGAGGAACTCGGCCGTCGGTACGAGCTTGCCGTAGCCCATGCCGAGCGCCGCGAGGAACGCGGCGTGGACCTGCGGCGCGGAGACGTGCTGGCCGTTGAACTCCAGGCTCCGGGCCGCGCAGGCATCGTGGAGGATGGTGACCGCGTAGCCCTGGTCCGCCGCCGCGCGCGACGTGGCGTCCACGCACATGAGCGTCATCATCCCGGTGACGACCAGGTGCTTCACGCCCAGGGCCCGGAGGCGCTCCTGGAGGTCCGTCTCCCGGAAGCTGTTGGGGAAGTGCTTGAGCACCACCGCTTCGCCGGGCCGGGGCTCGACGCGGGAATGGATCTCCGCCCCCGGAGTCCCCGGCAGGAAGAACGTGGCCCCGGGCTGCGGCGACTCGTGACGGATGTGGATGACCGGCAGGCCCCGCTCACGGAAGAAGTCGAGCGCCGCCCGTGCCTTGCCGGCCGCCACGTCGGCGCCGTCCAGCTCGAACCGACCTCCGGGGAAGTAGTCATTCTGGATGTCGATGAGCAGCAGGGCAGTGTTTTCCAGGGGCGTGTCCATGGGTGTTCTCCTCCAGCGGGTTCTCGTCTGTTGTCCGGCTGAATATCCAGGCGCCGCCCCCGGCAGGAGTGCTCGGATTGACAAAGTCCGGGCGGAAACCGACAAGCGCTCATGGCCGCCAGGTCCTCGTCACTCCACATCGCGGTGTTGGCCCTGGAGGGCTGCGTGGCCTCCAGCGTGACAGGACCGCTGGATGTGTTCGCCATGGCCAACCTCCTGAGCCGCGAGCAGGGCCGGAGCGAGCCCTTCACTGCCGAGCTGGTGTCCGCTCGCGCTGGCCCCGTTCGGAGCTTCCACGGCCTGGAGCTGGCCGCCGCGCGGGTGCCGGCCCCCACCGACTGCTTCGACGTCGTCTTCGTCCCCGCCGTCATCGGCAACCTGGAGGGCAGCGTGGCCGAGCGGTCCACGGCGGACTGGCTTCTGGGGCAGCACGCGAAGGGCGCGCAGCTGGCGGCGGTATGCGCCGGTGCCTTCCTGCTCGCGAAGACGGGCCTCCTGGATGGGCGGGAGGCCACCACCCACTGGGGCCTCGCCCAGGACTTCGAGGCGCGCTATCCGCGCGTGGCGCTCAAGCCGGAGCTGCTCCTGGTGGACCACGGCGACGTGCTCACCGCGGGCGGCGTGACGGCGTATCTGGACCTCTGCCTGCATCTGGTGGCGAAGCACGCCTCACCGGAGCTGGCGGCGCTGTGCGCGAAGATGCTCCTGGTGGAGCCCGGCCGTCGGTTCCAGGCGCCCTATGCGGTGCATGCCGCGCCTCGGGGCCACGGGGACGATGCCGTGCTGCGCGCCCAGGAGTGGCTGGAGGCCCACCTCTCCGGCCCGGTGAGCCTGTCGGGCGCCGCCGTGGCCGCGAGCCTGGGAGAGCGCACGCTGCTGCGCCGCTTCCGCAAGGCCACGGGTGACACGCCGCTGGATTACGTCCAGCGCCTGCGCGTCGAGGCCGCCCGGCGCCTCCTGGAGACGACCCCTCGCACCGTGGAGGACATCTCCCAGGCCGTGGGCTACGCGGACACCACGTCGTTCCGCCGCCGCTTCAAGGCTCGCACGGGGCTGACGCCCGACGCCTACAGGCGGCGCTTCGCCTTGCGTTGACCGGAAAGCAGTTCGCTCAATCCTGACACACCGGTGTCAGCGCCCTGGGAGAGGGTGGAGGCTCTTTCGGAGGTCGACATGGGAAGTCCAGCGGAAGTGGTGAAGGCGTACTTCGACGCGTGGAGCGAGAAGGACGAGGCGAAGTTGCGCGGCACGCTCGCGCCCGACGTGAGCTTCGTCGGTGCGCTGGGGACGGCGGACGGGGCCGACGCGTGCGTGAAGGGGTTGGTCAACGGCATGTGGAAGGTGTCGCCCCAGGTGACGGTGCTGCACCGCTTCGTGGACGGTGCCGAGGTGATGACCTGGTTCGAGATTCATCCCTCCGACGGAGCTCCGATTCCGGTCGCGAACTGGAGCCACGTCGAGAACGGGCGCATCACCCGCATTCGCGTCACCTTCGACCCGCGTTCGCTCCTGGCGAAGCGCTGACCGACGGCGACCTCCGGCTGTCCTGGCGCTGAGGCGGCCCCAGGACAGCCGCTGATGCGGCGCGCCGCTATTCGATGGAGGCGACCTTGTCGTCCTTGTCGAACGTGACCTTCACCTTGGAGATCTTGCTCTTCCAGTAGGTCCAGACGGTGGAGTCGAACGAGGGCGTCTCGTGCGGAGGAGGAGGGCCCCACGCCATGCGCACGGCGGTGCGGGACATGCCGGTCACCACCTCCGACGCGGAGACCTTCTTGCGGTCCTCCGCCGACAGCGTCGCGAGCTTGGGGGCCTGGTCCTCGGGGGCGAACGCGGCCTGGAACAGCGCCCAGGTGTCCGCACCAGAGCGCGAGTCATTCTCGAACACGAACTCCTTGCCCGTCTCCACGACCTTGAAGCTCACCTTCGAGTCGCTCTTGTCCAGCACCTCCACCCGGGTGTTGAACGGGAGGATGGGGCCCTTGAGGTAGTTCACCCAGGACAGGGTGTCGCCCTCGAAGTGGAAGTTCGCCGTCGCGTGGTGGAAGACCTTCTCCGTGGGGACGGGGGCGGGGGCGGGCGCCGGCTCATCGCCGAACGAAACCACCTTGCCCGCGCTGTCGAAGACCACGTCGAACGTGGAGAACTTCGAGCTCCAGTAGGTCCACTTGGTGCTCTCGAGCGACAGCGTCCGGTGCGGCGGCGGCGGCCCCACGGTCAGCAGCACCGCGTCCCGGGACATGCCCTTGGCCAGCTCACCCGCCTTGACCTGCTTCTGCTCTTCCGGCGTGAGCGCGGCGATTCGCGCCGCGGGGTCCGTCGCCGCGAAGAAGCCGGGGAACAGCGCGACGGCGCTCTTGCCCAGGCTCTTGTGGGAGACGAACTTGAACTCGGCCCCCGAGTCGAGCACCTTGCAGCGCACCTCGTCGTCGCTCCGCTTGAGGACCTCGACCTTGGTCCCGACGGGAATCGACAGCCCCTTGCCGCGATAGTTCACCGCGGAGAGCTGGTTCTTGTTGAGCAGGAGGTTGGCCTGGGAGAACAACACCTCGGCCTGGGCACTCACGGTCGTCAGCAGTCCCAGTGCGAGCAGGGTGCTGAGCACGTTCTTTCGATTCATACGATGGATGAGCCTTGGGTGGATGAAGGGCGTGCTTCTAGGCGCCCACCCCAGGGTTTGCCAGTCTGGAGGGCGCCGCGCCTGATGACGGCGGTCATCAGCCCCTTGTTCACGGTCATCAGCCAAGGCGCTCCGAAGAGCCCCATGCCTGGTGGAACCTCTTGAAATCAGGGCGCTCCACGGCCGCTGTTCGCCACGGGGAGGCTGGCACACCGGATGCTCTAGGGAGCCTCGTCACCGACTCCCTCCAGAGGCGATCCCCCATGAAGCTCCGCTCCAAGCCGTCTTCCCTTCGGTCCCCGTCCTCCTCCTCCAGCTCGCGTTCCCGGAGCACCAGCGCTCCCCCGAAGCTGGAGACGAGCTCGCCGAAGTCGCCGGAGAAGAGCCCGCCGAAGAAGACCGAGTCGGCCCCGAAGCCCGACGCTCCCCGCCCGACCCCCGCCGAGCTCCAGAACGGCAAGAACAACCTCAAGCCGACGGACTACGGCGTGGCGCACCCGGACCTCCAGGGCATCCGGACCCGCCGCGACAGCGGCCAGTCGGGCGCGGACTTCGCCGACTTCACCTCGGATGTCCGCGACTCCACGCACCGGCTGACGAGCAAGCCCGAGGGCGGCCGGTTGATGACGGAGCTCAATGACCGGACCTCCCACGTGAATCCGGGGGCCATCGGCACGCAGCGCAACCCGCTGACGGTGGCGGACATCTACTCGGGCCGCGACGCCGCGATGCCCATGTCGCACGCGCCCCGGCACAACGGCGGCCTCGACTCGCTCCGCCCCGCGTACCGCTACGAGGGCCAGCCCGGAGCGGGCACCGCCAGCCGCATCAACTACAACGAGAACGCCCCGGGGCAGCGCTTCAACAGCCTGGGCCACGAGTCGGTCCACGCCTGGCGCGCGGCCAATGGCGTGCAGGTGAGCCCGCTGGCGGCCAGCAAGCACCACGACGCGGACGTCTTCAAGCGCTTCCCCGAACACTCCGCCAACATGAAGGACACCGTCGAGACGCGCCTGCGTCTGCGCGAGGAGTTCGAGACGGTGGGCCTGCGTCCCACGCCGCACACGCCCGCGGGCTGGGCCCCCACCGAGAACAAGATTCGCCAGGAGCACGGGCTGCCGTCCCGCCAGGACTACTCGGGCATGCTGCCGGACCGGAACCAGAACGACGTCAACCTCGGCAACTATGACGCGGGCTCGGACACCCGGAACCCGTTCCAGAAGATGCTGGGCACGCCGTCGCCCATCGGGAAGATTCTCGGCGACCTCGAGAAGTGAGCTCCCGGGCGCGGCCCTTCATTCAGAGGGGCCGCGGCTCGCCGTCGAGAGAGGACTTCAGCGAGGCGCCGAGCTGCGCGCGTGGCGGGGCAGGGTCACGATGAACGTGGTGCCTTTGTCTGTCGAGGACCGCACGTCGATGCGGCCCCCGTGCGCGTCGACAATCGACTTCACGATGAACAGGCCGAGTCCCACGCTGCGGCCCGCCTTGTCCACGCCGTCGGTGCCCCGCTGGAAAGGCTGGAAGAGGGCGGGGAGCTGGTCCTCCGGAATGGGCGCCCCCATGTTGTGCACGCTGAACGTCACCTGCTCGCCGTCGCCCTGACAGGCGACGTGGATGGGCGTCTCCGGCTCGCCGTACTTCAGGGCATTCGTCACCAGGTTCTGGAGCACCTGGGAGAGCCGGTCCCCATCCCACGAGCCCTGCCCGTTTCCGCGCAGCTCCACGCGGACCCGGGCGGAGGGGTTGGCCGCTTCCACCTCCTCCACCATGGCGCGTATCAAGGCGTGGAGGTCCGTGGGGCCACACTCAATCCGGATGCCGCCGCCCATCCGGGCCTGGGTGAAGTCCAGCAGCTCGTTCACCATCCGCACCGCGCGCGCGGCGGAGGACTGGATGCGGGCCGCCAGCTTGCGGACACCCGGGTCCAGCCCGTCCTGCTGGTTCAGCCGGGCGGCCCCCATCAGGATGGCGCCCAGGGGATTGCGCAGGTCATGGCTCACGATGCCGATGAGCTGCTGTTCGAACTCCGCTTGCCGCCGCTGCTGCTCGACCGAGTGCTCTCGCTCCTTCGCCAGCCTCCGCTCGGCGGTGATGTCCTGGAGCAGCGCCACATAACCGCCCGGGTCCTGCCCCGGCTCCCGGTGCGCGATGAAGGTCACCTTCACGTCGCGCGTGCCGCCCAGGCGATAGGGGACGTCGTGCTGCTCGAACGAGAAGCTCTCGCCCGCGAGGCCTCGCTTCACGTACGGGCCGAGCACGGCGTACGCCGCCTCCCCGATGACCTCCCGGATGGACCTTCCCCGGAGGCTGTCCTGCTCAATCCCGAACCACTCCTCATAGGCCTTGTTGACCCGGCCGTAGGTCTCGTCCGGTGCGACATACGAGACGAGGACGGGGATGGCGTCGAGCAGCACGCGCAGCTCGGCCTCGCTGGCGCGAATCTTCGCGTCCAGGGCTTCACTGTGTCGCCTCACGCGCGTCTGCTCGGTGACGTCGCGGAAGACGAGCACGGCGCCGGTCAGGTCGCTCGCGCCCACGCGGATGGGGGCGGCGCTGTCCTCGATGGGGACTTCGGAGCCGTCCTTGCGCGACAGCAGCGTGGCCCCGATGAGTCCCTGGGGCGTGCCGAGCGTGAGCACGCGGCCCACGGGGTCCTCCACCGGGGCCCGCGTGCCCGCGTCGATGAGGCGGAAGACCTCCGACACGGGACGCTGGCGCGCGTCCGAGTCATGCCAGCCGGTGACCCGCTCGGCCACGGGGTTGAGGAAGGTGATGCGCCCGGCCCGGTCCGTGGTGATGACGGCGTCGCCGATGCTGGAGAGCGTCGTCGCCAGGTACGCCTCGCGCTCGCGCAGCTGCTGCCCCTGGGCCCGGATGCGCAGGAGGCTGCCCACGCGCGCGAGCAGCTCCGCGTCGTCATAGGGCTTGGCGACGTAGTCGCTGGCCCCGGCCCGCAGGCCCTCCGTGAAGTCCGCGTGGGCTCCGCGCGCGGAGAGAATCAGGATGGGCAGCGAGACGTCATCGTAGTGCTCGCGCACGTAGCGGCATGCATCCAGGCCCGAGACGCCCGGCAACTGCCAGTCCAGCAGGAGCACGTCGGGAGGCGGACCCTGGGTGAGCCGCTCGAGCATCGTCTCCGCGTCGCGGAAGGTCTCGACCGCGTGGTGCTTCGACAGGAGCGCGCGAGCCCGCTCCATCTGCATGGCGCTGTCATCGACCATCCACACGCGGGCCGGGTCCACCGCGCGGGGAGGTGCAGGGTCGATTCCAGGGCCAGGGATGCGCGAGTTCACGAGTGGGGCGGGGGAGGGATTGGAGCGGCGAACGGTGAGGCGAGGATTGCGTTGCGTAGCACGGAAGCGAAGGTGCCGTGCGAACACGACGTTCCGCGTTGAACTCATTCGCGGCCCGTGTGAGGTCCCGCTCGGCTGGCGCTGCGATGTTCATGAATCTGGACATACGCTGGCGTCGCCCTGGAAGCCGACCCGAGCTGGAGCGCCACGTGACAGGACCTGCGAGACGGATGGAACCCCTGGCCTCGGTGGCCTGGGAGGGCGTGGGCGTGGCCCTCTACCAGCATCAACAAGTGTGCACGGCGGAGCACCATCATCCGGAGTCGCAGCTGCTCATGCCGCTGGTCCGCCAGTCCCTCCAGGGACGGTGGCGGCCCGCCGGGCGTCCGGTGGACCTTCGCGTGACCTGCGAGGAGGTGGGCGTCGTCAGCCCCGAGCAGCCCCATGCCTTCGCGTGGGCGGAAGGCGCCCAGGTGGTGTCCTTCTTCCTGCACCCGGAGCGGCTCGCCGTGCTCAGCGGGGAGTCCGGCGCGGGGCGCGGACTGCGGTCCATTCCGTCCGCGTGTCAGAGAGACCCGGTGCTGCGGGAGCTGCTGCGCGCCAGCGGCGAGGCGCTGCGTGACGGCCTGCCACCCGCGCGGTTGGAGATGGAGGCGCTGGCCACGGTGGTGGGGCTGCGGCTGTTGCGGCTGGATGGGCAGCGGCGGCGCGCGAGCCTCCAGGCGGTGGGCCTCGCGACCTGGCAGCTTCGTCGCGTCACCGACTTCGTGGAGGCGAACCTGGACGGCCCGCTGGGACTGGAGGCGCTTGCGGGAGTGGTGGGGCTGAGCCCGTCGCACTTCGCTCGGAGCTTCAAGCGGGCGACGGGGAGCACGCCGCACCGCTTCGTCCTGACGCGGAGACTGGAGCGGGCCCGGGAGCTGCTCGTCACCAGCGCGCTGCCACTGGGGGACGTGGCGCAGGCGACCGGCTTCTGCAGCCAGAGTCACTTCACGGCGCTGTTCCGTGCCCGTCATGGCGCCACGCCCGCGCGCTTCCGCCGTGCGCGGCGGGCGTGAAGCAGCGCACGATTGTGACAAGCGGCGCCGGAAGCCGGTAGACGCCGCCGTCCGTCGTGGATGAGGGTGCGCGCCATGCAGCCCTCTTCTTCGCCGTCACGTCTGGTCGTGGACCCCTTGCTCGCCCGACGCCTGGAGCTGGCCCAGGCCGCGCAGAATCGCGGGGCCACGCCGCCCTCCGGTGTCCTTCAAGTCGCGGGGGGCCTGGCCCTCTTCAACGGCCCCGACTCGCCCCTCACGCAGGCGCTCGCGCTGGGCTTGGAAGAGCCCGTCAGCGCCGAGGACCTGGACCGGGTGGAGTCCCATCTGGGCCAGGGCGGCGGCGTGCTCCAGATAGACCTGCTGCCCTTCGCCCATCACACGCTGGCCCAGGGGCTGGCACAGCGGGGCTACCAGGTGGGCGAGTTCCAGCAGGTGCTCGTGCGCGAGTTGCCGGGAAGTCCCACTCCGCCGACAGTCGCGGAGGTTCGTCCCCTTCGCCCTGGCGAGGCGGAGGTCTTCTCGCGCACGGTGGCCCAGGGCTTTCTCGGACGCGAGGAGGTGTCGGACGCGGAGGCCTCGCTCATGTTGGGCACGGCGTCGATGTCGGGCACCACCTGCTTCCTCGCGCTGGTGGACGGAGAGCCCGCGGGCGGCGGCACCGTGGCCCTGCATGACGGCGTGGCGACGCTGTCCGGGACGGGGGTGCGGGAGCGCTTCCGGGGCAGGGGGCTGCAGCAGGAGTTGATTGCCGCGCGACTGGCGTGGGCCCTTCGCCAGGGGTGTACGTTGGCGGCGAGCAGCACCCTGCCGGCCAGTGCGTCTCAGCGGAACATGGAGCGCATGGGGTTCTTCATCGCGTACCCCAAGGTGGTGATGATGCGGCAGCGCTCGTAGCGCCGTGCGCGGCTGTGTCGGGCATCAGTGTTCGGTCCTGGCATGGCGGGAGTTCCAGACTCTTGGGAACGGAGACGTGCGCCAGGGGGCTGGTGAGGGGACACCCGCCCATGCGTAAGATTCCCGGCACCGAAATCATGCGCCCTACGACAACCGCTCCCGGCTTCCTGCGCGGCTATGTGCTGCCCGCCCTCTGGCTCTTCGCCCTCCCTCTCTTTGGTCTGTGGTTCACCGGCCACGCCACCTCCAGCGTGGACGGGGACGTGCTCTCGTCCATCGAGCGGCAGGTGGCCCAGGACACCCAGCTCGACGAGCAGCAGCGGCAGGAGACCCTGGCCTTCTTCCGCGCCGTGCCTGCCTCCGCGGCCTGCCTCAGCACGGATGCGGAGCTGGCGAACTTCCGGAGCAACCTCGGCGGGGTGTGCAAGGACGTGCAGCAGTTCGACTGGATGCACAGCCTGGCGCTGGGCTTGCTGGCACTCGGGCTCGCCACCACGGTGATTGCCCTGTTGTGTGGCCTGGCCGCGTTCGTCTCTCGCCCCTTCCAGTACGGCAGCTTCGTCATCGGCTGGAACGTGCTGCGCGTCACCGGAGCGCTCCAGGCGATAGGCCAGGGCGGCCTCGCCGTGTGGCTGTCCTATTGGGTGACGGCGCTCTGGTTCAACCGCTACTCCCCCAAGCTCATCCTGGTGGTGGGCGCGCTGGCCGCCATGGCCATCTTCCTGGTGGTGGTCGGAATCTTCCGTCGTCCGCCCATGGACTTCGAGGTGGAGGCGGAGGTGCTCGAGGAGTCGAAGGCGCCGGAGCTCTGGGCGCACGTGCGCAAGCTGTGCGCGCGGCTCCAGACGCCTCCTCCCAACAACATCCTCGCGGGCATCGACGCCAACTTCTTCGTCACCGAGGGCGACGTGCGCGTCGGGGACCGGACGCTCTCGGGCAGGACGCTCTACGTGAGCCTGTCCCTGCTGCGCCTCCTGGAGCAGTCGGAGGCCGACGCGGTGCTCGCGCACGAGATGGGGCACCTGCTGGGCGGAGACACGGGGCACGGCAAGCGGCTCGCGCCGATGCTCGCGCACTTCGGCCAGTACCTCCAGACGCTGCACGAGGGCGGACTGACGCGGCCCATCTACCACTTCATGGTGGCCTATCGCGGGCTCTTCGAGCTGTCGCTGGGACGCAGCCGGCGTGCGAGCGAACTCGCCGCGGATCGCCTCGCCGCGGGCCTCACCTCGGGTCGGGACATCGCCCGCTCGCTCGTGAAGGTGGGCGCGTACGCGGGCTTTCGTGAGCGCGTGGAGTCGGACCTCTTCTCCCGCGACGAGCGGCAGCAGTCCGTGGCCATCGCCCGGCGGGTCGCCCTCGGCTTCGCGGAATACGCGCAGTCCGACGCCGTGCATGGCGACCTGCACGGGACGGTGACGCCGCATCCGTTCGACTCCCACCCGCCGCTCTCCGCGCGGCTGGAGAACGTGAACGCGCGGCTGGCGCCGGCGGACATGGCGCAGGTGCTGCTCGAGCCGGTGACGTTCTCCTGGGTGACCACCATCGAGGACGTGGACGCCATCGAGGCGCGGCTGTGGGGCGCGTACGAGGCGCGCTTCTCCCAGGCACACGACCTGGTGCTCGCCTACCGCTACGTGCCGTCCAACGCGGCGGAGCGCGAGCACGTGGAGCGGCACTTCCCGCCGCTGACCTTCGAGGGCAAGGACGTCGGACTGGACGCCCAACTGGACTTCGCACAGGTGAGCTACACGGAGTGGGAGGAACCCGTGTTGCTCGAGCACGTGACGAACGCGAGCACCGAGGACCGCATGTTCAAGAAGTACCTGGATCTGCAGCTCGCGGGCGAGGGCCGCTCCAAGGAGAAGCGCTCCATCTGCTTGAGCAAGCTGAAGGACCCGGACGCCCTGCTGCGCGCCTTCGAGCACTACCTGGGGCGCAGCAGGGCCATGAAGGAATACCAGGCGCGCTCGCAGCAGGCAGCCTGAGGCGCGGGCCGCGGTGAGCCGCAATCAGTGGCGCCCTCCCGAGCCGCGAGCGGGAGGCTGAAGCAGACACCATGGACATGATAGAAGTCTGTCCATGAACCTCTCGCTCGGGCTGATGACTGGATTGGGTGTGGCGCTCCGATGGGGCTGTCCATCAACTCCAAGCGTTATGCGAATCTGGAGAAGATCGCCGCCGAGGACCTCAAGTGCTCCGAGGAGCTGACGCCCACCTATCTCGGCGAGAATCAGTACCAGCTGAGCGGCTGCGGTACCTCCGGCACCTATGAGCTGCGCTGTGTGATGGGGCAGTGCTCCTGGGTTCCCGACGTGAAGGCTCGCGCGGAGTTCGACCTGGGCTGTGCACGCGCGCAGCTCGAGTCGACGCGGCTCGACAAGCACACTGCGGGTGTCACGGGTTGCGGCAAACGCGCGACCTACCGGCTGCTCGGCTCGCGCTACTCGTTGAGCTGGGTGCTCAACTCCCAGGTGAGCCAGGACGAGGCGGCGCCCGCACCCGCGCCAGCGCCCGCATCCGCAAGCGACGTCTCGCCGCTCTGAGTGCACCGGGGGACGCGTCCCAACCTGGGGCCGCGCCACCCCGCCTGCCGACGCGGTCAGCCCTTCTTCTGCGCCTCGAAGAACGCCTTCGCCGCGTCATCCGCGGCCTTGCGGTACTCGGGGATGCGGCTCCGGTCCGCCGACGCGAGCGCTTCCTTCAGGCTCCGCGCGTCGAGGTCCCGGGTGTAGCAGGGCGTCCCCGGCTGCTGGCGCCACGACTCCTCGAGGCCGCCCACATCGACCGCGTCGAACCCGAGTTCGTCGACGAGCCGGAGGACCTTCGCTCGCGCGTCGGGCGGGTCGCCCGCGACGGGGAGCGCGATACGCCCGGGAGTCCCCTTCGGCGTGCCCTTCTCCGCCAGGGATTGGGAGTAGATGTTGTTGAACACCTTGACGACCGGCCGCCCGAGCAGGCCGCTGACCCAGGAACTCTCAATCTGTCCTCCCGTCAGCGCGGAGATGCCGCCGTCGCGGCTCGGGTAGTAGTTGCCGGTGTCGATGACGACCACGTCCGAGGGGACGCCCGCGAAGAGATTCTTCGGCAGGTCCTCCACCGCGCGCTGGGGGATGGTGACGACCACGACCTCGCCCCCGCGAGCGGCCTGTTCGACGGTGACGGGGGTGGCTCCAATCTCGGCCGCGAGCGAGCGGAGCGAGTCCGGTCCGCGCGAGTTCGCGATGACGACCTCGTGACCCAGCTTCACCCACTTCCTCGCCAGTGCCGCGCCGATATGGCCCGCGCCGATGATTCCAATCTTCATCTGTCACTCCGGTTGGTAGGGGGACGGCAAGGCGTGCGCCTCGCCACCTGACCCCGGTGATAACCCCTTCGCCGCGCGGGCGCTCGTGAGAGAGGGGGCGCCGAGCGAGGAGGGCATCCTCCGACAGGAGGTTCAGGGCCCGCGGGAGTGTCCCGGCCTGCGAGCGGTGCCTCCGTGAGCACGCGATGTCGAGGATGCGGCTGTAAAAAGGACCGGCCGGCCGCATGGGCGTGCCCGGCGTCGCGGAGTTGTTTCATGCAAGGGAGCGATGCTCTAGAACTCCGCTCCCGCGGCACGACCCGGGAGCGCGACCACGTGAATGCGGAGGAGCTGTTCAGCGGGACCGGGGAGATGGCGGCCCGGATGCGCGCGATGGACTGGGCCTCGACTCCCGTGGGCCCCGTGGAGCGCTGGCCCGGCTCACTGCGGACCACCGTCCAGACCCTCCTCCACTCGCGCCACCCCATGTTCCTCTGGTGGGGCCCCCAGCTCATCCAGTTCTACAACGACGCCTATGTGCCCAGCTTCGGCAAGGGCAAGCACCCCGCGGCCCTCGGGCGGCCGGGCCGGGAGACGTGGCCTGAAATCTGGCCCATCATCGGACCGCAAATCGAAGACGTGATGCGCGAGGGGAAGGCCAGCTGGAACGAGGACCAGCTCGTCCCCATCTTCCGCAACGGCCGCATCGAGGACGTCTACTGGACCTATGGCTACTCCCCGGTCTTCGACGAGTCCGGGAAGATTCAAGGCACGCTGGTGGTCTGCACGGAGACCACCGGGCGCATCCTCAGCGAGCAGGCCCTGCGGCGCAGCCAGGACCGCCTGCGCCGGGTCGTGGAGGCCTCCGGGGCAGGCACCTGGGAGCTGGAGGTCGCCACCAGGGTGCTGACGGCGGATGCGCGGATGACCGAGCTCTTCGGGCTGCCGGAGCAGGCGGAGTACGGCATCCCCCAGTTCCTCGAGCGCATCCATCCCGATGACGTGGATGCCGTGCGCGTGAGCATCGCCGCCGCGCTCGCGGGGGAGACGAAGGGTCATTACCTGCGGGAGCACAGGGTGAGAGGGGGCCCGGGTGAGCGGCCTCGCTGGGTCGAAGCGCGAGGTCAGGTCTCCTTCGACGCGGAGGGAAGGGCCACCCGGTTCATCGGGACGGCGCTCGACATCAGCGAGCGCAAGTGGGCGGAGGAGGAGGGCCAGCTCGCGCGTCAGGAACTCCAGAGCTTCCTGCTGCAAGCGCCGCTGGGCATCGCCATCCTCAGCGGGCCGCGCCACGTCTACACCTTCGTGAACGCCCCTTACATGTCCATGCTGTTCGGAGGGCGCCCGGCCACGGACCTCTTGCACCTGCCCGTCCGGGAGGCGCTGCCGGAGCTGGAGGGGCAGGGGTTCCACGAGATTCTCGACGGCGTCTATCAGACGGGCAAGAGCTTCCATGGCACGAAGCTGCGCGCGTCCATGGTCCAGTCCGACGGGGCCGAGCGGGAGCTGTTCATCAACTTCACCTACCAGGCGAAGCGCGACCCGGCCGGGCGCATCGACGGCATCCTGGTGGTCATCTACGAGGTGACCGACCAGGTCAACGAGCAGAAAGAGATTGAGCAGCTCGCGGAGAACCTCCGCGCGGCCATCGTCTCGCGGGACACGTTCCTCGGGGTCGCCTCGCATGAACTCAATACGCCGCTGACCACGCTCAAGCTGCAGGCACAGATGAGCAAGCGGCTCTTCGCGAACCAGGGCCTCGCGGCGTTTCCGCCCGCGCGCTTCGAGAAGCTGCTCGACACCACGCTCATCCAGGTGGACCGGCTGGGGCGCCTGGTCAATGACATGCTCGACGTGTCGCGCATCAGCACGGGCAAGCTGACGGTGATACCCGAGGAGACGAACCTCTCCGACCTGGTGCGGGAGGTGCTGGGTCGTTTCACGCCCCAGTTCGAGGCCGCTGGAATCCAGCTCGAGCAGCAGGTGGCGGACGGCCTCGTCGTCCGTCTGGATGCCGCGCGAATCGAACAGGTGCTGACGAACTTCATCACCAACGCCATCAAGTACGCGCCCGGCAAGCCGGTGCACGCGAAGCTCGAGTCGCGGGAGGGCTGGGTGAAGTTCAGCCTCCGGGATGAAGGCCGTGGCATCCCTCCCGAGCATCACGAGCGAATTTTCGTCCGCTTCGAGCGCGCGACTTCCGCGAGCGAGTCCAGCGGTCTGGGGCTGGGCCTCTACATCTCCAAGCAGCTCATCCAGGAGCATGGCGGGAGGATTTCGGTCGAGAGCGAGCCGGGCCAGGGCGCCACGTTCAGCTTCGAGCTGCGCCAGGGCGCGAAGGACTCACCCGGGCCGTCGGGTCGGGGCGGGCCCACCCCCCGCTCTTGAAAATGAGACACGCGCGCCGCAAGGTGGAAGACCCCCTGACAGGGCGAGGTCCGAGCATGGCCGCAGTGATTCTCGATGCCCGCTGTGTCGCTCCCTTCGTCGTCCGCGTGCGCTTCAGCGACGGGCACGAGGGCGAGGCGAGCCTCAAGCCGTGCCTCTTCGACTGGGAGCCCGCGCGCGTCCCCGACCTCACCGAGGAGACGCGCGACTGGCTGCGCTCGCCGGAGAACTTTCAGACCGTCCGCGTGGACCCCGAGACGGGCACGCTGGCCTGGGGGGACGTGAAGCCGTTCAGCACGTCCCTGGTGTACTGGCGCGTGGAGCAATACCGGATGAAGGTGACCGTTCGCTCGAAGCAGGGCGAGGTCCTCTCCAAGCTGCTGCTCGGTGGACGGCACGAGGTCTGGTCCAGTCCGCTCACCGTCGGACGGGCGGCGACCAACGTCATCGTCGTGGACCAGGAGGGGGTGGCCGAGCACCAGGTCAAGGTGACGGTCGGCGGGGGGCACCACCCCTGCTTCTACATCGAGGCGGTGGAGGGCGTGACGACGGTCGGCGCCAAGCAGCTGTCGACGCCCGGTGAGCGCTGTCGGGTCTCCGCGCGAGAGCCGCTCCTGCTGGAGGTGGGTGCGTGCGTCGTGGATATCGAGTGAAGTCGAGCCTCCCCTCCTGATGGCAGGCCCGGACGTCACGTGAGCGCGCCCCCGAGAGAAGCCACGCAGTTGTTGGCGACGCTGCTCGTCGCCGCTCCCTTGTTCCATGACGAGCAGGTGGGTCCGCCCGGGGCGCGAGCATATGGCTCCAAGGGCCGCGTCGCGGTGCCGGAAGGGCTCCTCGCCGTGCCCAACCGGGCAAGCGCGTTCGGCGAGGATGCGAGCGAGTCGTTCGTGATGGAGGGCGCCTCGCTCCTCGGGAAGGAGCGCGAGCTGGTGCAGCTCTGCCTCGACACGCCGAACTTCAATTGCTGTCGTCTGCGGTTCGGTTTGGAGGTCCGCATCGGGGGCCGGTCCTGGACGGAGGGGACCTTCGACCACTTCTGGCAGGTCGCGAGTTGGTTCACCGCGGTGGAGACCCTGCTCGTCGATGGCGAGCGCTCCTCCGCGGGCGCCATCGTCTGGGACCAGTCCGCCCTGGGCCTGGAGCGCGATGGCTCACGCGTCACGATGTCCGACGCGAACGTGGCGCAAGGTCTCTACGGTGCGAGGGCTCCCGACGAGGCGTGGATGCCTGTCCGCGTGAGCCTGGAGGAGCTGGTGTTCGAGCTGGCGAACGAGGGGCGGGTATTGGAGACGCTCCGTCAGGGCATGCTCGCGGACATCCAGCGCCGGGGCTTCTCGCTGGAGCAGCTCCAGGCTCGACTCCAGGGGCTTGGCGACAGGCCCGACGCCTCGCTGGGAGACGCCGAGCTCTGTCTGGCGATTCTCGCGCGTGAGCTGGACCAGCCTCGGCTCACGTCGGCGGTGCTGACGCTGGAGCGCGCGGACCCGGGGCGGAGCGCCTCGTAGTCAGGCGCCACCGCTCCCCCGCTGGATTACGGCGCCACCGCCGTGAGGCAGTAGAGCGTGGTCGTCTCGCGTGAGCGCGCCATGTGCAGCGGGTCCGAGGTGTCCTGGGCCTTGGAGTGCCGTGCCACCGTCGAGCGGCTCGACTTCACCGTCAGGCCGCACCGGGTGAACTGCTCCTGGAGCCATCCGGACGGACGCAGGCCGAGCAGCACCGCCAGGTCCGACAGAATCAGCAGCCCCTCGCCTCCCGGCGTGAGCGCGGCGGGGAGTCCTTCGAGGAAGCGCCGCAGGAACTGGCTGTCCTCGTCGAACACCGCGCGGTCCACCCGGTTCTTCGGCGGCTCGGGAATCCACGGTGGGTTGCAGACCACGAGGTCCGCCTTCCCCTCGGGGAAGAGGTCGGCCTCGGCCACCTGGAAGGACTTGCTCAGTCCCAACTGCTCCGCGTTCTCCCGGGCGCAGGCCACCGCGCGCGAGTCGCAGTCCGTCGCCTGCACGGACGCGGCGCCCCGCTGGAGGAGCAGGAACGAGAGCACGCCCGTCCCCGTGCCCACGTCGAATACGCGCTGGCCCTTCAGGAGGGGCAGCCAGAGCAGCAGCTCCACGTAGTCGGTGCGCGTGGGCAGGTACACGCCGTAGTGCGGATGGATGAGGCCCGTGAGGCCGGGCACCGCCAGGCCCTTTCGCCGCCACTCCGCCGCTCCGAGCATGCCGAGCAACTGCTTGAGGGGGACGACGGTGAACTCCGTCTCCGGCTCACCCCAGACCTGTCGGCACGCCTGGGCCACGTCGGGGGCCCGCGCGAGCGCGAGCCGGTAGTCTCGGTCGAGCGACACGACGATGCGCGACAGCGTCTCGTGCTCCAGCTGCCGTGCGCGACGCTCGGCCCGGAAGGCTTCCAGGGGTGAGCGCGCGTTCGACGCCCGTTCGAGCCTCCGACCCAGCGCGCCCAGGAGCTGCTTCGCGTTGTGGAAGTCGCCCGAGTACAGCAGGAACTCGCCATTCCGGACCCGCTTGAGCGCGGTGTCCGCGCTGAGCCGGTCATTCACCGCATGCAGCCGGGTGGGCGAGGGCTCGTTGCTCTCCGAGCGCCAGGTGAACGGGGCGCCAGGAGGGAGCGGGGTCGCCGGGGCGACGGGAGCCGCGCCCTTTGACGGGGACGTGGTGGCGCGGGGCGCCGACCCCTTGGACGGGGACGCGGTGGCGCGGGGCGCCGACCCCTTGGATGGGGACGCGGTGGCGCGGGGCGCCGACCCCTTGGACGGGGATGCAGTGGCGCGGGGCGCCGACCCCTTGGACGGGGACGTGGTGGCGCGGGGCGCCGACCCCTTGGACGGGGATGCGGCTGCGCGGGGAGCCGCCCTCTTGGACGGGGGGGCGGTGCGAGGGGAGCGGGGGGGCATGGATCCGAGGGGGTAACACGTCCGCGAGCCACCGTCGCGCCTGGGGTGACGGTCCTACCGGGCGCTGGCGTCCTGCTCGGAGGCCTTACCCCTCACGTCCCCGTGGAGGGCCCGGCGGCCCACCGTCACTTCTTCCGACGTCTGGGAGCCGCGGGCTGAGCCAGCGCGGGCTGCCCCCGGCGGATGAACGCCGCGAGCTTCTCCGCGTCGATGGCGTCGATCCACGGTGCCTCGGGGTCGGCCTCCTCGCCTTCTTCGTCCTCGAACACCTCGTCGGCGTAGACCTTCAGCAGCTTCGGTGAGAGGACTTCGCGGACGCGCGGGTCGGTCTCCTCGATGAACGCGTGCTTCTGTGCGCTGCGGATGTGCTTCGCGTCCCCGGTGACGAGCCGGGCCTTCACGCCGCCGTGCACCTTCACCGCGTGGTAGTTCGTGTAGACGAAGGGCGCGCTGACGTCGCCGAACACCTCGCAGCAGGCGTCATTGTCGAGGAACAGGATGGACTGGCTGGCGACGAGGTCCCCGTGTACCTCCAGGAACCCCGTGGTGATGACGTCCCGGGCCCGCAGCGAGCCGGTGACGATGACGACCGACTCCGGGTCGAGCGAGTCCTCGTAACGCCCCTTCACGGTGAGGTCGCCTTCGACGATGAGGAGGCCGATTCGCGGCCGGCGCCCGGTGACGAGCTCCTCCAGGGTGAGGTTCCCCACGTGGTGGAGGATGTCGCTGTCGGCGCGGTCGCCCCCGGCGCGCTGCTCGATGAAGCGCTTGGCGGAGCGGAGGGTGCTCGACTTCGCGAACTTCCCACGGGCGTGCTTCTTCAGCAGCGCCAGCGCCGACTCCTCCGTGAGGGTCCCCGCGCTGAAGCGCTGTGCCTTCGGGAGCAGATGTTTCTTCGTGCCCATCATGTTCGCCACGATACCGCACGGGGGCCACATCCCGATGTGTTCCCTGTCACGGCGGTTTTGCTTCGACCGCGCGGGGCTATGCGCCCGCGGCGCGCACGAGCCGCAGCACCACCACGAAGTGGAACAGCGCGCCGACGATGGTCAACGCGTGAAACAGCTCGTGATATCCGAAGACGCCGGGACGGAAGTCAGGGCGTTTCAAGGCGTAGGCGATGGCGCCCGAGGTATAGGCGACGCCCCCCAGGAGGATGAGCGTCAGCTCGACGCCGCCGAGCGCGGCGCGCACCTCGTCGAGGTAGGGCACCAGCGTCCAGCCGACCGCGAGGGCGAGGGCGGCGGTGAGCACCTTGGGAGCATGGGCCCAGAACAGCGACTTCACCACGCCAACGAGGGCGCCGCACCAGATGGCGAGCAGCAGGCTGTCACCCGCGGCTCCGGAGAGTCCAATCAATGCGATGGGCGTGTACGTGCCGGCGATGAGGATGAAGATGGAGGCGTGGTCCATCTTCCGCATCCAGGCCCGGCCGCGCACGGACCAGTCCACCCGGTGGTAGGTTGCGCTGACCGAGAACAGCACGACGAGGCTGATGGCATACAGCGCGGCGGCGGTGGCGGTCCGGAGCGTGGGCGCCATGGAGACCAGCACGCTGCCGGCGCCGAACGCGCCCACGGCGGCGAACTGGTGCAGCACTCCGCGCAGCTTCGGCTTCTCGACAGCCTGGGCGGTCAGGACAGGCCCCCGGCACCCACCAGGATGCGGGCGCCGGAAACGGGTGCGCGCAGGCCTGGCTTCTCTCGCAGCGCGAGGGCACCGCTTCCGTGGCGGGAGGAAGACGCTGCGAAGCCCTTGGCGCGGTGCGTGACGAACATGGGTACATCAGAAGCACAGGTGCCGTGTCAGAAGCGAGTGGCGCACCTCCCCGCACACCTCCGCGAGTCGAATCCGCGTGGGGGAAGGTGAGCCTTCGGACCTGGCCTGGCTCGGGCCTGCTCGTTCACCAGAACCGCCACGTCAACGGGGGTGGAGGCGCCGTGGGTCGAGCAGACCCGTTCATCGAACTCCTTTCTCCGGCAGCACGGCTTGCGACGGGTGACGGGGACGCAGCAGCGCGGTGGCCAGGACGACGCCGTAGACCGCGGCGCTTCCATGAACCATGAGTGCGTAGGCGAGTGAGGCCCCGTTCTGCATCACTGTCAGCGCATCCACCGTGGGCATCACGATGGTGGCGAGGACGAAGACGCCCGCGGCCTGCCGTTGCCGGGTCGCCACCAGGGCGAAGATCGCGAGCCCCAGGCCGAGGTCTCGCCCCGCCTTGATGTGCATCCAGGGAATGGCTTCGGAGCCGGTGAGCGGGAGGCCGAAGCCCGTCGCCGCCCCGACGGGGTCCAACACTCCCCCGACGCTGAGGTACAGCATGAAGGCCCCCAGCAGCAGCGTGAACAGCGCGGTGGGAGAGGTGAGCTTCCAGGACAAGTTCGAGGGGTTCGGATTCATGGGGCCTCCAGGGGGGAGTTCGGTGTCGCTTGTGAAGGGGAATGTGCCGTTCAGGCCCCGGAAGCGCCATTCGCCGATGACTCAGTCTTTTGTCTGAAACGCTCAGTGCGCGAGCGCCATGGACAGTCCGCTGTTAGCCTGGAGGCATGGACCTGACGCATCCTTCCGACCTGCTCGGGCAGATTCTCGAGCGCACCCATCTTCGTGGGCGGATCTACTGCCGCACCGTGGCGCGGGCCCCGTGGGGGCTGCGTTTCGCACCGACGGCCACGGCGGCCCTGCACCTGGTCATCGCGGGCACCTGCCAGTTGACGCAGGGCGGAGAGGTCATCGCGCTCGGGCCCGGTGACGTCGTGCTGCTGCCTCGTGGGGATGGACATGCCGTGGCGGATTCGCCGCGCAGCCCCAAGCTTCGGCTGGAGGACTGGCTGGCGACGCGAGGGGAAGGGGAGTCGTCCTACGTGCTGGGCGGGTCTGGCGTGGAGTCGCGCCTGCTCTGTGGCTGCTTCGCGTTCGACGAGCCCGGAGCCCATCCCGTGCTTCGACTGCTTCCCGAGCGGGTCCATCTGCGTGGAGCGTCCGAGGAAGCACGTGCCTTGTTGCCCACGGTGGCATTGCTCGAACGGGAATATGAGCGGGGGGAGCGGGGCGCCTCGGTGATTGTCTCGCGACTGCTCGACATCCTCCTGGTGCAGGTGCTTCGGGCCTGGGCCGATGCGCAGACCTCGGGAGGTGCTGGTTGGTTGGGCGCGCTCGGAGACAGGACGCTCGCGAGTGTCCTGGGTTGGATGCACGCCGAGCCAGGGAGGGACTGGACGGTGAGCGAGCTCGCACGGCGTTCGGGCACCTCGAGAGCGACACTCGCGCGGCGCTTCGCGAGCGAGGTGGGCGTGGCGCCTCACGAGTACCTCACCCGGCTGCGGATGCAGGAGGCCGCGCAAGCACTGCGCGAGGGCCAGGACGGGCTCGCGGCCATCGCGGGACGTGTGGGCTATGAGTCCGAGTTCGCCTTCAATCGGGCCTTTCGCCGGGTCATGGGCCTGCCTCCCGGCGAGTACCGACGCAGGGCGCGTGGGGAGCTCTCACCGTCGCAAGGGCACCCGCAGTGAGAATGAGGTGGACACTCCGGGCGCGTCGACGCGGGTGAGCGCGACTTCGTCACGCTTCGTCGAGGCATTTCCTGCAGACTCGGAGGATGGCAAGTCAGCAAGAAATCGCGGCCTTCATCGCCGCGGAGTTCCCGCAGACGCGGGTGCGGATTCTGGAGGTCGGGGACAAGTCCGCCACCGTGGCGCATGAAATCGGGCGCGCGGAGCTGCGGCCCGGAGGCACGGTGTCCGGCCCGGTGCTGATGGCCACCGCGGACGTGGCGCTCTATGTCGCGATTCTGGGCGAGCTTGGCATTGTCCCGCTCACCGTGACGACGAGCCTGAGCTTCAACTTCATGCGAAAGCCATCGGCGGACCGCCGCATCCTCGGGGTGTGCAAGCTGCTGAAGCTGGGCCGGACGCTGGCGGTGGGCGAGGTGTCCCTCTACTCGGAAGGCCTGCCGGAGCCCGTGGCCCATGCGGTGGGGACCTATGCGATTCCGCCCGTGGACCGGAGCGGCGCGGGTTCCTGAGCCCGAAGGTCGAGGAGGCCTCCCGCGTGGCTGAGCCCTCGATGGCGTCGAAGCGTTTCGCGGCCCGTCTGCGCGTTGATGGGCTCCTGCTCTACCGCGCCGGGCGAAGCGCACGCGGTGACCCGCCTCCGAGCTTCTTCATCAACCGGCGAAGCGTGCTCGCGTCCTGGTAGCCGACCTCGGCGGCGACGTCGTCGATGCTCAGGTGCGTCGATTGAAGCAGTGCCTGGGCGCGCCGCACCTTGACGCTGTGGACGAGCGCGAGGGGGCTTCGGCCCGTCGCACGCTGGACGTGGCGCGACAGGGTCCGCTCCGTCATGCCGAGGCGCGTGGCGAGTTCGGCGACTCCCGGGGGATTCGGGAAGCCCGCCTCGAGCGCCGCGGTGATGCGCGCAATCAACGCATCTCCGTTCGCGAGCAGCTCCGGCGCGATGAACTTCGCCTGCGCCTGCCTGCCGTCGAGCAGCATGGTTCGCGCGAGGAGGTCGACCAGTCGCGCGCCGCAGCGCTCTCGCAGCAGGTGCAACATGAGGTCTGTCTGCGCGAAGGCGGCGCCAGCGGTGATGATGGGGCCATCCGCGCAGACCATCGCGTTCGAATCAACCCGGCACTGCCGCTCCAGCTCGGAGAGCAGTCCTGCGAGCCACCAGGTGGTGGTGACTCTGCGGCCGGTCAGGACGCCCGCTTGTCGCAGCAGGAAGACGGCGGTGCACGAGGCCGCGACGCGCCCGCCGCGCGAGACATGACGGGCGATGGCCTTCGAGAGCTTCGTGGCGTCCGGCCTCGCGAGCCGTGCGTGCACGGCGGCGGCGTGGGTCATGCCGAGTCCCGGGATGACCCAGGTCGACGTGTCACCGCGGGCCATCGCACGCAGGCGCGACGTGTCGATGCTCACGCGCTCCGTGAGTGGGACCTGTCCGCCGTCTACTGAGCACACCTCGAAGCGCAATGACTCCGCCCCCAGGGCGCGCGCGGCCCGGAGCATGTCGAGTGTCGCCGCGACACTCGTCGCGAAGGCGCCCTCCATGACGATGATGGTGAAGGACATGGTGTCTGAATCTGCCCGAAAATCGTCTTTTCGGACACTGGCGACGTCGAGCGGGCCGGTGGTCTTCTGCGGGCGAAAGGAGTTGAACGCACATGACGACCCAGGCCGCGCCTGCCGTGCGCAATCTCGAAGAGGACGATTCCCTGGAGGACTTTCAGCGCCGCGACGTCACGCTGTTGGGGGAGATGCGGAAGGTCTACACGGCGGGAGAGGGGCCCGCGGTCCTTGTGATGGCGGAGATGCCGGGCATCAGTCCCCGCGTCGCGCGCTTCGCTCGCTGGGTGCGGGACGCCGGCTTCACCGTGTGGATGCCGAGCCTCTTTGGTCGTGATGGCGCGGTGCCGACCGCGAAGGAGGGGAAGGCCATCTTCGAGCGCGCCTGCATCAGCAAGGAGTTCCGGGCGCTCGGTGCGAATGCCTCCAGCCCCATCGCGGCGTGGCTGAGGGCGCTCGCCGCGCAGGCGCACGAGGAATGTGGCGGCCCGGGAGTGGGCGCGGTGGGCATGTGCTTCACGGGCAACTTCGCGCTGTCGATGATGCTGGAGAAGGCGGTGCTGGCGCCGGTGCTGTCCCAGCCGTCGCTGCCGCTCGACGAGCCCGGGGGCGTCAACATCGCTCCCGAGGAACTGGAGCGTGTGAGGCAGCGACTGGTGGATGAAGACCTGACCGTCCTCGCCTATCGGTTCCAGGGCGATTCCTTCTGTCGTGCGGAGCGCTTCGCCGCCTACCAGCAGGCACTTGGGGAGCGGTTCCTCGGGCGCGTGTTGCCCGACAGCGCGGCGGGCCCGAAGTCCGAGCGCCCTGATGACTTCTTCAAGTTCATCCCCACGCCCCACAGCGTCCTGACCGTCCACTTCGTCGATGAGGAGCACGCACCCACCACCGCCGCGCGAGACGAAATCCTGGCGTTCCTCCGCCGGAGACTCCTGGCGTAGTGGGAGTGCAGCGGGCCCATGCCGCCGGGGCGGGGCGTGCTGACCCAACGGGAGCTGCCACGACGAACTGGAACGGCGCCGCCTGCCCACGAACTGGCGGGTCGTTCGGATCCAACGGGGCAGCCACAACGGACTGGAGCCGAGCCGCCTGCCCACGAACTGGCGGGAGGCGGTCTCCGCTGGCGCTACTCATTGCCTCCGCCCGGAAGCCTTCGGGCGGCTCGCGCTCACTTCATTTCGCCGCGGCGGGCGGCGGTGGTTTCGCGGAGACGACCGAGACCTCGCCCTTCTCCTGCTGGACGGTGTGCGTGCTGCCGATGGCGAAGCGCTGGAACTCTTCCAGGGTCTCCGGCGAGTACGTGACGGGAGGATGGCCTTCGCCCTGGAAGACGACGGTGTAGCTCGCGCTGCGGGAGTTCCGCTCCTGCGTGCCCTTGGGCAGTGCCTTGGGCGGGCGCAGCTCGGCATCAGCGGGCCAGCGGGTCTCCAGCGTCTTCCCGCTCGCCTTCACGTCCCGCTCATGGCTCCAGGTCCACTCCTTCCAGGAGAACCACGGCGCGTCACGGGGCACGCTCCGATAGCGCGGCTCCTTGCGCGAGCGCCGCTCGTCGACATAGCGCGGCTCCTTCCGCGTCTTGGTCACCGAGCAGTAGCGGGTGGTGCAGCGCTTCTCCCCACCGGTGCACGTGGTCTTGCACGTGGCGAAGCCGTTCTTGTTGCTCGTGCAGTCTTCCTTGCACTTCTTCGGCGTGGTGGAGCAGTCCTCGCCGCAGGCCTCTTTGTCGCGGTAGGTCTCGGTGGTGTAACCGGACTGCTTCCGCTCCGTGAAGTAGACAGTCTCGTAGCCATTGAGGACCTGGTCGTCATGGTGGTGACGCTGTCCCTGGGCCTTCACCTGGAGGGCGTCCGACGGCTTGTCTTCGGCGAAGCCCTCGCGCTCGACCTGATGGCGACGCTCGACAGACACCGTGTGCTCCCAGGCGAGCTCCTTGACCTGAAGGCTCCTCGTCCACTCGGGGCCTGTCTGGACCTGCTCGGGTGGTTGCTGCACGGACGCCGAGCCCGACTTCCCCGAGTTCATCCACATGGGGCAGCAGCAGCCGAAGAACGCCACGATGAGGACGATGGAGATGCACCCGCGCCGGGACTTCTTCTTCTCGGGAGGAGCCGGGGCCTTGTCGGGCGTGCCAGGGCTCACCGGTGGCGAGGCGCCGCAGTTCTTGCAGCCGCCGTCCAGGGCTCGCTGGTCGCTGTCGCAGTAGGCGCAACGCCAGTGGGGGCCGGCGGTGGCCATTCGCAGGAGCGCCGCGTCGGTCACCGTCACCGCCGAGGCCGTGTCCTCTGGCATCTCGTACTGCTCACTGCCGTCCTTGGCGTTCTTGCAGCCCTGACACACCATGTGACGACCGAGGTTGCGGTGCTGACAGCTGGAGCACCGCCAGAACATCTCAATATGCCGCTCCGACATCCGTGATTTCACCTCTGGGGCTCATCCTGCGGGGCGGCCCCTATACCATGAGGGCTCGTGGGTCGCGGGGCGCGCCGGCTTGACTTCGCGGAGGTGCTGCGTTCGGTTCCGCGCCATGGACTCCACACCCCCGACATCTGACTGGCCCACGTGGGCGAAGGCCTTCCCACCCCAGGAGGGTGAGCACGTGCTGGCGACGGGAGGCCCGTGGTTCATGGCGTATTTCCTCGCGTTCATGGTGTCCCTGACGCTGCTGCCGACCGTGGTGTTTCCCCTGCTGGGCATCTGGTTCTTCTGGGGCCGGTCCGGGAAGTTCCTGCTCACCAGCCACCGCCTCATCTGGAAGCCGAACCTGGGCAAGGCGGTCATCGTTCCCCGCGACGCGCTTCGGAGCCTGGACGTCGATGTCGGGCCTCGCTTGAGGAGCGTGCAACTGCGTGGTGAGCGGAAGGTCTCGATGCCGCTGCTGTGGAAGTACAAGCAGTTGTGGGGTGGATTGGCGCTGCTCCAGCAGTGGAAGCCGCCTGCGCCGACGTCCTCGACCCCGGCCCTGAAGGTAGCCTCCGCGTGGCTCGTGTCTGGAATGGAGCTGCAGCCCGGCGCGGTGGTGATTGAGTCGAACGGCGTGCGGTTCTTCCCGGCGGAGCCCCGCGCGAACGTCGCGTCGGAGGCGGGCGCCGCGCTGGTGGGACTGGCCCTGGGCGTCACGCGCCGGACCCACCGGGCCCAGGTTCCCGTGGAGGCCGCGCTATCGCTCGTCGCCAGGGCGGAAGCCGTCGAGCCCGAACTCGACGCGTTGGGCCTCATCTTGCGGAGCGAGCTCTGGCAGGGGCCTCCCGTCGCACAGGGGAACGCCGGCGCGGGACGCACGCGGATGACCTATCAGCAGGGAAAGCGGAAGCTGACGTTCGTGGTGCCGACGGCGCTGCTGCCCGGCTGAGCGACAGTGTGGCTACTGTTCGCCGCGTGCGAGGGCCTTGGGCGTCACTCCCAGGACGCGTCGCATGCAGCGCGCCAGGTGGCTCTGATGGGAGAAGCCCGCTTCGAGCGCCACCTGACTGATGGGCAGCGTCCCCTCCTGGAGGAGCGCCCTGGCCCGCTCCACCCGGCGCAGGATGACGTACTGGTGCACGGGCATTCCGAGTGAGCGCTTGAACAGCGTCCTGAAGTGGGACGTGCTCACCTCGACCAGACGGGCGAGCCGCGCCAGGGAGAGGTTCTTGTCCAGGTGGCTTTCGATGTAGTCCGTCACCTGTCGTGACTGCCGGGCGGACAGCTGGCCGCGGGCCTCCTGGGGCGCGGGGTAGTGGTTCAGGAGATGGACCGCGAGGGCCAGTCCCAGGCCCTCCGTGTAGAGCCTGCCGTTGGGGCGTGCGGCGGTGCGGTCTGCTTCGAGCGCGTGGACGATGTGCTCGATGCGGGCGTCGCGGAATCGGTGCTGGGGCGTCAGGCCCGCGCGCTCGGGAGGCAGTCCCAGGTCCTCCGCCGCGAGTCGCAGCAGCGCCGGTGCCAGCCGCACGGTGAGGGAGCGCCTGGGCTCCTCCTCCACCCAGCTTCCAGAGAAGCCCGCGGGCAGGAGCGTGGCATCTCCCGAGGAGTAGCGCTGCCGGACATGGCAGGTCATCCGGGCGGAAGGTCCCACGTGGATGGACAGCAGGTGCTCGGTCAGAGGCGCCAGCTCCACCCGGCCTCGCGGCTCCGTGCGCGGCTCGACGCGCAGTCCCACCCGGCCTGGGGCGCCCGAGTGTCGCGCCATGCCCAGGTCTCCGACTTCACTTGCTGCTCGTGGGGCGCTCGCCCCGTCCCGCAGGTCCATCTCGCGCTCCGGTCCGGAAGCGACAGATGTAGTGGGGTGTCCGCGCCCACGCCCGGCTTTCCGTGGGGGCTCGCGAGCAGCCGATTGTGCTCCGCGCGAAGCGGAGTGTGCGCGATGCGAGCACCGTGTCGGAGAGAGGGTGCGCCCACTCGGCAAGTCCGCCGAGCTGGAGGTGCGAATGAAAGCGATTGTGTTCGACCAGATGGGCCCGCCGCTGGAGGTGCTTCAGCTTCGAGAGGTCCCCGTGCCGGAGCCCCGCGAGGGCGAGGTGCAACTCAGGCTGCTCTCGGCGTCCATCAACCCGGGAGACTTCCTCTTCATCCAGGGCCTGTATCCGGAGCCGAAGAAGCCCGCGTTGCCGGGGCAGGTCGCGGGCAACCACGGCGCCGGCATCATCACCCGCGTGGGCAAGGGTGTCGTCTCGTGGGAGCCGGGGACCCTCGTCGCGTTCAGCCACTTCGACTCCTGGGCCGAGCACGTGGCCCTCCCCGCCGAGCGGCTCATCCGGCTGCCACCGGACTACCCGCTGGAGAAGGCCTCCCAGTTCTTCAACATCATCACCGCTTGGGACCTGCTCGAGCGGGCGAACGTGCGGTCGGGGCAGTGGCTCGCGCTCACCGCGGGCAACTCCACGGTGGCGACGCTGGTGGCGCAGTTCGCCCGGCTTCGCGGTGTGAAGGTCCTCTCCATCGTGCGACAGCGACAGGCGACGCTGGACCTGGAGTCGCTGGGCGTCTCCGCTGTCCTGGCGCTCTCGGACGGAAGGTCGGACCTCGGCGCGCGTGTACGAGCGCTCACGGATGGGCTGGGGGTCCACGGCGTCATCGACTGCGTGGGTGGGGCGCTGTTGGAGGCCCTCATCCAGGAGAGCGCCCCGGGCGGACAGGTGATTGTTTATGGAGGCTTCAGTCCGGAGCGCTTCAGCCTCCACAACTTCGACCTCCTGATGAAGGACCTGCACCTGCGGGCCTACGTGTATCGCTACTTCTTCGATGCGCCGAGGCAGGAGGACGAAGCGTTGCTCCAGCACCTCGTGAAGCTCTCCGCGCCCGCCAGCTTCCAGGTCCCCCTGGGCCCCTCCCATGCGCTGGAGGACTTCAAGCTCGCGGTGGAGGAGAGCCTCGGGCGCCCCGAGGCCGGCAAGCGCTTCTTCCGGATGCCGAAGGAGTCCACGGTGTCCGGACGCTGACGGAGCCATGCCCTGGCGGAGGAGCTCGAAACACCTCTCTGCGGACCGACGCCGCGCGCCGCCCCTGGAATGGCGGCGGGCGAAGTCGGCCCCATCGAGGAGCACGCCATGGGTGGGAAATCCAAGCCGCTGCTCAATCCGCATGCGTCCGAATCACGCCCCCGTGGAATGTCGATGCGGGGGAAGGCGGCTGCGCACAGAGGCCCACTGTTGGCGCGGTGTTGGATGCAAGGGTTCGACATGGACGCCAGGGGGGCGTTCTGTTTGGCGACGGCCCGGGGAGCTACGGGGCCCAAGAGGCCGGAACAGTTCGTGGGGTCGATGTGTTACATGGACCTTCGGCACCAGGCAGGCGATGGCCGCGGCGGGGTCCTCCCAGCGCGACTCCAGACTCCACCGATGGTGTCCCTGGGGCGTGAAGGTGGTGGACGTTGTCGCACGCGACGAAGGCGAAGTTTCTCGAGTCAGGGGCCTTTCTCCAGGACCTCCAGGCGCGAGTGGAGCTCTACCTGGGAGCAAGCGGGCGCTCACCCCGCGACCTCCCCTGGATGTACGCGAAGACGGTCATCATCCTGGGCTGGTTCACGGCGTCGTACGCCTGGCTCGTCTTCGGCGCCACGGGCCCCTGGGGCGCGGTCGCCGGATGCCTGTCGCTGGGGCTGGCCATCGCGGGCGTGGGGTTCAGCGTCCAGCATGACGCCAACCACGGAAGCTACTCCGCGCATCGTGGCATCAACGAGCTGCTGGGCGGCACGCTCGACGCCATCGGCGGCTCGTCCTACGTGTGGAGCTGGAAACACAACATCTTCCATCACAGCCACACGAACGTGGTGGGGCTCGATGAGGACATCGACATCCAGCCGCTGTGTCGGCTCGCACCAGGCCAGCGACTGCTGAAGGCGCATCGCTTCCAGTACGCCTATATCTGGTTGCTCTACGGGCTGTTGACCGTGAAGTGGCACTTCGTCGATGACCTCAAGGATTTGGTCAACGGGCGCGTGGGGCGACAGAAGATGCCGCGCCCGAACAAGCGGAAGCTGGCCGGGGCCGTGGGCGGCAAGCTCCTGTTCTATGGCTGGTCGCTGCTGTTGCCGTGGTATTTCCACCCGCTCTGGCAGGTCCTGCTGTGCCACGCGCTCACCTCATTTGTGCTCGGGTTGATCCTGGCCACGGTGTTCCAGATGGCGCACTGTGTGGAGGAAGCGGACTTCTCCCTGCCACCCGAAGGGGGCGCCACCTTTCCTCGCGACTGGGCCTCACATCAGGTCGCCTCGACGGTGGACTTCGCGCGGGGCAACCCGTTGGTGAGCTGGTACCTGGGGGGGCTGAACTTCCAGGTGGAACACCACCTCTTCCCCAGGGTGTGTCACCTGCACTACCCGGCGCTGTCTCGTATCGTCGAGGACACCTGTCGGGAGCACGGCATCCGCTATCGGGCGAACGAGAGCGTGGGTGCGGCATTGAAGAGCCACGTGCGGTGGCTCAAGCGGATGGGGCAGCCTGCCATCGAGGTCGCGGTATGAGTGACGAGACAGAGAAGGTGCGGTACGGGCGGGCGCAGAAGTTCCGGCTTTCGCCCAAGGGCACGGAAGCCGTGGCGGCGTATTCCGTGATGATTGAAGCGGCCAAGTCCGGCACGGGTCGTGCCCAGTTCGACGCGGCTCGCGCCACCTGGGGTGCGTCGCTCGGGCTCGCCGCGGAGGATGGGCTCTACCTGGTGGAGTTCGAGGCAGGAGGGCGGACCGTCTCGGAGGCGACGCAGAGCCTCGAGGGCTGCGACATCTCCGCGAAGTCGGTCAAGGAAGCCGTCGACCGGCTGTTGAAGTGCGGCATGCTGGAGCCGCTGCCGGCGCCTCCGCCGCGCGTGGCGCCTCCCCGTCGCTACTGGTAGGCGGGGCGGTGGAGTGGCTCGCCGCTCCACCCCGCGCCCTGACGGGACGCGACTCCGTGGACGCGGTGGGTGACACCGCCGTCCGGCGCGGCTGACGGAGTCGGGGGTTTTGCTGCGAGGTGAAACGCCCCACGCTAGGCTCGGCGGCCATGAGCCCCACCCGAATCATCGTGCTCGCAATTGGCGTCCTCGTCCTCGTGGGGGTCGTGCTGTTCTTCTCCGGCGGCTTTCTCTTTTTCGCCTTCCGGAACAGCTACGAAATCAAGGGCGGGAAGGTCTTCTATCACGCGGCCGGAATCGGCTTGTCCGAGGTGCTGGGCGCCGACGCCGAAACCTTCCGGGAGCTGAGGAGGGGAGCTCGCGGGTACGCTGAAGACAAGCACAGCATCTACTTCCATGAGCAGCGGCTCCCGGGCGCTGACCGGGACAGCTTCGAGGTGCTGCGCGAGACTTCGTACTGGTCGAAAGACCAGGACACGGTGTTCTACGGCGCCAGCGCCCTGCCGGGCGTCGACGCCGAGCGCTTCCGGCTGCTGAGCGCCTACTACGGGACGGATGGTGTCGCCGTGTATGGCGTGGGGCGGCGCATGGAAGGTGTCGATGTCGCGACCTTCGAGCTGGTCGGCCAGGACGGGGCGATGGCGAAGGACAAGAACGCCTCCTACCGGCTGGAGGAGCGCGGCCGGATGGTGAATGGCGAATTCATCAGCGACGCGGAAGCGGCAGAGGACTCCCAGTAGACGACGAAGAGAGGAGCACGCCATGCACAGAGGATCCTGCCTTTGCGGGGCCATCACGTTCGAAGTCACGGGCCCCCTTCCTCCACCCAATGCCTGTCATTGCTCACAGTGTCGCAAGCAATCGGGACACTTCTGGGCCTCCACGGACGTCCCCCGCGCCGCGGTGACCATTCATGGCGCCGACAAGGTCACCTGGTTTCGCTCCTCCGAAAAGGTGCGGCGAGGGTTCTGCTCCACCTGCGGCTCGGTGCTCTTCTGGGAGCCGCTCAACAAGGACGTGGTGGCCATCGCCATGGGCGCCTTCGATTCGCCCACGGACACCCGGCTCGCGAAGCACATCTTCGTGGCCGACAAGGGCGACTACTACGAGTTGGGCGACGGCCTGCCCCAGAACGCACAATAGGACGGCGCATGCACACCCTCCCACGCCCCTTCGCCGCCCTCGTCGTCCTCGCCGCGCTCAGCGCCGCCGCCCAGGCGCCCTCGTCTCCACTGGGGCCCGTGTCGCCCACCACCGGCCTGGTGCTGCGGGACGACGTGGTGCGCGCGCTCATCCAGGAGAGCTCGGGCGACCGCATCCACGATGGGGTGCAGCGGCTGGCGCTGCTCGCCCGGGACAATCAGGGGGGCTACACCGAAGCGGCCGAGTGGACGAAGGCCGCCGCCGAGGCCGCCGGCTTGAAGGATGTGCGCCTGGAGCCGATGAAGGATGCGCCCCAGTGGCGCGCCGCGCGGGGCGAGCTGTGGGTGACGGGCCCCCACCGGTACAGAGTCACTTCCCACGCGGACCTGCCCATGTCGCTGGCGCTGAAGAGCGGCAGCTTCGAGGGCACGGGCCTGGAGCTGGTCGACGTGGGCACCGGCGCCCGGGATGAGGAGTACGCGGGCAAGGACCTGAAGGGCAAGGTGGCGCTCACGCGCGGCCATCCCAGTGCCACCCTGCGCACGGCCGTGACGAAGCTCGGAGCGGTGGGCGTCGTCTCCTCCTACTCGACGCCGCCCTGGAACACGCCCCACCGCATGGACGGCGACTTTCCGGACCAGGTGGGCTGGGCCATCGTCCCGCCGGGCCTGGTGCCCCAGGGCGCGCGGAACCCCTTCCTGTTCATGGTCTCCGACCGCCAGGGGCGCGAGCTGCGAGCCCAGATGCGCACGGGCCCGGTGAAGGTGGACGTGAGCGTCGCCACCGAGGAGTACCCGGGGCACTACAGCATCGTCAGTGGCGTCATCCCCGGCACGCGCGCCGGTGAAGAGGTCGTCCTCACCGCGCACCTGGACCACTACAAGCCGGGGGCGGATGACAACGCCTCGGGCTCGGCCACCTTGCTGGAGCTGGTGCGCACGTACACCACGCTCATCCGCCGGGGCGTGCTGCTGCCTCCCGTGCGCACCGTGCGCGTGCTGTGGCTGCCGGAGTTCGAGGGCACCCGCGAGTGGTTCTCCCACCACGGCGCGGACCCCGTGCGGAGGGTGGCCCACTTCAACTTCGACATGCTCGGCGCGAGCCTGTCCCGCGTCCACTCCCGCTTCCTGGTGTCCTATACGCCGGACTGGAATGGCAGCTTCGTGAACGCGGTGTCCGAGTCCACCGTGGCCTTCATGAACCGCTTCAACGGGGTGACGTATCCGCCTCGGAAGGACTTCCGCATCGGCTCGGTCACCGGCTCCCAGGACCCGCTGGATGCCCATATGGACCGCTACAGTCGCGGCTCGGACCACCAGCTCTTCAACGACCACGGCATCCCGGGCGTGGCCTTCTCCACCTGGCCCGACGACGGCTACCACACCAGCGGCGACCGGCCGGAGAACGTGGACCCCACGCAGCTTCACCGCGCCGCCTTCGCGGGCCTGGCCTCCATCACCGTCGCCGCCTGGGCGGAGGGCTCGGGCGCGCTGGACCTGGCGCGGCTGGTGGCGGTGCACGGTGTGCGGCGCGTGGCGGAGGACGAGTTCCGGGCCCGTCGCGACCTGGCCTCGGCCCCCGTCGCTCAAGTCGCGGGCACCTCCCGGCTGGCTCGCGCAGTGGTGCGCGCCGGCTACCAGCGCGAGCGCGAGGCCCTGCGCTCCTGCCAGCTCCTGGGCGCGCCAGCGACCGCCGTGCGTGCGCTGACCAGGACGCTGGAGACCTCCGAGGCCCAGGCGTTGGAGCGCGTGGAGGCGGACGTCAAGGCGCGCGGAGGGGCCTCGCGAGAACCCGCGCCCACCGAGGCCGAGCGCCGGGCCCGGGCCTTCGTCCCCCGCCGCGTGAAGGGGCAGGAGCTGGCGGCGTTCGACGAGTTGGTGACCAAGGCCAGCCCCGAGACGAAGCCCCGCGTGGCGGCCGTGCAGGCCGCGCTGAACGACGCGACCACCACCCTGCGAGAGCGCGGAGAAGGCGAGCTGCGCTTCTACCAACTGCCCGACGCCATCGCGAGCTACGCCGACGGCAGGCGCTCCGTGGCGGACATCCGCGACGCGGCCTATGCCGAGTACGGCTACGTCTTCCCCGTGGAGGCGCTGCTGGACCTCTTCGGGCTGCTGGAGCAGGGCGGCATCATGACGAGCGCCCGCTGAGGGCGGGCCTCGCGAGGAGCGGCACTTCCTGGTGAAGGACAGCCCGGGCGGGCCCGGCTCTTCATTCGCGGGGACGCCACGGCCTGTCGCCATGGCGGCGCACCCGGAGCTTCCGCGGGGTGTTGGCCACGGGAGGTTCACGGGTGGGCATCGCGGGGGCTCGAGGGTGGGACGCGTCAGAGGGGAGCGTTAGGGTCCCCTCGCGCTGGGCGGTTCGTCCCGGCATCACTCCTCGTCGAGGTCTTCTGATGCGTTTCCCTGTCCTGATGCGCGAGCTGCGCACCGCCTCCGTTTGCCTCGTGGGGGCCGGCTCGCTGCTGACAGCCTGTGAATCCACCGACGTGCCGCCCCGGCCCATTCCTCGGGACACCTCGCCGCGCACGCTGACGCTGCTGCAGACGAGCGACCTGCACACGAACATCTTCCCGTGGGACTACTTCACCGGGAAGCCCGACGCGAAGCGCGGTGTCGCCAAGGTGGCCACGCTCATCAAGCAGGAGCGCGAGAAGAACCCGGACTGCACGCTGCTCGTCGACACCGGTGACACCATCCAGGGCACGCCACTCGGCACCTACTATGCCCTGGTGGACAACGCGCCCCGGCACCCCATGGCCGCCGCGATGAGCGAGCTGGGGTACGTGGCCATGGCCGTGGGCAACCACGAGTTCAACTACGGCCTCGACGTGCTCAACAAGTTCAAGAGCGAGGTCAACTTCCCCCTGCTCGGCGCCAACGTGCGCAACAGCGCGGACGGCTCCGAGGTCTTCACGCCCTACGTGCTCACCAAGGTCTGCGACGTGACGGTCGGCATCCTCGGCCTCGTGACGCCCGGCGTGGCGACGTGGGAGCGCGCGGAGAACATCCCCGGTCTGCGCTTCGATGACCCGCTGGAGACGGCGAAGACCTACGTGCCGAGGATGAAGCAGGCCGGCGCGGACGTGGTGGTGGTGGCCATCCACAGCGGCCCGGACAGGCAGCCCGTTGGCAGCGCGAGCAACCCCGACTCGTGGCTGGCCGACTACGCGGATGACTCGAAGTGGGCGGACCGGGGCAACCTCCCCGGCGAGAACGAGGCCGTGCAGATTGCCCAGGGCGTGCCCGATGTGGACGTGCTCCTCACCGGCCACACCCACCAGCCCATCCCGAAGATGCTGCTGAAGAACCCACAAGGCCGCGAGGTCCTCCTCACCCAGCCCAACCGCTGGGGCAGCCACCTGGCGGACGTTCAGCTTCAGGTCACCTGGAACGGGGAGCGGTGGGGCGTGGACGCTCATGACGCCCGGCTTCACGTCGTGGACGACAAGGTCGCCGCGGATGCCGCCGTCACGCAGCTCACCCAGAACTACCACGACACCACCGTTGCTTACGTGAACCAGAAGATTGGCACCACCACCGCCCCGTTCCCCGGAGGCTTCGCGGGACGCTACGTCGACAGCCCCCTGGGGGACCTCATCAACATCGTCCAGGAGGAGGCCGCTCACGAGGCCGGCTTCGACGTGGACCTGTCCCTGGCCGCCCTCTTCACCAACGATGGGGCGCTGCCGGCCGGCGACGTCACCCTGCGAGACGCCTACAGCATCTACATCTACGACAACACGCTGTACGTGATGGAGATCAACGGCTCCATCCTCCGGCGCGCGCTGGAGATGAACACCCTCTATTTCGGCACGCTCGACGCGAGCAACCTGCCTGCGAGGCCCGAGGGCGCCAAGGCCACCTCGCCCGTGGTCGCCGACTACAACTGGGACCTCTACTCGCGCATCGACTACGGCTACGACCTGACGAAGCCCGCCGGCTCCCGGCTCACGCACCTGCGCTTCCAGGGCGCGGATGTCACCGACGACCAGGTCTTCATCGTCGCCATCAACAACTACCGCGCGGGTGGAGGAGGCGGGTACGCCATGTTCAAGGAGGGCCGCGTGCTGTGGACCTCCGCTGACGGCGTTCGCGACTACGTCGCCCGCTACATGCAGTCGCACCAGGGCCTGTCGCCGGAGGCGGTGAACACCTGCAACTTCTCCCTCGTGCCCGACCTCTACACGCCGTACTTCGCCTCCACGCTCGGCCCCGCGAAGTGCGGTCCCTCCGTTGGCCGCCAGGGGGGCGGCCTCCGAGGCCTCGGACGGCTCCCCGGGCACCAGTAATCCCGGGCTGGCGGAGCTGTCAGACCGTCAGCAGGGGAAAACTTGGAACAGAGCGGACGTTGGCTCGCTGCGTTGCCCCGTCCAGAAGTGAAAGAAGGGGCAGAAGCGTCATGGGTGACGTGCGTGGGGGTGGACATCTTCCAAGGCAGATGCTTAGGCTGCACCGTCTTGTAGGGTTGATACTCTGTGGGGCCGGACGGCGACTCTCCCTGTCCGCGATGAAAGAAGAACAAGGCAATGGCAACCGGTACCGTGAAGTGGTTCAACGATGCGAAGGGCTTCGGCTTCATCACCCAGGACGGCGGGGGCGAGGACCTGTTCTGCCACCACACGTCGATCCAGGCGGACGGCTTCCGCTCGCTGGCCGAAGGCCAGAAGGTGGAGTTCGATGTCGCCCGGGGCCCCAAGGGCCTGCAGGCTCAGAACGTTCGCCCGATCTAAGCCCATCGTCATCCTGACGACTTCGTGATTCACCCAGAGGGTCCGATCCATTCGTGGGTCGGGCCTTCTGTATTTTCCGGGCCCCGCGGTGTCCGCCCCGCGTGAGGTCCGCCGGCTTCGGCAAGATTCCAATCCATTGGCAGCGAGAGCGCGTGCGCGGACCCGCCGGTTTATGTCCCCGCTCCGGCCCAGGTGCCGCGCTCCTCGAAGGGACTGCCATGAAGCTCGCCTCGCTGTTTCCTCCACCCCCATCGACGCTGGCCAGCACGGGGCTCCTGCTGCTCCGGGTCGTCGCCGGGGCCGCGTTCATGTTCCACGGCTGGTCGAAGATTCAGGACCCGTTCCACTGGATGGGGGCCGAGGCCTCCACGCCGGGCGTGCTCCAGGCGCTGGCGGCGCTCTCCGAGTTCGGCGGCGGGCTCGCGTGGATTCTGGGCGCGCTGGTGCCCCTGGCCTCCTTGGGAATCTTCTTCACGATGGCGGTCGCGGTGCACTTCCACGCGGTGATTCGGGGAGACCCCTTCGTCGGCCACACGGGCAGCTACGAGATAGCGCTCCTGTACCTCGTCATCGCGGTGGTGCTGCTGACCGTGGGGCCCGGACGATTCTCGGTGGACGCCTGGCTGCGGAAGAGACTCGCCAGCGCTTGAGCCGTGGCCGCTCAGGTCGGTGAGCGCGAAGGTGGGGGACTCATCGGTGTTCCAGGTCCACGTCACGGAGACGTGCGACAGGGGCACACGACTGTCTCGATGAACTGGCTCAGCGCCGCCGCCATCTTCCGGTGCGTGGCGGCGGACGGGTGCCAATCCTCGCCGACACCGTCGAGCTCGGGGACCTGCTCGGCCATCTCGTGGCGGTAGACCCGGGCATCCCCCTGTTGGTGACGTTCCGCCACGAGGTCGGAAATCCATTGGCCGACATGCACCGACGGCGGCCCGCCAGCCCCTTCGGCGTCCTTGTGGCCGTCCGTCATGCTGCCCAGCGTGCAGACGATGTGCGCCCGTGGGTGCAGCGTCCGCAGTCGCTCGAGGAAGGCCCGGTAGGCGGACTTGAAGGTCGCTTCATCTGGAAGGTACGCGTCGGTGCCACTGCCGGCGAAGGTGTCGTTGGTGCCGGCGTTGACGACAATCACGTCGGGCGACTCGCGCGAGAAGTCCCACGGGACGGCCTGGTCCGGGACGGCGAACTCGTAGATGGCGGGCAGCAGTCCCAACGTCGACGCGTCCAGGTTGCGATACACCCCCCGGCCGGAATAGCAGAGGAGGACGGGCTCCGCGCCCAGCGCCAGCGCCGTGAGCCAGGCGTAGCTCCGCTGGGGATTCTGGTGCTTCGAGGTGAAGGTCGGCGCGCTCCAGGGCGGTGGCTGGGGGATGACGGTGACGTCGTTGCCGTAGCCACAGGTGATGGAGTCTCCGATGAACTCCATCCGGAGCCCCTCGTGGGCGGGAGGCTCCTGAAGCTCGCCATGGACCTCCAGTGCCACCAGCTCGCTTGCGCCCACCGAGGACTCGGTGCGCTTGACGAGCTCCACCGTGTGCCGTCCCTCGTCCAGGCCGGTGGCGAGCACATAGGTGAGCTGGCCGCGATGAACCGCGAGCTGCTGGGGCGGTGCTCCGTCAATCACGACATCGAAGAAGTTGGTCCCCGCATCGCCGCCCAGCCCCATGTCGTTGAGCTGCATCCGCACGGCGTCTCCCCAGAAGCTCGCGCGAATCGTGACTCCGGGGTGGGAGAAGACGACGCCGGTGGGTGCGCGGTGCGACCGCCCGGTGTAGCGCAGCCGAGGGTCCGTGGCGGGAATGGTCACCCACGTCAGGGATTTGGAGGGAGGCGCTGGTGGTCTGCACGCGGCCATCGTCAAGCCGAGGCCGAGGATGACTGCGATACCGCGCGGCGCATGCAGGCTCATCCTCATGCCCTCGATGCGTACCACGGCGCGGGGGCCGGTGCCCTGCGGCCGCGCCGCGAGGCTCGACCCGCGCGACACGCGGGCCGAGGTTTCCTTGGGGCGACGCTGCTCAACAGTTCTCGGGGAGATACACGGCGAAGTCCGTCTTCTGGCCGACGACGCGCAGCGTGTGGCCACAGCTGCAGTCCCCATGACCGACCTGCACGCTGTAGGTCGCGTCGCTGTAGTACGTGACGAAGGAGAACCCTTCACAGAAGGGGAGCTCGTCCGCGCGCGTGCCCAACTGGGAGTCCTCACCCACGTTGTCGACACCGCCGCAGCCCGCCAGCATTCCGACCGCCAACAGCCCACCCATGATGCTCTTGCGCATGATGAGACCCTCGGAGAGAAATTCGGGGATGTGAAGCCTTCCTAGGATAGCGAGCTTCCGCCCGGAGGGCACGCGTGAGGAGCATTGGCTGCTGTGTCTTCCGCTCGCGGCATGCGGGGAGTGGTCATTGCCTGCGCACCCTCCGCTCCCCAGTCTCTTTTCTCCATGAAGAGGGGGGCCTCGCATGACTTCCAGGAAACACAATCACTCCACGCCGGAACGCACCGTCCTGCCGCCCGAGCCGTCTGCCTTTGGTGGGACGATTGGCGAGACCTACCAGGACTCCGTGCCCGACTGGACACCCGCGCTCCCCCTGGTCGCGCCGGAGGGTGCGCCGAACGTGCTCATCATCCTCCTGGACGATGTCGGCTTCGGGCAGTTGGGGTGTTACGGCGGCCCCATCGAGACGCCGAACCTCGACACGCTCGCGAGCACGGGGCTGCGGTACAACAACTTCCATACGACGGCGCTCTGCTCACCCTCGCGCGCGGCGTTGCTCACCGGTCGCAATCATCACTCCGTGGGGCTCGCCGCCATCACCGAGGCGGCCACGGGTTTTCCTGGCAGCTACGGGTCGATTCCGAAGAGCGCCGCCACGGTGGCTGAAGTACTGAAGCAGAATGGTTACAACACCATGGCCCTCGGGAAGTGGCATCTCACCCCGTATACCGCCTACACCGCCGCGGGGCCGTTCGACCGCTGGCCGGTCGCCATGGGCTTCGAGAAGTTCTACGGGTTCCTCGGAGGAGAGACCGACCAGTGGGCGCCGTTGCTGGTCCAGGACAATCAGTTCATCGAGACGCCCACGCGTCCGGGATATCACCTGACTGAAGACCTGGTGGACCGGACCATCACCTACATCCGGGACCAGCAGCAGGCGAACACCGGGCGACCCTTCTTCACGTATCTCGCGCTCGGGGCCTGCCACTCACCGCTCCATGCGCCCCGAGAGTTCGTCGACAAGTACCGGGGTCGGTTCGCGCAGGGCTGGGACAAGGTCCGCGAGGAGGTGCTCGCGAGGCAGAAGGCGCTGGGCATCCTTCCCGAGAGCGCGCGACTGACTCCGCGAGACCCCGCGGTCTCCGCCTGGAGCGACTTGAGCGAGGCGCAGAAGGCGGTGTACTGCCGGCTCCAGGAGGCCTTCGCCGGGATGCTCGACCATGCCGACCACCACATCGGTCGCCTGCTCGCCGCGCTCGACGAACTGGGGCTCCGTGACAACACGCTCATCCTGGTCGCTTCCGACAACGGGGCGTCTCAAGAAGGGTTGGAGCACGGCGTCACGAATACGGACCGCTATCGGAACTTCAACCCGGAGACCGTGGAGGAGATGACCCTGCTCCTGGACCAGGTGGGCGGTCCCGAGACGGACCCGCTGTATCCGATGGGCTGGTCCCTCGCGGGGAACGCGCCCTTCAAGAAGTGGAAGCAGGACACGCATATGGGCGGCAACACCGACGCGCTCATCATCTCCTGGCCCGCGAGGATTCGAGCGCGGGGAGCGATTCGCAATCAGTACCACCACATCATCGATATCGTTCCGACCCTGCTCGAAGTGGGTGGGCTTCCCGAGCCCACGTCAGTCAACGGCGTCAAGCAGATGCCCGTTCAGGGGGTGAGCCTCGCCTATACGTTCGACGATGCGACGGCGAAGACGCGCAAGAAGGTGCAGTACTACGAGATGCTCGGCAGCAGGGCCCTGTGGTCGGACGGCTGGACGGCCGTGGCGTGGCACAAGAAGGGCACGTCCTGGGACGAGGACCGCTGGGAACTCTACAACACCGACGTCGACACGACGGAGTTCGACGATGTCGCCGCGAAGCACCCCGAGAAGCTCCAGCAACTGATTGCGCTGTGGGAGGTCGAGGCCAGGAAGTACCAGGTCCGGCCGCTCGACGACCGGCGCTATGAGCGTGCCGCGGACCCAGGGCGCCCCGTCGCCGCACTGCCCAAGGAGCGCTATACGTTCTACACGGGCACGTCGAACCTGCACCCGCTGGCGGGGCCCTCGCTGCTGGGCAAGCCGCACACCGTCACCGCGTTTGTCTCCCTCCCTGACGCTGGCGCGGAGGGGGTGCTGGCTTGTTTTGGCGGGGCGTTCGGAGGATGGACCCTGTTCGTCCAGGAGGGCCGGCTGCACTACGTCCACAATTACCTCAAGGTCGAGGAGTACGCCGTGTCCTCGACCCGGGTGGTCCCGGCTGGGAAGCACAGGCTGGGGGTGCGCTTCACGCCGACGGGAAAGCACCTCAAGCCGGACTTCTCCACGGGCGACGTGGTCCTGTTGATGGACGACGAGCAGGTCGGGGCGCTCAAGGGCATCAAAATGGGGGCGATGTACAGCGCCATGACCGGGTATGGCCTGCTCGTGGGGCGGAACACGGGCACGGCCGTCAGCTCCCGCTACGAGGTGCCGTTCGCCTTCACGGGGACGCTGGAGAAGCTCGTGGTGGACGTGAAGGGCGAGCGTGACGCGGAAGGGGAGCTGCGGCTCGCCTTCTCCCAGGAGTGAGGAGGAAGGCCCTCCCCACGGTGAAGTCAGTTCAGCGCCTGGGCTTGTAGCGCAGCCAGAGCAGGTCGCCGGTGCGCTTCTCGAAGGAGACCCGCTTGAGATGGCGAGTGGGTCCCTTCCCCTCGCGTGCATCGAAGAGCGAGGGGGGGCCGATGGAACCATCGGCGATGGGCGCCACCAGCACGCTCAGTTCGTCGATTGAAATCAGGCCAATCATCCACGCATGGACGCTTCACGTCACGCATCTGCGGTGTCCTCGCGAAAAGGCCGGGGCGCTGCTCCCCGGAGGATTGCTGAGCGCCTGTGCTGGTGTGTGGGGCTCGGTGATTCAGCGGCCTGTCGTCTTCTCCAACGCCTCCGGGTAGCGCGCGCCCTGCACGGTGATTTTCGAGGCCGCGTCCCTGAGTTCGTGAAGGTCTTGCGCCGTCAGCTCGATGCGGGCCGCGCCGAGGTTCTCCTCGAGGCGGTGCAACTTCGTGGTGCCTGGGATGGGGACGATCCACGGCTTCTGGGCGAGCAGCCACGCGAGAGCAATCTGCGCCGGTGTCGCCTGTTTCCTGGCGGCGACCTGGGTCAGTAGGTCGACCAGCGCCTGGTTCGCCTTCCGGGCCTCGGCGGTGAAGCGCGGGACGATGTTGCGGAAGTCGTCCTTGGCGAAGGAGGTCGTCTCGTCGATCTTCCCCGTCAGGAAGCCCTTGCCGAGCGGACTGAAGGCGACGAGGCCGATGTCCAGCTCCTCGAGGGTCGGCAGCAGGTCCTCCTCCGGCCGTCTCCACCAGAGCGAGTACTCGTTCTGCAGCGCCGTGACGGGCTGGACCGCGTGCGCCCGACGGACAGTCTGCGCACCAGCTTCGGAGAGCCCGAAGTGCCGCACCTTGCCTTCGCGGATCAGGTCCTTCACCGCGCCCGCGACGTCCTCGATGGGCACGTTCGGGTCCACACGGTGTTGGTAGAAGAGGTCGATGGTCTCGACCTTGAGCCGCTTGAGCGAGGCTTCGGCGACCTGCTTGATGTGCTCGGGCCGGCTGTCCATGCCGGCCTGCTTCCCGTTCTCATCGAGCTTGAACCCGAACTTGGTGGCGATGGCCACCTGCTTGCGGAAGGGCGCGAGCGCCTCGCCCACGAGCTCCTCGTTCGTGTAGGGACCATAGACTTCGGCGGTGTCGAAGAACGTGACGCCCTTCTCGACGGCCGCCCGGATGAGCGCAATCGCTTGCTGCCGGTCCATCGCAGGGCCGTAGCCGAAGCTCATGCCCATGCAGCCAAGTCCAATGGCCGAGACTTCCAGGTCGCTCTTCCCAAGTCCGCGCTTCTTCATGGCGCTACCTCCCGTGGGTCTTTCGGAGCCCCTGCCTGGCCGCCCGCTCGCGTGATGTCCGCGACGACGGCCTCAAGCCGGTCTGTCCGACGCGCGCCGAGGGTCAGTTCGGGTCTGCCGCACCCTGTTCACGAAGAAAGGTACGCCCCGGGTCCTGAGTGGACCAGGCGCGCCGAAGCCCATGGGCTTGTAAGGCCTGATTGAAAATGCGACGTGCGGTTGGGGCGCTTCAGTGGCCCAGCTTGCTCATGACCACGAGGAGCCCGAACGGAATGCCCAGCAGCCCCAGCGCCATTGCCATGGGCGGCAGGTAGCTCTCCCACCGTCCATGGAGCGGATCAGCGGACACCCGTGCGTCGTATTGGTTGGGGTCCTCTTCCACGCCCCCTTCAACGACGTTTTGATAGAGGGCGAGCGGCGTCCAGAACATGCCCCAGGGAATGCCCCACCAGCCGACCAGGGCGCTGCAGAGCGTGGCGGGAAGGGCGCGCAGCAGGGCATGGTGCCCGCACAAACGGTGGAACTCCCCCGTCCAGCGCGTCGTCACGACGAGCATGCTGACGCACCACACCGGTGCCACCACCCGGGCGTTGCTTTCGCCGCAAACCTCGCAGCCTCCCCAGCGGCTCGGACGGCGAGGTGCTTGCTTCGGCTCGGGAGTACTGCCCGCGAGTCGTGCCAGCAAAGGGGCTCTCCACTTCAGCATGGCGACAGAGACCATGACTGGTAGCGCCGCGAACACCGCGGTCTCGGCGAGCCCCATCGTGATGAAGCCGAGGCTCGTGAGGACTCCCAGCCCCCACAGCCCCTGCGCGACGTGCCACGACAGCGCGAACCAGGGCAGCAGCAGGTGACTCACCAGCATCAGGACCGCGTAGAGCCCCAGGAGCGCGGCGGAAAGCGGCTGGTCGTCGAGGTACAGCCCCACGGCGGCACCGGCGAGCGGCAGGGAGAGGGACGCGCCGAAGTTGCGGAGCGTGTCCAGCCAGGCATCGAGGATGGCGACCTCGGTGCCGTATGGCCGGTGCCGGACCGCGCGACACCACCGGCAGCGCGGCCATCGCGCGGCGACAGGGCGGGAACAGTCGTTACAGCGGAGCATCAGGCAAACCTTCCTCGGCGCGAAGCCAGATGGAGATCTGGAGTGCCTGTCTCGTGAGCGGGCGGAGAGGGGACATGCGACCTTGGGACCTCCCGGGAGTGCCATTTGTTCCAGGGGGTGGACGACGGCAGCATAGGGGGCTCGCCGTCTCCTCGTCAGCATGGGGGCGCTCCTCCCGGGGTGACAACTCCACCATGCAGGGGAGGCACCACGGGCCGTGCATGCCGCGAAGCGGCACGTTTGAGCGCTGCACAGAACGCGAGGAAGGGCTGCCGGTCCGCACAGCGGTGGAGTACAAACGACGTGATGGGACGCTTGAGCGCAAGCCCCCTCCGTTGTGAGCCCCCCGCGCAGAAGGACCTCAAGACATGAATGCAACCCGGTGGTTCGGACTCGCTTCCCTGACCCTGATGCTTGCCTCGAGTGCCCTGGCCGAGGACAAGGCCCCCGCTCCCGCCGCGACGAATGGCGCCGTCGGCAAGTGGACGACCATCGATGACGAGACCAAGAAGCCCAAGTCGGTCATCGTCATCTCCGAGGAGGACGGCAAGCTCGTCGGCAAGATTGAAAAGCTCTTCCGCGACCCCAAGGAAGAGCAGAACCCGGTCTGTGACAAGTGCCAGGGCTCGCTCAAGGACCAGCCCATCATCGGGATGACCATCCTGCGCGACCTGAAGAAGGACGACGACGAGTGGACCGGTGGCACCATCCTCGACCCGGCGAACGGCAAGACCTACAAGTGCAAGATCGCCCTTGAGGACGGCGGCAAGAAGCTGAAGGTCCGTGGCTACATCGGCATGTCGCTGCTGGGCCGCACCCAGCACTGGGTCCGCGCCGAGGAGTAGCGCGTCGCCGCGTGAGCCCGGGTGGACTCCCTGTTCGAAGGGAGTCCACGCCAGCACGGGATGCAGCGGCTCACGGCATCACCCGCCGTTGACGCCCGCTCCACTTCGCAGCAACAACGCCGCGCGTTTGATGGCGGCCCGGATGCGGACATAGGTGCCGCATCGACAGACGTTCTCGCTCATGGCCGCGTCGATGTCCGCGTCGGACGGGTGGGAGTTCTTCCTCAGCAGCGCGACGGCGGCCATGATCTGCCCCGGCTGACAGAAGCCACACTGGGCCACATCCTCGGTCACCCACGCCTGCTGCACGGGATGCAGCCCCTGGGCGCCCAGTCCCTCGATGGTCATCACCTCGCGGCCCGCCGTGCTTCCCACGGGGTGGATGCAGGGACGGAAGGCTTCTCCATCCAGGTGGCTGGTGCAGGCGCCGCACACGCCCACCCCGCAGCCATACTTGGGGCCGGTGACACCCAGCACATCGCGGAGCACCCACAGCAGGGGCAGGTCCGCAGGCGTCTCCACCGTCACCGGCTGACCATTGAGGATGAATTGATGGGCCACCATGGTCAGACTCCCTCGTCGAGGATGGGGAAGCGGGTGGGCATCGTGCCGGTCGCCCGGGCAATCGCGTTGGCCAGGGCCGCCGCGGCGCTGGGATAACCCAGCTCTCCCACACCGCCCACGCGGTCATCCGACCGGACCAGGTGCACCTGGATATCGGACGGGACGTGCTTCATTCGCAGCCACCGGTAGTCCGCGAAGCTGCCCTCGCGCACCGCTCCCGCGTCGATGTGGAGGCCCGCGCTCAGGGTGGTGGACATCGCGTCCACCGCCGCGCCCTGGAGCTGCGCCTCGATGCCCTTCGGGTTGATGGGCAGGCCGACATCCGCGGCGATGACCACGCGCAGCACCCGAGGCGTGCCTCCCGTGACGTCCACTTCGATGAGGTGCGCGATGGCACTCTCCCACTCCTCGAGGACGGCGACGCCCTGGGCGACTCCGGGCGGCAGCGCTCGGCCCCACTGGCCCTCGGACACGACCTTCTCCAGGACCGCCTTGAGCCGGCTGGACGTGAGCCGCGAGCGCCTCAGGGCCACGGGGTCGACCTGGAGCTCGCGGGCCAACTGGTCGACGAAGACCTCGTTGGCGACTCCCACCTGACTGGTGAACACCGAGCGGAAGGAGGCGGTGGGAATCGGAATCGCGACCTCGCGCAGCTCGTGGCCCACCAGCCCGAACCGGTAGTGGAGGCGCTGGGAGAGGGCGAAGAACACCGCGCTCGTCACGTTGGGGAGGACTTCGCCAGCGAGCGCCGTGAGCACATCTCCAAAGCCGTGGGGGAGCTCCACGGTGGGAATGGCGGCGCGGTGGTTCCAGCCGAGGAGGCTTCCTCCCAGCCCCAGGTGGGCGAGGATGCGGTGGTGGCTGGCGGGCCGGAAGTGTCCGTGGCGCATGTCGTCGTTGCGGCTCCACATCAACTTCACCGGCCGGCCAATGGCGCGCGAGACGAGCGCGGCTTCCACCGCGACCTGATTGAAGAACCTGCGACCGAAGCCGCCACCGGCCCGGACGACGTGCACGGTGACTCGCTGCGGGGCGAGGTCCCAGCCGAGCGCCCTGGCGACCTCGCGCTGCGCGTACTTGGGGTCCTGCGCTCCGAGCCAGATCTCCGCTTGAGTCCCCTGCACCCGGGCCACGCAGCTCTGGGTCTCCATCGTCGCATGCGCGAGGTAGGGGAAGTCGAAGCGTCCTTCCACGGTCCGGGTCGTCAGCAGCGGGGGCAGGGGCCTGGGACCTATCGCGTCGCGCAGCCGGGCCCGGATGTCGACGTCGGACAGCGTGCTGGCTGGGCCCGCTGCCCAGGAGACCTGCAGGGCGTCACGCGCCGCGAACGCCTGCGCGAAGGTCTGGGCCACCACCGCCACACCCGAGGCCAGGGGCACCACGCCGACCACGCCTGGCATCGCTCGGGCCACGGCATCGTTGAAGGATTGGACGGTGCCTCGCAGCGTCGGAGGCCGAGCCACCACCGCGGGCAGTGCCCCGGGGACGTCGAGGTCCAGCGCATAGCGCGCCGCACCGGTGACGATGTCCAGCGCGTCGATGCGTCCCGTGGGTCGACCGACCACGGTGTACTCGCTCGGAGGCTTGGGCTGGGAGGAGACCGCGGGCAGCAGCACGTGCGCGGCGTCCTCCGCCAGTTCGCCATAGCCGACACGGCGGCCGTCGGGTGCGTGCACCTCACCGTTGGCGGTGGTGAGGGTGAAGGCGAGGGCCCGAAGGCGGAGCGCGGCGGCGGTGACGAGCCGTGCCCGGGCCTCCGCCGCGGCGGAGCGAAGCGGCCCCGCCAGGTAGCGCATCGTCGAGGACAGCCCGGTGAGCTGGATGAGCCAGCGAGGGTCCGCGTCGGCGCTGCGCACGTCGACCGAGTCGAGCGCCACGTCGAGCTCTTCGGCGACCAGCATGGCCACGGCCGTGGTGATGCCCTGGCCCATCTCGGTACGCGGCAGCGTGGTGACGACACGCCCGTCCAACTGGATGGCGATGTAGAGGCTGAGCGGCGTCTGCGCCTCCGTCACGGGCGCTTCGGCTGCCGCCGCCTCGGGCACGTCCAGCCCCAGCCGGGCTGCAATCATCAACGTGGGAGAAGCCACCACCCACGTCAGGAACCGGCGGCGGTCCATCCCTCCTGGAGCCGCCGCGTCTGATTCGAGCGCATCCGCCATGGGCAAAGCATCGCACACGGCCACGGTGTGCCCAAGACGACGTGGCCGCCTGGTTCATCGGGCTGACAGGCCCTCCGTCCAGGCGAGGACATCCGTCCCGGTTTGTGTCGAAGGAGCCGCACGCCTGGGCGAACATTCGAGTCGCGCGGTACGTCCGCTCCGGAGTTGAGCGCCACATGTGAGGGATTGTGGAGTGTCAGTCTCGCGCACGGGTATCACGCGCACGACGTTCTTGTTCTCCGTCGACAGCAGGACCTCTTCGCGGCTGGCCACGAGCCACCCTCCGCGGCGCGAGACTGGCGCTGGATGGACGCCCGATGATGGACCTTGCTAGGGTTACAATTGAAACATCGATACTTGTCACAAGGAGTTCATGATGACGCTGTCCCGTTGGGTCGTTGGGATGTCCGCGCTGCTGGCCAGCGCTTGCGGTGGGCCGCCCCCGGAGCAGTCCGAGGAGGCAACTCCCGCGGCCGAGGTGAGCACGGTGGAGCAGCACTCAGAGCCGCCGGGCGGAGAAGTGCGGTACGGCGAGCACCGGACCTATTACACCAGCGCGACCAAGACGACCTGGGCCGGGGCCTGGCACTACGACTGTGAGGGGTACATCACGGTGTCGGGCCAGGTGACGCCCTACTATACGGACATCCGTTTCATCTGCCCGTAGTCGTCCTGTTGAAGCTCGGAGTCGGCGGATGCGCGGTCGCCTCCGAGCAGGCACGAGGCGTTCCAGGGAGAGGCGCGAAGCGGGACACGCCCCTCCCCGGGCGCTGCTCACTCCTCTGGAGCGGGAGTGGTTCGCGGGCAGCTCGGTGACCCGGGGAACGGCGACCAGCCCCGTTCACAGGCCGTGGCGCTGAGCCTGGCGAGCCGAGACAGCACTTCAGGCGTTTGCATGGCGGGCAGGAGCTGCCCGTTGATCAACGCCGCCTTGAAGGCGGGCTCCGTCGCGGCGGGGACGAGCACCCCCCGCAGTCGAGCGAAGACCACCAGTTCGTCATAGACAGCGGAGAGCGTGGCGGCCGTGGTGCGGTCCTGTGGGCTGAGCTTGGAGAAGTCGACGCCAATCTCATACAGGTGCCGGAGGGAATGGAGCCCCTGGCCACATTCATGGCCCGTGAAGTCCTGGCGGAAGCCGCCGTCGACGCCAAGGGGGCCGACGAACTCCGCGCGGTCCGTGCAGACGTGGTGGGAGATGCGGTCCGCCAGCGCGTGCAGGTGGATGCCGAGCCGCGCGTCCGCCACATGGGACGCGCCGCCACCCACCCAGGTGTCGAACTGATTGGAGAGCACGGGAGGCGCGCCGCTGTCGGAAGCCACGGAGATCACCTGCTCCCCCGTGGAGAGGGTGAAGGGAATCGCCAGGTCGTCGTACAGGCCGATGAGCCCCTTCACCTCCACCGACTCGCCGCCCTTGTCGGTGTAGCAGGCCGAGCCGGTCGCGAGGTCTCCCCCGGGGCTCGCCACCGTCAGGCCCGCGGTGCACAACGGCGCGGCGGCGCCCGCGCCCTCCATCGCCCATGCACGCGTGTGGGCGAGCATCACCTCGGTGTCCGCGTCATCGACCTCGGGCGCGAGCCCATTCACCCCCGTGGGCGGCACCGCCAGCACGCCGTTGTAGGGCGCCAGGTAGTGGTAGAGCACGCCTCCCGTGCTGAGGTTGGTGCGCACCAGTCCACTGACGTCGACCGTGGTCAGGTCCGCCGCACCCGGCACGGGCTGCCCATAAATGTCTCGCGGGATGAATTGACCGAGGTCGGTCGCCTCGTCGTAGGCCGCAATCCAATAGGCATCGGAGAAGGAGAAGCCCACAGCCCGCGCCATGAGGTAGGTGGCGTCGGAATGGACGACGCTCCGCCCTCCGTCGAACTTGTTCGGGGCCGAGAGGAGCACCTCCAGCGCCTCGGCGCGGCACCGGGGGCTCGTCGGCTCCTTGAGTGAGCAGCTCTTGGGCAACGTCGTGCAGTTCGCCACCGTCCCCGAGCCCTTCGGGTAGCACACGTCCTCCGCGAAGGCCCGCGCCGCTGCCGGCACCAGGACCGTCATCATCACCGCGGCCCCACACCACCATGATTGTCGATTCCGCATTGGCTGACCCCCCACGAAAGGTGAACTGAGACACCGAGGCTCGGCGGGACGGGTCGCTCAACGTCCTCGTGGCGCGTCGGCGTCGGGATGTCGAACTGCTGGAAGTGTGTCAGGCCGCTCCGGCGGGGAGCCTGCCGTGCGAGGACTCGATGGGGCGCCCCTGTCCGCGGTCCCCGTCGAAGGGCTGCCTGCCATCCTTCGTGGAAATCGCGCCCATGCGAAGAGTCCTTGAAAGAGGTGAAGGGGACACCGGAGTTGAAGCTCCGGCTCGCGAAGTCCTGAGGCAATCCTCCTGAAAGGCTTGCGGATAGCCGAGAGCCAACACTGGGTCCTGGAGCCCACTCCCCGCGAACCACTCCTTCCAGAGCGGGTGGGCCAGGAGGCTCTCCTCCTCGAGCCCCACCGCGTTCAACGGCTGCTCACACGCTGCTGGGAGCTCCTTCTCGGACGGTGCCGATGGAGGGACCTCGAACTGACGTCTGAGCGGGGGAGGAAGGTCCACTGGCCAGGCGGGCCGTAGTCAAACCAGTGGATGTCCACCATCCACGTGCAGCACCTCGCCCGTGGTGAACCCATTGTTCATCAGGAACACCGCGGCATGGCCCGTGTCGGTGGTGGTGCCGATGCGTCCCACAGGGAGCCGGCGCGCGTGTTGTTCGAGGAGCGGGCCCTTGGCGTCCCCCGCGACCGCGTCCCAGACGGGGGTGTCAATCCAGCCGGGCGACAGGACGTTCACTCGCACCGGCGCGAGCTCCAAGGCCCAGGCTCGCACGGCGGACTCGATGGCGCCATTCACCGCCGCGATGACAGAGCCGTTCTTCATGGGGCGCACCGAGGCGATTCCCGTGGTGAAGACGAGCGAGCCGCCGGGCTGGAGCCGCGCATGCTTCGCGACATGGAACGCGGCCATGAGCTTGGAGTCGATGATGCGGCGCGCGGCGGCGAAGTCCATCTCCTTGATGGGAAGGTAGCGAGCCTCCACCGCCGTGACGACCACGTGGTTCACCGGGGGGAGCACTTCGAAGAGCCGGCGCACCGCGTCCTCCTCGGTTGCATCGGCTGCGATGGTTCGCACACGGTCCGGGCTCCCGAGCTGCTCGGCGGCTTGGGCCAGCTTTTCAGGGGAACGGCTCACGAGCGTCACACGCGCGCCTTGCTCCAGCGCCGCCTGGGCCACTCCGAGCCCGATGCCCGAGGAGCCTCCCACCACCACGACATGTTGTTGTTCGAGGGTCATGACGCATGACTAGCGCTCGAAGACGATTGCAACCACGGGATGAAATGAAAGACTCCATCCCATGGATGGGATGATGATGAGCGAGAACCTGCGCCTCTTCGTGGCCGTGGCACGACAGCTGAGCTTCGTGGAGGCCGCGAGGCGCCTGGGCATTCCCACCAGCACGGTGAGCCGTCGGGTGGCGCTCCTGGAGGAATCGCTGGGGACTCGGCTCCTTCAGCGCACCTCGCGGAGGGTCGGGTTGACGCTGGAGGGGGCTCGACTGCTGGAGCGCGCGGGGCCGCTCCTGGACCAGTTGGGCGAAGTGCTCGACCAGACCATGGACCGGGAGGAGGAGCCCGCGGGCAGGTTGCGGATGACAGCGCCCGTGACGTCCGGAGCCCAGCGGATCGCCCCCTTGTTGTTCTCCTTCATGGCCCGGCATCCCCGCGTGGACGTGGAGCTGTTGCTCACCAATTCGAAGGTGGACTTGGTGGAAGAGGGTTTCGACATCGCCTTCCGGGTCGGCCCCATCCTCGACGCCGAGCTGGTGGCCCGACGGTTGTGGAGCATCGAGTCGGTGTTCGTGGCCTCCCCACGCTTCGTGCAAGACGTCTTGAAGGGGCGAACCCTGCTGACCCGGGAGGAACTCCAGGACGTGCCAGCGGTGCTCTCGCAGCCTCAAGGTGTGTGGCGTCTGCGCCGCCGCGACGGCCGAGTCGAAGAAGTCCGACCCAGGGATGTTCGCGTCACGGTGAATGACCCCCGGGTGGCCCTGGCCGCTGCCCAGGAGGGGCTGGGCGTGGTCAGCGGAATCAAGGAGATGGTCGAGCAGCAAGGCTCCGCGCTCGTGCCGCTCACCGTGAAGGGGCATACCCTGGAGCCGCGAGACGTCTTCGCGGTGTATCCCTCACGCCGGCAGCTCTCCACGCGGGCGCGCCGGGTGCTCGACTGGGTGATGAAGCACGGCTCGACGGCCCCATCGGCGAAGCAGCGGGCAACCCGCGCTCACGAGTAGCTGATGACACGGGACATCAGGGGGATGAATGCCGTCATCGGGCTCCTCGGTGTCGAGCGGGCTGAGCTGTCGCGTGCGTCCGTCCCAAGTGCTTGATCTCCCACGAGAAGGAGCGCCACGGCCCTGGTGGGTGATGAGACCGGAGGGGTGGCATGCGTCCTGCTCTATGCCCCCGCGTGCCTCGCCATGGCGGCCTGGGTGTCCTCCCTGGGCTTGCCCTCACTCTTCGACTTCCCCGGGTCTGAAATGTCCATCTCGGTCCTCAATCGCTCCTGCTTCTCCCTTCCCCACGCGAGCACTTCCACCAGCCAGCCCGTCTCGGCTCCGGTCCAGGGAGTGGAGAGCACGGCCGCGCGCCAGCCGCGCAACGACGTGTGGCAGAAGCTCATGACGGACTCCTTCGAGCCGGCCCCGACCCGGCCAGGAAGCTCTCGCGCGGCGGGCGTGCCCTCGGGGGCTTCATCAGCCAGTGACGCGGGGCCCGGGTTCGGCGCGCCCTCCGCTGGGTCCACGCAGCAGGCGAACCCGAGTGAGCCGTGGCTGAGCCGCAACAACGTCGGCTCGCCCTACAACAGCAACATGCTGCTCATCGACCCGGGCCAGAAGAGCCAGTACAAGTACACGAACACGTTCACCAACAACACGGGCCAGCCGCAGACCGTCACCCTCTGGAACAAGACGGGTGAGAATGGCGGTCCGAATGATGGGCAGAACTTCGACAAGAGCACGCCGAAGACCTTCACCCTGCAGCCCGGCCAGTCGCAGGTCGTGGCGTTCGACACCAACAGCAGCGTGGCGTGGTGCGTGTCCAAGGACGGTACGGCGAATCCCGGCGCGAACTCAGGTCAGACCTGGGGAGAGGCGACGTTCGCGAATGCCGGCACGGGCTGGAGCGGCTACGACACCAGTCAAATCAGCCCCGCGGGCCACAATGGAAACATGTCCATCAAGAACGACGCCGGGGGCGCCACCGTGACGCAGGCCAACGCCTGGCAGACGCCCTCGGATGACCCCGCGGGCCGCGATGTGGGCGTCCCCGCGGGTCCGTTGAACCTGACCACGACCTTCAGCTGAGCTGGACGTCGTCGCTCGCTCCGGGCGAGTGCTCAGCGCGTTCCCGTCGCGCGCGGGCTCACCTCGACTGGCAGTTGCTCCGGCTCGCCCGGTTTGACCAGGTGGATGCTGGTGCCGGAGGCCGCGTGCCCGAGGCCGGGCTTGAGCACCTGCTGGGTGTCGTAGTGGCCACCGTTCTGCCTCCGGAACGGGATGACGTCATCGGTGAACAAGCCGTCCAGGCGCGCCTTGAACGCCGCCGCGATGGACGGCCACTGCTCTTCTGTCAGGCGGTCCACGTGATACGCCGTGAATGGCGGCAGGACCTCCATGCCGGGATAGAAGAGGACCCCGTGCTGGATGGGGAAGAGGAGGTCATCCAGGGCGCCGTTGACGCCTCGCTCGGTGTAGTGCGGCGCGCGCCCGCCAATCGTGACGGACAGCATGGCGCGGCGGCCCACCAGCGTGCCTTCGCCATAGCGGTCGCCCCAGCGCTCGCCACCGTGTTCGCCCACGCCGTAGGCGAAACCGTAGGCGAAGACCCGGTCAATCCACCCCTTCAGGATGGCTGGCATCGAGAACCACCACATCGGGAACTGGAAGAGCACCGCATCGGCCCAGAGCAGCTTCTCCTGCTCGGCCTCGATGTCCGGGCTCTGAGAGCCGTTGGCGAAGGCGTGCTTCGACGCCCCCACATAGGACAGTCGCTCCCTGGCATCATGGTTCAGGAAATCAGCGCCATCGGCGACCGCCTTCCACCCCATGGCGTAGAGGTCGGAGACGCGGACCTCGTGACCCAGCGCGGTCAGGTGGTTCACGGCGAGGTCCTTCAGCGCCCCGTTGAGTGAACGCGGTTCGGGGTGGGCATAGATCAGCAGGACGTTCATGACGTCCTCCCGGCGCGGCTCACGACGACCTTGCCCAGGTGCTGGCCGCTCGCGAGGTGCTCCCAGGCGGCGCGCGCATCGTCGAAGCCGAACACGCGGTCGATGACGGGCCTGATGCGGGTGTGCTCGAGCGCCGCGACGAAGCGTTCGAACATCGAGACCGAGCCGACGTAGACGCCGTGCACGGTCTGCCGCCGGTAGAAGACCGAGTGCAGGTTCACCTCGCCCCGTCCGCCGGTGAGTACGCCGAGCATGCTCATCGTGCCGCCGTAGCGCAGCGCCGCGGAGGACTGGTCGAAGGTGGCTTGGCCACCGACGTCGACCACGAGGTCCACGCCGCGCCCACCCGTGAGCGCCTTCGCCCGCTCGCCCCACTTTGCCTCGGCCCGGTAGTCGATGACCTCCTCGGCGCCGAGCTCGCGCAGCCTCGCCGCCTTGTCCGCGCTGCTCGACGTCATCAGCACGCGCGCGCCGGCGGCCTTCGCGAGCTGCAGCGCGAACACCGAGACGCCGCCGGAGCCCTGGAGCAGCACCGTCTCACCCGGCCGGAGCGACGTGACCTCGAACAGCGCCTGCCACGCGGTGAGCCCGGCGCAGGGGAGCGTCGAGGCCTCCTCGAACGAGTACCCCGCAGGGATTCGCACCCAGCTGTGCTCCGGCAGCACCACCTCTTCGCGAAGCATGCCGTCCACCCCGCTGCCGCCGAGCGCACTGGCGTGGTGCGCGTCGCTCAGCTCGCCGTCGACCCAGTGAGGGAAGAAGTTGGCCATCACCCGGTCGCCTGCCTTCCAGCGCGTGACACCAGGACCCACCTCGATGACCTCGCCGGCGCCATCGGAGGTGGGCACGCGCGGTGACTTGAGGTTCTTCTCGGCGCCCTTCGCGATGAGCACGTCGCGGTAGTTGAGCGACACCGCCTCCACGCGCACCTTCACCTCACCCGCGCCCACGCTGGGCGAGGGGCGCTCGGCCGGCGTGAGTGCATCAAACCCCGGCTTCGGCTGCAGCTCCCATGTCTTCATGGTGAAGACGTACGATTCAGGTTATTTTTTCGCAAGTACGCACAAGTTTGGTGAGTACGCACAAAAAGGGAACCATGGCCCGGAAACGCGACGACGATTCGAAGACCAACTGCGCGGTGGAGGCGTCCCTGGGCGTCATCGGCGGGCGCTGGAAGGGCGTGGTGCTGTACTGGTTGTTGAAGGGCACGCACCGCTTCGGCGAGCTGCGCAAGCGGTTGCCGAACTGCAGCCAGCGGATGCTCACCTTGCAGTTGCGCGAACTCGAGGAAGACGGACTGGTGAAGCGCACCGTCTACGCGGAGGTGCCGCCGCGCGTGGAGTACGAACTCACCGCCTTCGGTCGTTCCCTGGAGCCGGTGCTGATGGGGTTGCGGGAGTGGGGTGAGAAGTACAAGCGCCGGTTGCAGCGCGCGGCCTGAGCGCACCGGGCCTGCCCACCCGACCGCATCATTGGGTCCAGCCCGCCGCTACAGCGTCACCCGGTGCTCGGCGTCCGGTCTCCGGATGATGAGCTCCGAGAGCTCCACCAGCCGAGGCTCCGGCCCCGCGAGGAACCGGCCGCGCACGACGGCGGGGTCGTTGTAGTACCAGGGCCCCCCCACGTAGGCGGACACCACCTGGAAGCAGCGGTCCTCGATGTTCGGGTACTCCAGCTGGATTCGGGGCCGCTCGGGCGTCAGCTCCAGCGACTCTCGCGGCGCGCTGATGAACGCCTTGGAGAACATCGCGATGAACTGTCCTTCCACGGCGACGGGCTGGCCGTCGTACCGCTGGGCTTGTGCGAGGAGCGCCTCGACCGAGATGGGAGTTTCCATGGGGTTTGTCAGTACCAGTGGAGCACCTTGACGGCCTGACCGGTGAAGATTTGCGAGAACTCCGCTTCCGACTGGAAGTACTGGATGCCCCAGGGGTTTCGCACCGCCACCACCTTGACCCCGCTTCTGACGGTGACGCCGTCGATGACCACCGCATGCAGCGGATGGGTGGGATTGTTGGTCTTGATGACGGCGATGGCCGGGTTGCCACCCTGTGTCGCCGACGCGAGGTCCGCCACCTTCCAGCCTGTCTTGGCTTCAGCGGCGACCCTGTTCCACTTCAGCATCTCCACCATCTTCTCGATGGTGGTGCCCGAGGGGCCCGCCCCCTTGAGCATGTCCTTGAGGAGGGTCGGACTGACGGGCCCGCCCATGCTGGCAATCATCTCGCAGGAGACCGGGCCGCAGGTCGGCGCCGGCCCCTGGAAGGAGAGGGGCCTGCCGGGCGAAGCGGCCCTCGGCGTGACGCCCTGGATGCCCTGGTCGGGGAGCTGGGCCAGCTTCGTGGGCTTGGAGCCCAAGAGCGCGGCGTCCGTGAGGACTCCCTCCGCGAGCAGCTCGCCATCCTTCCCGAGCACGACGACCCGGGGGCTGCCTCCCACGAGCTCGGAGATCTTGACCGTGCCGCCGTTCTGCAGCTGGGCCTCGATGGCCACCGCCGCGCCCACGGTCTTCTCTCCGGTGCGCGCGCCACGGATGATGGTGACCGCCCGGATGCCCGTCGTCCCCAGTGACAGGGCCGACAAGCCCACCGACACCAGGCCCATGGCCATCATCGTGTCGGCGGCCTTCTGCTGCGCCGGGTCGACGACGTTGTTCGCGCCCTGGGTCAGCGAGAGCATCGAGCCCTCCTGATACATCTTGAGGCCGCTGACGGCGCCATACGTCGCGAGCGACGTCTCCAGCGCGATGACTCCGGCGACGCCCACCGCCGAGGTGGGCGGGAAGATGGTGAGCACCAGCAGGCCAACCGTCGCCGCGCCCATGACGATGGCCTGGGCGATTTCCCACCGCTGCGCGGAGGCAATCTCGTCGAGGACCTGCTGCTGGACCTCCGGCGTCGCCAGCACCATCAGGTCCTGGACGATGGGACGCAGGAGCAGGTAGTCGAAGTCCGCCGAGTCGATCTTCGTCTTGAAGAGGTCGTAGTCGGCCTGACGCTTGTCGATGCTGGAGATGATTCTCGCCAGCAGCGCGGCGGGCGACCGGTTCGTCGAGAAGATGTCGAGCGGCAGGATGTCGTACCGGGCCGGGCCCAGCTCATCCAGATAGGGCCTGAGAGTCTTGACGGCCTGCATCGCCTGCTGGGCGGATTCGTAGCCCGTGAACTTGTTCGGGTCGGCGACCGTGCTCTCCGCGTCGGGCCCCTCGTGGAGCCGGGGGGCGGGGTTCGCGGACTCCGCCTGGGCGTGTTCCTGGAGCGATGAGACAGGGCTGCGCGCCGGCGCGACGAACGCGGGGCGGTTGCGCCACCGGTCCTCTGCCTGCACCAGGGCGTGGCACCCGGTGCAGGCGCGGTACCGGCCTTCAATCTGCTGCTCGTAGACCCAGCCGAGCAGCGGGTTGTCCGTCCTGGCCCACTTGTCGAAGGTGAGCATGGTCATGCCCCCCTCGCTGGCCGCCAGCATCCCCAGCTCGTTGGCCCGGCTGGCCATCACCTGGCCCTGGACCTGATTGGCGCTGAGCTTCTCGGTGAAGAACTTCTTCCATTCCTCCAGGCGGGCCTTGTTGCTGTCCATCCGCAGCTTGCCCGCCTCCTTCACGCGCTGCTTGAACTCCGCCAGCGACGTCGCCGCCGTCAGCGTCGTCATGCCGCTCTTCGCGGAGAGCTTGACCGTCTTCTGGCCGCGGAAGAGGGTGACGGGGTTCAGCTGGCCGGGGGCGATGGAGAAGCCGAACTGGAAGGCCTCGGCGGCGACCTCGTTCGACTGGATGTCGAAGCGGACGCTGTTGCTCGCCGCGTCGATGACGACGTTGGCATCGAACTCGCCGTCGACGATGTCGCACTGGGTGAGCTGGTAGGAGACCGGCCCCGTGCTGGCGTGGAACGTAATCGTGTTGTCCGCGCAGGCGATCTCCACGAGCGACACGCCGGACGCGGGCGCGCCCCCCTTCCTCCGCAGCGTGTGCCCCGCACCGCCCTGTTGCGCGACATGCGCCAATTCGTGCGCGAGCAGATGCCGGCCCGCGCGCGTGCCCGGGTTGTACTCGCCTTGATTGAAGTAGATGTGGGTTCCGTGGGTGAAGGCGCGCGCTCCCAGGGAGCTGTTCATCCGGGCCGCGTGGTCATCCGTGTGGATGCGGACCCGGTCGAACGGGGTGCCCATCGCCGCGCCCAGCTGTCCTCCGAGGGCCGTCGGGAGCTGCTGCCCTCCCGACGACCCGCTCAGCTGGCTCTGCAAGTCGGGGGCGGACGCGGTGGCTCCGGAGTCCGCCTTGCGCTGAAGGGTTCCTTCCGTCTCCTCTTCCGCGCACTTGCCGCACTTGCGCTGGATGAGAGGCGAGGGTCCTTCCTCGTCCTCGCACGTCGAGCACTTGCGCTGGATGCGGTCTCGCATCGTGGGCTGGGAGGCTTGTGCGTCGCCTCCCCCCACCACGCGGTCCGCCACGGCGTCGGCCTCGCGCTCCAGGGCATCATCGGGGGCGCCGATGCGAAGCTTGGGCTGGATTCGCGGCGTCGGGGGCATGACGCTGATGCGGGCGAAGTCGAACCGGGGCCCCGGGTCTGTCGGCTCCGCCTGGCGTGCCTGGGAGGAGCGCCGCGGCTCGGTCTTCGCGGCGGGAGCCCGAGCCGCGGACGGCTGGGGCTTACGGTCGAACGCGAACATGAGGCCCTCCAGGAAGGCTCATCCCAATTCTACTCACTCTCCGAGTGAATTCATACGGAGCCTGTCTGGGACCTCACCCTGGAGGTGAGATGGGGAGGGCGCGCTCATTCCCATCCAGGTGAAGAGGCGCTCCAGCGCGAGCGTCCGCTCCGGCTCGGCGAGGCGGCTGATGCTGGAGCCGTGGTTGCCTTGCGGGGCGAAGTAGCGGAATGAGTCGTTCCTCGCGCGCACGGAGAAAGCCGCGGCGGAGTAGGGGTCATTCTCCCCGTAGATGAAGAGCATCCGCTCGCCGTGATTGCGGACCCAGTGCTCCACGCGGAGCATGGCGCCCCAATCGAACGGCTCCGTCACGGGGAAGCTCAAGTACAGGTCCGGCGTGTTCTCCCCGGGATAGCGCAACAGCCCGCGCAGGTGTCGGGTGGGGAAGCGTGACCAGCCAATCTGCGTCGCGGCCTGGTAGTAGGCGTACTCGAGTGGCGCGATGAAGCGGTCCGAGTAGGTGTAGGCCACGCCGACGACGGCGTTCAGGAAGGCGAAGGTCTGCGCCGCCGGCGCGCCGGGCGCGGGGATGCGCGGGCACGCGGTGGACGCCGTGCCGTATTGCCAGAAGTAGAAGGACGTCTCGACGGCGGAGAACTCCAGCGCGCGGTCCGCGCCGCCGACCACCGTGAAGGTGGTGTTGAACTGCGTGGCCAGCGCCTCCACGAAGGGGAGCAGCTCCTCGCGGCGTCGCAGCACATCCACCTGGAAGGCCTCCAACTTCGCGCGGCAGTCTTCATCCCCCACCTGTGCGAGGAAGTGGACATAGCGACCGTCGCGCAGCCCGTGGCTGCTGGGCGCGACGTACGGCACGGTGGCGTCCACGTCATCCGGGTAGAGGTAGCGGTGATACACGGCCGCGACGCCGCCCTTGCTTCCACCCGTGGAGAGCCAGCGCGCGGGGTACAGGGGCTTGAAGGCCTGGACGGCGCGGTGACTGTCGCTCGCGGCCTGGGAGAGGGTGAGCATCCGCAAGTCCCGGGACTCGGGTAGCGAGACACCCATGAAGCGGTGCTCCACGGAGAGCTGGTTGGCGCCGAGCAGCGCGGTGGGCTCCGCCTGCGAGGGTGTGCTTGCGACGATGTAGCCCTCGGTGGAGAGCACCATGGGCGCGTCCACCGAGCGGTGCAGGAGCGTCATCCGGAGCTGGAAGCGCTCCCCGAGCGGGCGCTCGTGGTCCAGGGGCTGCTCGAAGCTCAGCACGAAGAAACGTGTGCCCGGGAAGGGAGAGGGCTGCTCGAGGACGACGGTGAGCCCGGGGATGGACTGGAGCTGGGTGAGGATGTCCTCGGGCTGTGCCGTGGTCTCCTGAGTGGCCGACGCCTGCTCCGCTGGCTCCGGGGCGTCAGGCTCCGCGAGAGATGAATCACCACACGCGTGCAGCAACACGCTCATGGCCAGCAGCCATGGCGTCCTATGAATCTTCATCATGCGATGCACCTGGGGGGTCGAGGTGCCGTTCAAATGCCTCGCGGATGTCCCCATATCGGACCCGCTGGATATCGCGTCCGGCGAAGGCGGTGCTGGCTCAGGAGAGGGAGCAGCGTCGTGCCGCTTTCCGAGGGCGCCAGCTTGCACACCGCGTCACTCATCGCGCGGCGGGGTGCTCAGGCTCATGGGCTCCGGAGGTGGCGGTCGTGTCTCGGTATTCGCCAGTCGCTGGAGCGGCACGACGAGTGACCGGGCCCCATGGGTCAGCACGGGCAGGGCCACGAAGGGGTGGAGGACCGCTCCCAATCCGGTCTGGAGATGGAGCACCCGGTTGAACCGGCGATGGACGCCCGCGTCGGTCGATGAGCGCTCCATCAACTGACGGATGTACCAATGCAGCGCGCCCAGGCCTGGGGCCCGTTCGCCCGTGGCCTGTGGATACTGGAGGTCCATGCTCGTGCTCATGAACCAGGGCAGCCGGATGACTTCGGGAAGTCGCCGCCGGAAGTGCTGGGCGAGGCCGGTGAGGTCACCACGGTGGGCCTGCTCGCGCAGGCAGGTGTCCAGCAGCTCCGCGCCCAGTCCCGCCACGGACATGCCCTGGCCGAAGAGTGGATTGAAGGCACAGGCGGCGTCTCCCAGGACCACCAGTCCTTCGGGAAACCGGGCCAGCCGCTCGTAGTGCCGCCAGCGGGTGTCCTTCACCTTGTGCGTGGTGAGGGGCCCCAGGGGCCTGGCGTCGCGCAGGTAGTCGTACAGGTCCGGACGGCTCAACGAGCGGGCGAACTCGAGGAAGCCCTCGGGCTCGGTGGGCGCGTGGTCTCCGAAGTAGCCATTGAGGGTGACCAGCCACCTGCCACCCTCCACGCTGGAGATGAAGCCCGCGCGCCAGGTCGAGGGAGGGCGGGGGTACTGCATGAGCGCCTTCCATTCGCGGTGGAAGCGGGGCGGGGGCGCGTAGAGCCCCGAGGTATAGGCGAGGTCCACGTGGACCTGCTCCTCCTCCGGACGCGCATGGCCGAGTGCCTCCAGCCATTGAGGCATGCGCGAGCCCCGACCGCTCGCATCCACGACGAGGTCCGCCTCCCAGGACTCCTCGCCCTGGGCTGACTTCACGCGGAGGCCCGTGACGCGACCGCCGCGCTCGTCGGCGAGCAGGCCCTCGACGGAGCAACCCTCGCGGAACTCCACGTTGGGCCGCTCCTTCACCCGGCGCAGCACGTTCCACTCGAGGAGGGTTCGCGTGCAGAGCAACAGGGGGATGCCGCTGGTGTAGCGCTTCTTCCAGACGCCGAAGTGGTGCCAGGCGACGTCGCGGCTCGAATCGATGAGCTCGGCTCCCTGTTCCTGGAGCTGCTCGAAGAGGCCTGGAAAGGACTGGTCGAGGATGCGTCGGCCCGTATCCAGCAGTACGTGGAGGTGCACCCCCTGCGGGAGGCCCTTCCGGGGGACAGGCCCCTCCGCTCGGAGGTCCCGCTCCACGAGGATGACCTTCTCGAAGTGGTCCGCGAGCACCCGTGCGGCGAGCAGTCCCGCCATGCTGCCGCCGATGACCACGGCACCGCCCAATCCGCGCCCCGCCATGTTCATGCTCCTGTTGTGAGAGGATATCTCTCCGGTCCAAGTCCTGGCCCGAGGCATTCCACGTCGGTGGTCTGACATCCGGGCAGTGGGTGGAGGTGCTACCGGAGGATGTCTGCTTCGAGGAGCCGCGTGCGCGGTTTCGCCGCGATGCGTGTCATGTCCAGCAGGGTGTTGGTGAGCTGACGGAGGGCGCTCTCAGTCTCCAGGGAGTTCACATCATGAAGCGTGTCATTCCGAGTACCGCCATCCTCCTGCTGCTCATGGGTGGCATGGGCGCGTGCAAGTGCGGGGAGCCTTCGGACCTGTCCAGGGCCGGGCTCCGGGAAGCCCAGGTCTGTTCCACGCCAGGGGAGGGCGGGGCCCTCTCCGCGTGCCCCCAGCTCTGTGACGCCGTGGGACAGTTGCCCGCGCCGCCACCTCGGGAGGGGCTGACGCGCGACCTCATCGCGACGGCGCTGGACGTGAAGCTGGGCGCGATGCGCGGCACGGCCACGCTCCAGGTGGGTGAGTCGAAGGAGCCGGGGCTGTCGTTGATGGTGGGCACGCTGAACATCACCGGTGTGCGGGGGCGCTGCGGCGACCTGAAGTACACCGTGAAGGACGGGCGGCTCGACATCGGTGTGCAGGAGTGGGCGACCACCGTGGTCGTCGACTACACGTTCTCCTCGACGGAGAAGACCGACGGGTACCGGCGCACGGGGACCACGTACACGTGGCCGGCCTTCTGCGGGAACCTGTTCCCCTGCCATCCCTCACCCGACGACGGCGTGACGTTCTCGCTGCGGCTCGGAGACCTGCCGGAGGGGCAGGTGGCGGTGTATCCGAAGCAGGTCGCGGGCGATGTCCCGGCGTACATGCTGGGATGGGCCGTGGGGGCCTATACGGAGCGACCGCTGGGCGCCACGCGCGCGGGGACGCAGGTGTCCGTCTGGTATCTGCCGGGCGAGGAAGAGGCCGCACTGGCGGGCACGCGCCACCTGCGGGACGCGATGGACTTCTTCGAGACGCGGTATGGGCCGTATACCTTTGGCGACAAGGTCGGCTCGGTGTCGGCGAACTGGGGGCCCAAGGCCAAGGGGGGCATGGAGCACCATCCGTTCTGGCATCTGGCTTCGGAGTCGATGGGGGACAGTCTGGTGCATCACCATGAGGCGGCGCATGGCTGGTATGGGAATGGGGTGCGCATCCAGTGCTGGGAGGACTTCGTGCTCTCGGAGGGGACGACGGACTACCTCACGGCCCGCGCGGTGCGCGCCACCGAGGGCGAGGAGGCGGAGGCGAAGCTTTGGGAGTCGAGGCGCAAGACGCTCGAGGCGCTGGTGGTCCGGCGCGACACGGTGGTCCTGCCGGACGCCACGTGCAATGCGATTGACATGAGCACGCACCCGCTCGCCTCTGGGCTGCCCTATCTGAAAGGAAGCCTCTTCTTCCATGAGCTGGAGAAGCAGGTGGGCACCGCCGCGCTGGACAGCGTCCTGGCGCGCTTCTACCAGCTCCACGTGGGCAAGGCCGCGCGCATGCAGCAACTGCTCGACTTCGTGAAATCAGAGACGGGCCATGACCCCGGGCCGCTCGCGCAGGGCTGGCTGCGAGGGCTGGGCGTCCCCGCCACGTCGCCCATCACGTCGGGGCCCAAGCCGTGACGTGCGCCGCGCTACAGCTCCGGGAACTTCGCCTGGCACAGGGCCTTTGTCTCCGCGACCAGTTTCTCCAGGGCGTGAAGGCGAGGCCGCAAGTGACTGGCGTCCGCCCCAAGGGACGCGAGGACTTCAGTGACGATGGCTGAGAAGTGCGCGGGAGCGACGGGGAAGTCAGCAACCAACGGGACCGAGCGCTTCTCGTTGATGCAGTAGCGGGCGTTGAGGGCAAACAACGCCTGGACCATCATGGCGACGGAGCGAAAGAAGCATCCGGAGACGTAGAAGACGTCACCGCGCCCGATGGCCTTGTGGCTCGTCTCCAGCGCGAAGCCGGCTTCCCAGACAGCGCGCTGGAGGATGGATTTCATCAGCGCCTCGGGATACGGCGTCGTCAGCGCTTGGAGTCTGGCGAAGGTTCCGTGAGGGTCGAAAAGGGGCCGCGCGAGGTGCGCTTCTCCCATGTAGATGTGGCTGTGGAAGGCATGGGGATGGCCCGGCTGATAGTGCGAGGTCCAGATGCCTTGCCGACAGTCCGCGATGACCTGCTCCACCTTCGACACATCCCGGTAGAGCCAGTCCACGCGAACGCCTCGGATGTCGAGCCAGGCGCCCCCATTGATCCACGGGCCCCAGCCACCCAGGTCGGTGACGGCATCAGCACGGTGGTGGTCGTCCACTTCCAGGGCGAGCGCGCGCAGCTCGAGCAGGGAGGGAGGACGCTCCGGGTGGTAGTAGATGCCCAGGTCGATGTCGGACGTCGCGTCCGCGTCTCCCCGTGCCTGGGAGCCTCCGAGCACAACGGCGAGGACGCCGTTGATTCGCCCAAGACGCTCCGCGACTTCACGTGCGAGTTCTCGCGGGTCCTGCATGAGGCCTACTCTCCTTCCGTGCATGCGGAGGATGTCTTGGCGAGCTAGGGACGAGGCGGTGCCCAGATGGCGCTGTGGGCCTCTGGTGCGTCGGGGGATTCCTGCGCGGTGTAGAAGTAGGCGGCGACCGCGGCGCGCCCCCGGCCCTCCGGACACTCCAGTGGGGCGGGGTGGCCATGCCAGTGCGTGTCGCCATGGGCCATCACGACCAGGCGGTCCAGGAGCGGCGCGATGCGCGTCTCGCATCGGGAGAGGTCGGCACTCCACAACTCGAGGTCGCCGCCCCACGCGGACTCCCAGCCGGGGTTCAAGTAGTAGAGGACGGTGAGTCGCCGTGAGAGCGCGCGGAAGCGGTCGCGGTTGAAGTCGGCATGCAGCGCGAGGTGGCCCCCGCGCAACGTGAGGTGCAGCCCGGCGCCCCGGAAGTGTGGGTCCGCGATGAGCCCCTGCACGCCGGTGAGGGTCTCCAGGAAGTCGATGAACGACATGCTGGAGAACTCCGAGAGCAGGTGCCGGAGCGCTCCGGGCACGTCCTCGAACGCCTTGCGCTGAAGCTGTCCCAGGCGAGCCGCCTGTTCCGGGTGGTCCCGGCGCTTCCAGGTGGCCTCGGTCGCTCCCGGGAAGACGTCGGCCAGTCCGGTCGCCAGCGGCTCTCCGAGGAAGCCGTCGATGACGACGTGGGGATGGGGTCGAGCACCGCCGTAGCAGTCACGATGGGCCAGCGCGAGCGCTCGGAGGGCTGTCCGGCTGAGAAAGAAGCTGGGCCCCCGCAGGGGGCCTTCATCGAGGGTCGCGACGCTCACGGATGCTCCTCCACTACCACAGGCCTCGAGCGCCGACGCGCCACCTGCCAGGCGACCAGGATTCCCGCTCTCCAGGCAAGGATGCGAGCGCGCCCGTTCGCTGCACAGTTTCGAGGCGGTCCCGGCTTGGCCATCATTTCACGGGCGGTGCAACTTACCCCGACACTTCAGCCAGCGCCCTCCGCGTCCGTGCCGCGCGAGCCGGTGCGCCACCTGCCGGTGCTGCTGCTCGGCGATGGCCGTGTGCAGGGCTTCATCGTCGCCATCCACACCCGATTCCGTGCCCAGGCGAAGGAACCCGCCTGTCAGTCGACGTGGACTGCGCTGCGGAAAGCTGTGCCGGAGTGTCGCGAAGTAACGCAGCCATCGAACGGGTGACACCTCGCACGGTACGAGGGCACCCGTTCGATGGCTCAGGCAGCCTTACAATCCTGCATCGGAACACTCACACAGCCTGTGCTCATCACAGAAGGTATGTCTCTCACCACAGCGCACTTTTACTCGACCGGATTCATGAATGAAGCTCTCGCCCTCTTTCTCGGACTTGCCCCACGCATATTCACAGCCATCCGGTCCCACCGAAATGAGATCGGCTCGACACTCCCTCTTGAAAATCGAGGCATCCGCCGAGACTGCGTCTCGTGGGGCTCGATTCTCGTGGGGTTTACAGGCGACCAGGCTGAGGCACAGACCTCCAACGTACGCGAGTCGTTTCATTTGAAGCATTTCGTCTCGATACCGCGGGCGCCACCTCCAGGAGTATACTCTCCCACTCGGCTGCGAACTCTCTCTGAGCAGACGTGGGCGGCTTCATGCAGCATTGTCCTTGCCAGTTCTTCCGTGTCGAGGCAGGCCTCGGCGCGGAAACGGACTCCACGCACGCGGATTCCATCCGGTCCCAGGTCTGTATATCCCCACGGCAGGTCAGATATCGGCCTCGGGGGCAGCGGATCCTTCTTGCTATCTCTGTCTCCAATGTCAACGACTGGCCAGGTTCCATTGGTGAGGATTTCGCAAATGTCGCAGTCACCGAGCCCTGCCTCGTCGAGCGCCTTCTGGCACTCGCAGCTATCATCCGTATCTTCGGGCACCTCTCTGCAGCCCGCGACCTGCCTTGCTCTCCGCAATCCCTGGTCCCAGTTCTGGCAGTACCCCGCGAGAGTATAGAGGCCGCTCGGATCCGTGTTGTGCACGGGATTACTTGCTCCGTATGCGTATGTCGACACGCTCGCGGTCCCGCGCTTCGCACTGCTTGCGACCCACCGTGGGTCTTTCAGGAGCGGCTCTGGCTGCAGGTACCCGCCGATGCTCGGGTCATAGAATCGGTTCCAGTTCTCGAAGAGGTCGGTTTCGACGTCGTGATACTGGCCAGGCAGTCGCAGGGGCGTCCAGAAGGGCGCGGCCCCCGTCTGGAACCGGCGATACTCATAGGCGGAGATGATGGCGCCCTGGTTCTTCTTGGTGGTTTGATTGGTGAAACAGGTGCAAACAGGCAGGCACTGAATGCCGCTGCAGTCATAGCCGGCGGAGCAGAAGGCGATGCCAGTGTTGTTGATGGATGCGCTGATGCCGGAGGTGCCTGGGGTCAACCATGAAGACCAGGCGCGGCCGACGCCGGTGTCCCAGGGTCCCATGACCAGGAGGTTGGAGTTGGAAGCCACGTCCTTGAGGTGAAGGGTGTCGCTCCTGTCCGCAGATTCGCCCAGGGTACATTGGACGGACTCGTCGAAGAGGTCGAAGCTGTCAAAGAGGATGCGCTGCTGCAGGGACGTGCCGGCGACGGCGGGCTGCTTCATGATGCCGCCAAAGGCTGCAGTGGCGGTGGAGTAGGGGTGAGCGGTTTCAAAGTCGACGCTGACGCGGTTGACGTGGCCCGAGGTGTCATACTCGCCCGTGCCTGTGACCCGGCCCTGGGAGTCGAGCATGAGGACGGGCTTGCCGAGATAGTCGGTGACGAGGTGATAGATGCCGCAAGAGGCAGCCTCCCCGAGACGCGAACAGTCGCTGGCGTTGTCGGAGAGGTGGGCCCAGGAGGTATCGAGCTTGCCGCGGACGAGAGCAATTGGACGGCCGTCAAGCCAGACGTACTCGTCGACAGGGTGGATGGTGGAGGCGAAGGTGTAGAGGTTGCCCTGGTCGACGAGCATCCCCTGGTCGAGGTTATGGAAGTACTCGTCGCTGATGCCAGTGGGATAGGACTTGAGTCGGCGCTTGCCGAGGGCGTCGTAGAAGTAGTTGTAAGTCAGGCCGTTAACGGTGGCGGACTTGAAGACGGTGTCCGTTGCGCCACTGGCGGATGGGCCCACGCCGAAGTCGATGAAGAACGCGGTAACGCCTCCGAGGGCTCCCGTTCCACTGCGTGACCCTACAGCCGTGACGCGGCCGTCGGCGTCGTAGGAGTAGTGGCGACCGAGCTTCGAGTTGGACTGTGTGGAGTCTCGCCAGCTGAGCTGGTCCCTGAAGTAGTAGGTGAGGGACCAGGAGTTGGCTTCGCCAGACTCGGAAGTGCGATTGCCGCGAGAATCGAAGCCCAGGGCACGAGAGGTGAACGCGCCGCCTTGAGTGGAGAGGGTGCCGGAGGCGCTCGTCAGACGGAGCTGTCCATCGTAGCCGTAGGTCTCGGTGCGAGGAGAGGATGCGCCCAACAGACAGGAGTCGGCTCGGACGAGCTGGTCCGCCTGCCAGGTATAGAGTTGCTTGAGGACGGCGCCGTTGCCGCTGCCCGGCGTGAAGCTGGCGCCGGAGGCGAGCGAGGACACCCAGAGGGCGCGGATGCGGCCGGTGGCGTCTCCCGAGGAAATGGACGGAGCAGAGGCGGGGCAGGAAGAGGGGGACGAGGAGGCGTTGTCTCCGAAGGCGTACTCGACGCTGCCAGCGGTTCCGGATGAGGCGTAGTGGGTGCGATAGCCGCGAAGGCTGCCATAGGGTTCCCACGCCGCCTGAGAGATGAGGGGCGTGGAAGTGGTGGTGCCACCGGTGCCGTAGGTGAGGACGTTGACGCTGGAGATGCGGTCGGTGAGGGCACCAGATCCGTAGGAATAGGAGACGGTGCGGCCGTAGGGGTGGGTGACCTGGGTGAGGTTGCCGTTGAGGCTGTAGGTGTAGAGGGTGTGGGGGGCCTGGTAGGGAGTGGTGCCGCTGCAGGAGGTGGTGCCGGTCCGCAGACGGACTTCCTTCAGCGTGCGCCCCCAGGCGTCATAGCTGAGCCAGGTTCGGCCGAAGGAGTCGTCGCGGAAGAGGATCCGGCCCAGGGTGTTGGAAAGGGAGCCGCAGGAGGAGTGAATCGAGGCGGAGGAGTCATAGGCCATGGCGTAGAGGCCCTCGGCGCCACCAGTGACGAGCGGGGAGAAGTGAGAAGCCGAGAGCAGGCGGCCCATGGCGTCATAGGTATAGCCAAGGTGGTCGCGGACGTGGGCCGCAGCCATTGCGGGTGTCTGCTTCACCAGGAGGCTGCCCTGTGCGTTGTAGGTGAAGCGAATGGGGCTGGTGGAAGTCGCGGCAAGGGTTGCCTCCACCAGGTTCCCGAAGTCATCGGACTGGTAGTGAGAGGCCTTGGCGGAGGGCGTGGCAGTGGCGCAATCGGTGGTGGCGGGTACGCCGACGTCGACGCTGGTGAGGTTGCCGTGTGCGTCATGCTTGAAGCAGGTACGGGTGGTGGTGCTGCTGGTGGGGTGCTCGTCCAGGCGCAGCAGGCGGTTGGCGCCGTCGTACAGCATGGCGCTGCAAGCCGCTGAAGTGGGCAGGCCGGTGCTGTCGACAGCACACCACGCAGGGGGCGAATTGAAGGCCTTGCCCTCACCCGAGAGGTTGTTAGAGGCGTCATAGCCCTTGGTGGAGATGAAGCTCCCCATGCCGCTGCCCGTCTTCTGCCAAGTGGTGCGCTTGTGGGCATCCGCAGCGTAGGAGAGCACCTTTCGGGTGTTGCCGGAGGCGTCGAGGTAGCGCTCTTCGTTGAGGGTTCCGTCGGGCCAGTAGGAGTACGTCACCTTCTCGGACCAGCTGGCCGCGGTGGAGGAGGCTGATTTGGCCTTCCACTGCAACTTGTTGGTGAGGGTGCCGCCAGCACAGCCCGACGAAGTGCCCTGGCGATAGCAGAACACCTCGTAGTTGCCCTCAGGGTAGAGGATGGATGTCTGCTGGCCTGCTGCGTCGTAGCCGTAGGTCGTCACCACATCGGGCTGGCCAGTGACGCGGATGGCTTGCGTCAGCAGCAGGTTGTCCTGGTAGGTGGATAGGGTGGTGACACCGTTGGCGTCGACGGATTCGGTGATGTGGCCGCTGGCGTCATAGGCGTTGTACGCCGTTTCGATGGCCGTGCTGGAGGGGCCTGCGGGGTAGGTGGCGACTTTGCGCAGCTGGTTCCGGCGGGGCGAGGTCTCGGTGTCTGCCCAGTAGTAGTTGCGCGTCAACGGGAAGGGGGGGGCCGAGGGACAGTCGGTGGCGGCCTCGCTGACAACGAGGCAGGGGCCGTGCTGCTCGAGAGTGCGGCCCAAGGCGTCCGGCGTGGATTCGCCGGTGCGGGTGGTGAAGAAGAAGGTGCCAATCCAACGTTGCTGGCTGCTCCATGCGCCCGTGGCCGAATCGAAGACGCGTGTCCAGCCGGACTGGATGGTGGCCTCGAGTCGTCCCGTGGAGTCGTAGCGGTGGAACGTGCGAGCCTTCTGGCCGGAGGTGCCCAGCAGGCTGGGCTTCTCCGAGGAGGCGAGCAACTGCTCTCCCTGGGGGCCATAGGTGTAGCTGAAGGATTCTTCTTCGAGGGCTCCGGTGCCTGTCATGTCGGAGGCGCCGCGCTTGACGCTCGTTCTCTCGAGCATGGAGGCGGGCATTCCCGTGCCGGACGCAGGGGGGGCATGAGTGTAGACTTCCCAGAAGTTTCGCTTGTCCTTGCGGGCCTTTTCATGGGCAGGCAGGCCGCCAGCGGCACAGGTCCACTCGTAGCGATCCGTTCCGGGGCTGCAGGCGCCGGCGGTGGTGCATGAGTCCGTTGTCTGGTAGAGGCGGGGGGACGTCGTCTGGGCCGCGTTGGTGAGCGTCTCGTGAATGCGGACGAAGCCCGAAGCACCCGACAGCCCGTCACCGCGTCCCGCGAAGGCGTCGGTGGCGGTGCGAGATTGGGGCTGTACGCCGCAGCAGTCACTGCCGGGTTGGCAAGTGGACGTCGTCAGTGCGCCCAAGGTCAGTTGCTCGCCAGGCGCGGATGCAACGGAGACAGCCGGAGGGGCGCCACCGACGCTGGCGGCGTAGTCATGGCGCGTTACCAGCACTGTACCTACCGATGCCTCCAGCGCGGAGCTGAGGTAGCTGTATGCGAGGGTCTTGCTTGCCAGGGTGGCCTGCGCCAGCAGTCCAGGTCGCTCCACGCTGCTGGAGTCTTGCGCGTAGGTATACATGACACCCGGAGCGGATTCGCCTCGCCGCGTCAAGCTGCGGACGACGCACTCGGTACCGAAGCTCGAGATGAGCTGGGCATACTGGAAATCCAGTGCGCTGGAAGGTGTTGCGACAGATGAGAGGTAGGGCACGCCTGCAGTGCTACCCGTGCTGCCAGCCGGGCAGATGAGTCCCGAGGGAGCAGCGTAGGTGAGGACAGCCTCCTGCGCGCCATTCCTGGCGACGATTCTGCTCAGGAAGTAGCGCTCTCGGCTCCCTCCCGTTTCAATATGCTTCGCTTCGAAGTATCGCTTGCGCCCATTCGCATCCGTTAGGATGAAGCCAGTCGAGGTGCGTTGCAACCGCTCGCGCTTGCTGAGAGAGCCTCCTGAGGGTGTTGCCATGCAAGGAATCCCCAGGCACGGCGTGAAGCGCGTTACTGCGCCTGACTCCTTGACGACCGCCCATTTGGTGGAGGAGACGTAGACGAAGCTGTAGTAGTCGTGCCACCAGTTGAGTGAGTTCGAGTTGGACAGGCTGCTGCCAAATGGCTTGGGCACTGAGCGCACAAGTCCCTCTATGAGCCATGTCAGTGGCGAAGAGGTGTAGCGACGGGTGAACTTGGTGGTCGCGCTGCTTCCACCAATGTTTAGGTCCGTCTCGACGAGAATACTCGCACCCGTGGTCGCATGAACTGGGTCGCCAATGACGGGAAGCTTCTCGCCATTGGGGCCGCAGCTGCATGCCTTGCCGTCCTGGCAGTCTGGAGGCGGATTGAAGCAGGCCTCATCGCAGCTTGATTCGGAAAGGTTGTAATCGCTACAGTTTTCTCCGGGGAATAGTCCATGGGCCCAACATACCGAAAACGCCGTGTGGAGTTCTGGGTCGTAGTATCCATCAAGGGGATGGTTCAGAAACTCATTGCCCCCCCCCACCTTCCCGTCACAGTGGCAAGCTACGATTGCGTTGTCACGACAGAACGCCGCACCAAACTTACTGCCGTCACACGAGTTCTGGGCGTGGCTGAGCAGCGGCGTTAGAGTGCAAGCCAGGATGAGTAGAAGGCCGAGACGTGAATGTAAAAGCATTGTTCGCAATCCAGGGGTGGAACCGAAAGGGCTCGGCCGGAGTTGTGTCGGGAAGATCAGTCGCCAGGAGCGACTGTGAATGACGGTCTGGAAGTAACCGGTTTGTTTTAGTCGCTGCGCACGCGAAGTAGAGTTGGCGCTGACTATCGGGACAGAGGTACGCAGATTTTCTCAGTCGTCGAAGGGAGCAGTTGCTGACAGTGCCAGTTAGAGGGGCAGTCTGAAGGCGTCTGGCAGATCCGACTACAGACATAGGCAGCTTCATTCCCAGCAGCCTGTTGGCTTGTCGCATGTAGGCACAGGCCCGAAGCGCAGTCCGAGTGTGAGCCCTCGCCACAGTCTTCGCCGAGCGCCTTGTGCCCGGTGCCTGCCTTTAGGGCTCGGTGCTCTGTCACGATGGGCGCGGAGGGGGAAGGGCTGGCTTCACTGGTAGTCGATTTTTCGCCACACGCCGCGAGGATAATCCAAACGAACAACCCCATCACCTGACAACTTCTGATGCTCAACCTCATGCCCACTCTCCCAGGCTGTTTGTGCATTTAGAATCGAACTGTGAGAAACATGTCAATAGACTTTAGGTTATTTGCATTTCAGGGACGGCGCAAAAATGCGGGGTGGACTCGACGGTGGGACTCAAGAACTCCTTGGAAGTGCCGTGGTCTGGTGCCGTCGACAATGATGGTGTCTCATGATGTTTCAGGTCTCTTCCATGGTTGAAGTGGATGTGACTGGTGGAGTCTCCATCTCGAACGGAGAGGTCCCAGCGCGTAGGACCCTATTGGTGGACGCGATGCCCGGATTGGAGGCTCCCGAGGCGCTGGTGGGGCAGGGCCTGACCTGTTGTCAAAGATTCAAGTTGACGGCTTCGGAAGTCGGGATCGGAAGAGGGAAAGGCATACGAGGAGGCGACGACACGGTTTTGGCAGGGGCTGCAGGGACGCAGGACCGTGCACGCCCGTTCGCTGCACGCCGGAGCCCGTTGGCTGCTCCCTCTCGGATGTGGCCCGGGTTCGGGCGTAGAATCCACGGGTCGTGGAATCTACCTCTCCCGCCGCGAGCCCCGTCCTGTTGTCCTCCGCCGTGACACGACGGCCGGCTCCCTCCGCGTCCGCGCTGCCCGCGCTGCGCGAGTTGGTTCGCAGCCTGCCGTGGTTGATGCTCATCTTCGCCGTGCCGGGCATCATCACCGCCAGCCACACGTGGTTCTACGCTCAGGCCAAGGACCCCACGTACCCCTTTACCCGGGCGCTGGTGATGCAGGTGCCGCCCTGGCAGTACTGGGCGTTTGTCACTCCGCTCATCCTCGCGCTTGGACGGCGGTTTCGCCTGGAGCGCGGCGTTTGGCACCGGAGTCTCGCGGTCCATCTGACTTCCCTCGCCGCGGTCATGGTTCCCTACGCGACGCTCATCTACTTCCTCTCCCGGGCCGTGGGAGAGAGGTTGATCAGCGACGGCACACTGGGCCAGCTGCTGCCACTGCTGATGGCCAAGTACGTTGTCACGAGCCTGCTCATCTACGGAGGCATCGTCGCCATTGGCTCCGCCGTCGAATACCACCGCCGCTACCGCGAGGGCGAGCTGGCCCAGTCCCAGCTCGAGACGCGACTGGTCCATGCGCAGCTCGACGCGCTGCGCGCCCAGCTCCATCCGCACTTTCTCTTCAACACGCTCAACGCCATCTCCGTCCTCGTGCGCAAGCAGGACACCACGGGCTCCATCCGCATGCTCACCGGTGTCAGCGAGCTGCTGCGCATGGCGCTCAACAGCACGGGCCGCCAGCTCGTTCCCTTCCACGAGGACGTCGACTTCCTGGAGCGCTATCTCGACATCGAGCAGACGCGCTTCCAGGACCGGCTCCAGGTGGTGCGCGCCATCGACCCCGCCACGTTCAGTGCGCTCGTGCCCAGCCTCATCCTCCAACCGCTGGTGGAGAACGCCATCAAGCATGGCCTCGCCACCCGCTCCGGCGCGGGACGCGTGGAGCTGCGTGCCTCGCGCGAGGGTTCGCGGCTGGTGCTGGAGGTGCTTGATGACGGCCCCGGGCTGGCTCCAGGCTGGGACCAGCATGACGGATGCATCGGGGTCGCCAATGTGCGCGCTCGCCTGCACCAGCTCTACGGCGAAGGACAGGTCTTCACGCTGGAGAACCGCTCCGGAGGCGGCGTGCGCGCCCGTCTGGAGCTGCCCTTCCAGGCCGCTGCGTCAGAGGCGCTCGCGTCATGAACGCGGCCGCCGCCATTCGCACGCTCGTCGTGGATGACGAGCCCCTGGCTCGCGAGGGCCTGCGCCTGTTGCTGGCAACGGACCCCGACGTCAGCGTGGTGGGCGAGGCCGGTAACGGCCCGGAGGCCGTGCGTCTCATCCGCGAGCAGCGGCCGGACCTGGTCCTGCTCGATGTGCAGATGCCGGAGCTCAATGGCTTCGAGGTGCTCTCCCACCTGGGGCCTGGCGAGGTTCCCGCGGTCATCTTCGTCACCGCGTATGACCGTTATGCCCTGCGCGCCTTCGACATCCACGCGCTCGACTACCTCCTCAAGCCCTTCCGAGACGACCGCTTCCACGACGCCATTGGCCGCGCCAAGGCCCAGATTCGCCTGACGCGGATGTCCGACCTCAGTCAGCGGCTGATGTCCGTGCTCTCCACCTACGGCGAGCGTGAGGGCACTCCCGTCCCGGCGCCCACGCCCGCACCCCTCGAGCGGTGGGTGCGCCGGCTCGCCATCCGCGACTCGGGACGCGTGGTGTTCCTCGACGTGGACGAAATCGAATACATCGAGGCCGCCGACTACTACGTGCAGATTCACGCGGGCGGGAAGGCCTACCTCCATCGCGAGACGATGCAGGGCCTGGAGGCTCGCCTGGACCCGGAGCGCTTCATGCGCATCCACCGCTCGGCCATCGTCAACTCGAGTCGCATCCGTGAGCTGCGCAGCGAGGGGCGCAGGGACCTGGTTGTGGTGCTCACCGGCGGCACGGAGTTGCGCGTCGCTCGCAGTCACCGCGAGAAGTTCCAACACCTGCGCTGAGCCGTGCTGCTCGCGGTATGGCCCCCCTCGCCCTGCTTGCGAGCCGCGTTGCTCGTTCGCCGCCCGCCGTCATGTGTCGAGAGTCGTCGGCGCGTCGTCTCCCTGCGCGATCGCCGAACGGCGACTCGTCGGTGCGTAGTCGCCCGACACGTGGCCCGTTCACCGCAGCTCCATCAAGTGTCGTGACTCGCCGGTGCGTCGTCGCGCCCCGCACGTGGCCCGTTCGCCGCACGGTGGTGCCGGTTCGCCGCATGTCCGTCCCCACCGGCTGAACACTCCGGCCGCGCGGCGCTCGCGCGGGCACAGTGCCTTCCGTCACCCAGTCACCCACGGAGGCACCCCATGCCGCGCAGGTCCTTTGTTTCCTCGTTGCTCGCCCTTGGTCTGACGTTCGCTCCTGCCCTCGCAAGCGCTGGCGAAGGTGCCGAATGCGCCCAGGGCAAGCTGTCGCTCCAGTCCGTCGTCGACAAGCACCTCCAGGCCATGGGCGGCAAGGCGCGCCTCAAGGCCGCGAAGACCTACCAGTTCACCGTCGTCGCCACGGAGGGCAGCACCGTCACGACCACGAACGTGCGGCGTGCCCGCCCCAACCTCATGCGCCACGACACGGACAAGAACGGCACATCCTTCACCAAGATGTTCGACGGCAATCAGGGCTGGACGGTGGAGGGCTCTGCCGCGCCACAGCGGCTGGACAAGGAGAAGAACACGGCGCTGGCCGAGGGCGCGCACTTCGATGACGCGCTGCTGGACCCGAAGGCCCAGGGCGTCTCGCTGGCGATGGACGGCGCGGACGACGTGAACGGCACTCCCACGTTCAAGCTGGTCCTCACCCGTGGCACCACCACCCAGGTCCGCTTCATCGACCAGAAGTCCTTCCTGGAAGTGCGCCGCACCTACGCCGGAATCCATGAGGGCAAGGCGTACAACAAGGCCATCACCTTCTCCGACTTCCGCAGCGTGGACGGCATCATGGTGAGCCACCGCGTGAAGTGGGAGGGCGACGGCCAGCAGGGCGAGAAGGTCATCCAGGGCGCTCGCTATGACGCGCCCATCGAAGCCTCCGTCTTCAAGCTGTTGCCCCCGCGCAGCTAGCTGTTCCCCATGCCCGTGCTCCCGAGGGTGCTCAGCGCACCCTCGGGAGTGCCCGGTCTGGGCACTCCACCTCCCTCATCCATGTCTGGCGTATGGCCACTTCTTCCGTCCTCCTTCTCGCGCTCATCGCCACGTCCGTTCAGTCCGAGCTCCCTCCTGTCGCCGCGCCACCCAGGGTGGAGGACGCGATGCTCGCCCCTGTTCCACCCGCCGCGCAGCAGGTGAAGACCTGGGACGAAGCGCTGGCCCTGGTGCGTGAGCGGTCCACGGACCTGCGCGGCGTGGAGGCAGGGGTGCGGCGTGCGAGTGGCCGGTGGCGCCAGGCGCTGTCGGTGCTGCTGCCCAATGCACGCGTCCAGGCCAGCGTGGCCCTGGACGTGCTCAACCCCGACACTCCAGCGGTGAACCCGGGACAGGGGACGGGGGCTGGCGTGAGCGGGCGCACGCCCACGGTGCCACTGGGGACCGTCTCCGCGACGCTGACGCAGTCGCTGGTGGACCTGAGCGCGTGGCGAGGGCTGTCGTCGGCCCGGGCCTCGGAGGCGGGCGCGGTGGCGAGCCTCCAGGACGTACGGCGTCGCCTCACGCTGGGCCTGGCCCAGGCGCTGGTGGCCACCGTCGCCGCCGAGCGCGCCGCCGAAATCAACCGAGTGGGCCTGCGGCGGGCCCTGGAGAGCGAGGCCCTCACCCAGCGCATCTTGGAACTGGGCGCGGGCACTCCCTTGGACGTGGTGCGCGTGAGTCAGGACGTGGCGGTGGCGAGGAGCGTGCTCATCGCCGGTGACGAGCAGCTGCGACAGGCTCGCGAGTCGCTGGGGCTCTCACTGGGCTTCGGCCATGCGGTGGGGGTCGACCCGACCTTCAACCTCCAGGGGTTGGTGGAGCAGACACGCCAGGACTGCGCGCCGCTGGAGCGCCTGGACGCGCGCGCGGATTTGTTGGCGGCGCGGGCACAGGTGGAGTCCGCGCGCGACAGCCGGCGTCAGGCCTCCGCGGGCTACCTGCCCACGCTGGGCGTCTCCAGCACCCTCTTCGGTCTCACCACGGACCCGGGCTTCGGTCGGTTCGCTACCTGGAATGTCGCCGCCGTGCTGTCGGTGCCCCTCTGGGAGGGAGGCGGACGCGAGGGCCTGGTGCGTGAGCGCACGGGCATAGAGGAGCAGTCCGCCGCGGCGCTGGAGGGCGCGCACCGCGACGTGGCCCTGGAAGTGGTCCAGGCACGGCGCGGTGTGGAGGTCGCCGAGGCGCTGGTGAAGACGGCTGTCGAGTCGAGAGCGCTCGCGGAGCGGACCGACACGCTCACCCGCCGTTCTTTTGAAGTGGGCCGTGGCAGCAGCCTCGAGCTGGTGCAGAGCGGAGCGGCCCTCCGCCAGGCGGAGCTGAACCTGGTGCTGCGTGAATTCGAGCGAGTCCAGGCACGCCTGGCCGCATTCCTGACGGAGGCCCGGTGCGACTGGTGAAGTGGGTGCGTCCCCTCAAGGCGCTGAAGAAGTCGGTGTGGCGTGTGGTGGTGCTGTCGGCGGTGGCGGGCTGCTCGGGTCAGAAGGCGGCTCCTGCGGCGCCTCCGCCTCGCGAGGTGGCGGTGGTGGTGGTGGCGCCCCAGGAGGTGCGGGACACCAGCGAGTACCTGGGCTCACTGCTGTCGCGGCGAAGCGTGACGGTGCTGCCGCAGGTGGCGGGCTCCGTGCGCCGCATCCCCGTGCGCCCCGGACAGCAGGTCGCGGAAGGCGCGCCACTGGTGGAGGTGGACGCGAGAGAGGAGTCGGCGGCGCTCGACAGCGCCCAGGCCCAGCTCAGCGCGTCACAGGTGAACCTGGAGCTGTCGCGCCGCACGCTGGCCCGTACGGAGGCGCTCCATGGGGAGGGCCTCGCGAGTGTGCAGGAGTTGGAGGGCGCCCGGGCCCAGGTGCAGGCCGCCGAGGCCGCCGCGCGCTCCTCCGTCGCGCAGGTGACGCAGCGTCAGGTGCAGCTCCAGCTCAACGTGGTGCGTGCCCCCTTCGCCGGCACCGTGGGTGACGTGCTGGTGCGCGTGGGAGACTTCGTCAGCGCCTCCACGGAGTTGACCAGCGTGGCGCAGGCGGACGTCCTCGAGGTGAGCGTCTCCGTGCCGTCGTCCCGCGCGCGCTCGATGAAGCCGGACACGGTGTTGGAGGTCCTCGACGTCCAGGGCAGGGTGGTGCTCACCAGCTCCGTCTTCTTCATCGCGCCCCAGGCCGACCCGCGCACCCAACTGGTGGAGGTGAAGGCGGCCTTCCGCAACACCGTCGGCCTGCGCCCCAGCGAGTTGGTGCGCACGCGCATCGTCTACTCCCACCGTGACGCCCTGCAGATTCCGGCGCTCGCGGTGGTGCGCCAGAGCGGCCAGCCCTTCGCGCTGGTGGTTCAGGAGCAGGAGGGCCGGATGGTGGTGGCGCGCCGGCCCATCACCCTCGGTGCGCTGGGGGACAGGACCTACGTCGTGGAAGGAGGCCTCAAGGCGGGAGACCTCGTGGCCGTCTCGGCCATCCAGGCCCTGCGCGACGGCATGCCCGTGACGGTGAAGGCCACCGCATCCGCACCGCGCGCGGAGGCCGTGAAGAACGACCTTCGCAAGAGCCGTCGCTGAACCCAGGGGACCCAGCGCACCATGTTCATCGACTTCTTCATCCGCAGGCCCGTCTTCGCCATCGTCTGCTCCATCCTGCTGACGCTGGTGGGTGCCATCGCCATCCCGACGCTGCCCATCGCTCAATACCCGGACCTGGCACCCCCGCAGGTGACGGTGACGGCCAACTACGTCGGCGCCAGCGCCGAGGTCGTGGAGAGCGCCGTCACCATCCCGCTGGAGCAGGAGCTCAACGGCGTGGAGGGCATGCGCTACATCACCTCCACCAGCAGCAACGACGGCTCCAGCCAGATCATCATCACCTTCGAGTCCACGCGCGACATCGAGGTGGCCGCCGTCGACGTGCAGAACCGGGTCAGCCGCGCGGCCTCGCGCCTGCCCTCGCAGGTGAACCAGACGGGCATCGTCGTCAACAAGGCCTCCAGCCAGATTCTGCTGTCCGTGGCGCTCTTCAGCCCGGACGACCGCTACGACGTGAAGTTCCTCAGCAACTACGCCGACGTGAATCTCAAGGACGCCATCAAGCGCGTGCGAGGCGTCGGTGAAGTCCGCATCTTCGGCGAGCGCAAGTTCTCCATGCGCCTGTGGTTGGACCCCACGGAGCTGGCGCGGCGCAAGCTCACCCCGCAGGACGTGACGCGTGCGTTGCAGGAGCAGAACCTCCAGGTGGCCGCGGGCCAGGTGGGCCAGCCTCCGTCCGCGGCGGACCAGCCCTACCAGCTCTCTGTGCGGGCCCGAGGGCGACTGGTGGAGCCGGAGGAGTTCGGTGACATCGTCCTGCTGCGCCAGCATGACGGCAAGAGCGTCCGGGTGAAGGACGTGGGCCGCGTGGAGATGGGCGCGGAGAACTACAGCACGCTCTTGCGCTTCGACGGGAAGCAGGCGGTGGGAATCGTCACCTTCCAGTTGCCCACCGCCAATGCCCTGGACGTGCGTGACGCCGTCTTCAAGGAACTGGAGCGGTTGTCCACGCAGTTCCCTCCGGGCATGACGTACCGGACGGGCACGGACACCACGCTCGCGGTGCGCGCCACCGTCCATGAGGTGCTCCGAACCTTGGTGGAGGCGATTGTCCTCGTCATCCTCGTCATCTTCCTGTTCCTGCATGGCTGGCGCAGCGTGCTCATCACCGCCCTCACGCTCCCCGTCTCGCTGGTGGGCACCTTCGCCTTCGTGCGGTTGATGGACTTCTCCATCAACACCCTCACCTTGTTCGGCCTCACCCTGGCCACGGGCCTCGTCGTCGATGACGCCATCGTGGTCATCGAGAACATCGAGCGGCTCATGGTGGAGCGGAAGCTGTCGGCCGCGGAGGCCGCTCGCGAGGGCATGAAGGAGGTGGCGGGCGCGGTCATCGCCATCTCCATCGTGCTGGTGGCGGTGTTCGTCCCGGTGGCGCTCTTTCCCGGCACCACGGGCGCCATCTACCGCCAGTTCGCGCTGACCATCGCCGCCTCGGTGGCGCTCTCCACCTTCTGCGCCTGCACGCTCACTCCCGCCTTGAGCGCGCGGATGCTCGTGCACCACACGGGGGAGAAGTGGTGGCTCTTCCGGCAGGTGGACACGGTGCTCGACGGGATTCGGGTCGCCTATGGCCGGAACCTGCGAAGGCTGCTGAAGCGCCCGGTCATCATCCTGGTGGCGTTCTTCCTGTGCCTCGGCGCCACGTTGGCGCTCGTGCGAGCCACGCCCAAGGGCTTCATTCCCGACGAGGACCAGGGCTACCTCCTGGTCTCCGTGCAGGGGCCGGAGGGGACGTCGCTGGCCGAGACGGAGAAGGTGATGGAGCAGGTGGAGGCGGTGCTGAAGGCGCAGCCCGAGGTGCGCGCCATCTTCGCCAACGGTGGTTTCTCCTCTCAGGGCACGGGCCCCAACATGGCCAGCATCTTCGTCCCGCTGAAGCCGTGGGACGAGCGGCCGGGGAAGGACCAGTCCGTGGCCGCGCTGGTGGAGCGGCTGCGCGGGCCGTTCGGGCGCATCGACGGCGCGCGGGTGATGCCCTTCCAGCCTCCGGCCATCCGGGGCGTGGGCAGCGTCGGCGGCTTCCAGTTCATGGTCGAGGACGTCGCCGGCACCTCCTCGCTGGACCAGCTCGCCGCCACGGTCCAGGAGTTGATGGCGAAGGGCAACGAGGAGGGCCGGTTGCGCGGCGTCTTCACGGGCTTCAACGCGGACACACCGCTGCTGGACGTGGAGGTGGACCGGCAGATGGCCAAGGCGCTGGGGGTCCCCATCGAGCAGATCTTCAGCACGATGCAGGTCTACATGGGCAGCCAGTACGTCAACGACTTCAACTACGCGAACCGCTCGTACCGCGTCTATGTCCAGGCCGAGCAACAGTTCCGCGACAGCCCGAATGACATTGGCGCCTTCTACGTGCGCAGCGACAGCGGAGACATGATTCCGCTGGAGTCACTGGTGAAGGTGGCGCCCACGGTCTCCGCGCAGGGCATCCGCCACTACAACCTCTTCCGCGCGGTGGAGCTGAGCGGTCAGGCCGCGCCGGGGGTGTCCTCCGGTCAGGCCATGGATGCGATGGAGTCACTGGCCGCGCAGGTCCTTCCGCAGGGGATGAGCGCGGAGTGGACGGGCATCAGCCTGGAGCAGCGGCAGAGCGGTGGGGAGACGCTGGTCATGTTCGGACTGGGGCTGCTGTTCGTGTTCCTGGTGCTCGCGGCGCAGTACGAGAGCTTCACCCTTCCGCTGGTCATCATCCTCTCCGTGCCGCTGGCCATCCTGGGGGCGCTGGGGTTGCAGTGGATGCGAGGGTTCGCCAACGACGTGTTCTGTCAGTTGGGGCTCGTCATGCTGGTGGGCCTGGCGAGCAAGAACGCCATCCTCATCGTGGAGTTCGCGGAGCAGTTGCGCGAGAGCGGCAAGAGCGCCGTTGACGCGGTGGTGGAGGCGGCGGAGGTCCGCCTGCGCCCCATCCTCATGACGTCGTTGGCCTTCCTGCTGGGCGTGGTGCCGCTGATGACCGCGGAGGGCGCGGGCGCCGCCTCGCGCAACTCGCTGGGGACGGCCGTGTTCGGAGGCATGCTCGTGTCCACGGTGGTGAACTTCGCCTTCATCCCCGGCCTCTATGTGCTGATGCAGAAGCCGCGCGGCGAGGCGCGGCGTCCCGTCGGGGCTCCCGGTGACGGGGCTCGGCGGGAGACGAGGTTGGCCGAAGGCCAGGGCTGACCGTTCACGCATCGCCCGCGCCTTCTTCAAATCAGCGTCGTGCTGCACTAGAACGTCACGACTCCCAGGAGTCCCCACGCGTGCAGCCCACTGCCCCCCGACGTCGAGAGCCGCTGGAGCCGCACCGCTCATGGTGGTCGCGGTTCCTGGACTTCATGGAGCTGGACTCGCCCGAGGGGCGGTGGGGACTGGGGCTCGTGGTCGGCCTGCTCATCATCGGCTTCTGGCCGCTGCTGCTGCTGGCGGTCCTCGACGTGAGCGGCACACCGCGCAAGGTGCTGGTGGCCCTGGGGCCCGCATCCATCTGCCTGGGCCTGGCCCTTCTCATCCTGGTGTGCGGCCACCGGTATGGCGAGTCGCTCCGGTGGTCGCGCGGCCAGACGTGGGGGCTCGCGGCGCTGTTCCTGGGCCTGGGCCTGCTCGGCGGCGTGGGCCTCTGGTTCAGCGAGAGCTGAGGGCGCGCGAGGCGCCTCAGCCCTGCTCCGCGCCCTCGAAGGTGAGCTTCGCCTTGTTCATCACGTGCTCCACCGCGAGCAGGTACCAGGCCAGCTCGGTCAGTCGCTTCGTCGTCTCCGGCGACTCGCGCAGGGCGGCGTGGGTGTCCTCCGCGGTGAGCCCGAAGGGCGCCGTGTGGTCGCGGATCAACTGCTCCAGCTTCTCTGGCGTGAGCTGAAGCTTCTCCGCCTCGGTGACGGCCTTCAGCACGATGCCGATGTGCAGCCGGCGCTCGGCGTCCGCGCGCGTGGTGGGGTCCGTCAGCCAGCCCTGGAGCGCCTCCCGCTGCTCGTCGACGTCGAACTGGTGCTCGACCAGGGACTGTCCCTCGGCCTGGACCCAGCGGCGGCGCAGCTCCTCGTCCACCAGCGCGCGGGGCAGCTCCACCGGCGCACGCCGGGCCACCTCGTCCAGCACCATGTCCCGGGCCCGCACCCAGAGCTCCGCCGCGCCCTCGTCCTCTAGCGTGTCACGGAGGTGGAGCAGCACCTCTTCCAGGGTGCCGCCCATCCCAAGCTGCTCGAGGAACTCCGGGCTGCTCTCCGGCGGCATCGTCACCTGATGCGCGCCGACGACGTCCACGAGGAAGCGCGCGGGCTTGCCGCGCAGGGACTCCACTGGATAGGTGTCCGACAGCTCCAGGGCGATCTGCATGGACTCGCCCACCTTCCCACCCTCCTCCACGGCCTCGCAGAACCCGGGCAGCGCCTCGATGGGCGCCAGCTCCGTCTTCATGCCGAAGCGCGCGGAGAAGGGGATGAGGTGCCCATCGCAGTACCCCACGATGTTGAGCTGCACCTCGTCGCCCATCTCCAGCGACTCGCCCGGTTGACGCTCGCGCGTGGTGGCCAGGGCGCGGCGCTTCTCGTGGAAGGCGCGCAGGAGGTCTTCTTGCGTCAGGTCGTCCGGGGTGGGGACGAGCACCGAGATTCCCTCCAGGGAGGGGGCCGCCACGCTGGGAAGGGTGAGGGCCTCCTCGGAGACGGTGCTCACCACCGGGCTCATCTTGAGGAGGCGCTCGACTCCCCGACCAGGTCCTTGAGTCCGTTGCTTGCTGCTCACGAATGCTCCCGGGAGATAGGCGTGCCAGCGTCCGCGCCAATGGGGGGAAAAGCGACGGCTCGGCATGGACCAGGGCATAGTCCAGCCGAGCCGCTCTGACAAACCCCGAAGGGCGGGGCGCTGATTAGAAGAACGCGCCCACGATGCTGGACACCGTGGAGACCGCGGCGCCGACCTGGCTGACAATCGGGATGTTGGTGGCCGCAGCGATGGAGCCCACGGCGGTGATGACGGACGTCACCTTCTTGCCCGTGCTCGCGTTCTTGTCCATCAGCGTCGCGCCCGCGTTGGCCACGTCGACCGCGGCGATGGCCACGTTGACGCCCGGAGCGAACCGGCCCAGCGCCTTGGCGGCGGTGGTGCCAGCGGCCTTCGCGCCCTGCTTGAGGGCGGCCTCACCGACCTCCGTGCCAACCTCCTTCAGCGCGGCCTTGGCGGCCTGGCGCGTGCCGCTGCCCAGGATGCCCTCGGCCAGCGTGCCGCCCGTCTTCGCCACGTCCGCGGCGACGTTCTTGGCGGCCTTGGTGATGCCGCTCGCCGTGGCGCCCTCGAAGACGCCCTTGGTGGCGACGTTCTTGACGGCCTTGAGCACGTCGTCGCTGGCGTTGGGGAGCTTGCTCTTGAAGGCGTCGACGGCCTTCTTGCCGGCCTCCAGCTTGTCCTTGAAGACGGTGCCGCCGAGCACGCCGCCCATCACCTTGCCGCCGACGATGCCACCCGTCGCGGCGGTGAGGCCGGCCTTGGTCGCGTCCAGCGTCGAGCGCGTGGCGCTGATGATGTCGTCCTTGCTACCGGTGCGGATGGCCTGGCGGATGTCCTTGACGGCCGTGGCGCCCGACAAGAGCGCGCCGGGGATGCCCGCGTGGCGCGCGAAGGCCTTCATGTTCGCGCCCAGCTTGGTCAGGCCCTTGAACTCGCCCTTGGCGTAGGTGGGGTTGCTGACGAAGTCGAGGTTCTTGCCCGTCAGCAGGCCCTCGGCGCCCTTCTTGATGTTCTTGATCTGCTGGAAGGCGTCCTTGCCGAAGCCGAAGGCCTTCGCGCTCTGGGTCGCGACCGCGGTCCCGCCCTTGATGAGCTCCTTGTTCTCCTGGACGGTCTTCTGCACGTCCTGGACGGTCTTCTGGACGTTGGTGCGGACGGTGTTGAGCGTCTTGCGGATGTCGAAACCCATGGGGGGCCTCACGATAAATTGGATGGAACCTGCAGGGATTATCGGGATCACCGGGCAAGAGTTGCGTCGGTCGGGCCTTCATCGCGAACCCCGCGAACGCGGTGAGCCCGAGTCCGCAGGCCCTTGGAATCATTGGACTCTTGAGCAGGCCGCAGGGGGTGGACATCACCCCATTGACGAGGAAAGACTCGTCGAATATTGAACGTGTTCAAGTTTGAACGGGTTCAATATGTCCCTGCGTGAGCGAGCCAAGAGCGACAAGTGGGAGCGGATCCGCGCCGCGGCGAAGCGGCTGTTCGTGGAGCGCGGGTACGCGGGCACGACGGTGCGAGCCATTGCCGAGGAGGCGGGCGTCGCGACGGGCACGGTGCTGGTGTACGGCGAGACGAAGGACGCGCTCCTGCACGAGCTGTGGCGCGCGGAGGCGATGCCGCTGGTCGAGCAGGCCGTGTCGTCCCTGCCGGACGGCGCCTTCGTCGACCGGTGCATGCACCTGTTCACACCGCTCCTGGCGCACTACGCCTCGCAGCCCGAGCTGGCCCGTGCCGTGGTGAAGGAGCTGCCGTGGCTCACGGGCGCCGCCGAGTCGCTGCACCGGCCCGCGCTGGCGAGGTTGGTCGGCGCGCTGGCGCGAATCGTGGACGAGGCGAAGGCGAGCGGAGAGCTGCGAGCGGACGTGGAGCTCCAACTGGCGGCGGAGCTTGTCTTCTCCGTGTACCACGCGGCGGTGCTGCGCATGCTCTCGCCGCTGACGAACTCGACGGGGGCCGAAGCGAGGGACGTCTTGCGCCGCAGCTTGGCCACGCTGCTCGTCGGACTGGGTTCCAGGAGGTCGTCGTGAAGGTGCTGATTGTCGGCGGTGGAATCGGTGGGCTCGCGCTGGGCGCGGCCCTGGCGCGTCGTGATGTGGAGGCCGACCTCGTCGAGCGGCGGCCCTCCTACGAGGACGAGGGCGCGGGCATCGTGCTCGGCCCCAATGTGATGTCGGTGATGAAGGGGCTTGCGTTGCACGAGGCCGTCGTCGCCGCCGGGCATCCGGTGGGCCTGGCCCGAATCACGGACGCCTCTGGCCGCGTGCTCCAGCAGACGGCGTACGCGATGCCGGACATGCCGCTCCCGGCCACGGCCATCCACCGCAACGAGCTGCTTCGGGTCCTGCGTGCCGCGTCCCCCGCACCGCGACACGGCGTGACGGTCGCGAGCCTGGAGCGCGGCGCGGACGGCGTGGACGTGGTGTTCTCCGACGGCACGGCGGGTCGCTATGACGTCGTGGTCGGCGCGGACGGCATCCGCTCCACCGTGCGGGCCCAGGTCCCCGGCGCCGACGTGCCCTCGCGCTACTCCGGCTACACGTGCTGGCGCCTCGTGGTCGACGGGCACTTCGGGGACGGCGTGGTCGAGATGTGGGGCCGGGGAAAGCGCGCGGGCGTGGTGCCGCTGGGAGCGGGGAAGTCGTACGTGTTCCTCACGCTCAATGCTCCGCGTCGCGCGCCTCCGCCGTGGAAGGACCTCTCCGGCTTCCGGGCCCTGTATGCCGAGTTCGCGGACCCGGCCCGCTCCGCGCTGGCGGCGTTCGAGCGACTGGAGGGGCTGCGGCACAACGACATCGAGGATTGCTCCGCGCCGCGCTGGTGGAGTCCCCGCGTCGTGCTGCTCGGGGATGCCGCCCACGCCGTGACGCCCAACCTGGGGCAGGGCGCGGGGCTCGCCATCGAGGACGCCGCCGCGCTCGCGCAGCTCCTGGTGACGCAGGGCCCCACGGACGCGGCGCTGGCCCGCTACGAGAGCCTCCGTCGCCCGCGCGCGGAGCGGATCCGCGACCGCTCGTGGATGCTCGGGAAGGTCGCCCAGTGGGAGAGCGGCCTCGCGCGAAGCCTGCGCGACGTGGCGATGGCGTGGACGCCGGAGTCGGTGGCCCGCGCGGAGCTCGAGAAGGTCGTCCGCGACATGCCTGGCGTGCCCGTCGGCTGAGGCGTGGGCCCTTCCGCGGCCGTGGTGTTTCACGCCCACCCTTGCAGGACCGCAGTTCAATGCCTAACTCCCTCCGGCGATCCAGGAACCTGGATCTTCGTACCGTGAGCGGGAGGCATTTTTGTCGAATCGCGACCCCGAAGAGCTTCTGACGCCGAGCGAAGCCGGGCATGTCCTGGGCCTTTCGCCCGACACGGTGCGCGTGCTCTGCGACAAGGGCCGCCTGCCGGCGCTGCGCACCATGAGCGGGCGACGGCTCGTTCGCCGAGGTGACGTCGAGCGTCTGGCGGAAGAGCGTCAGCGCAATGCGCGGCCTCCGGCGCGGGGCCGCGAAGTGTGACGCCCTGCTTCTCGTCACCCCATGGGATGGCGGGACGAGGACGCCGAAGCGAGTGACAGCGGATTGGCTTGGGGCTGCTCGCATGCGCCCGGACTGGATGGCCCGTGACCGAGAAGCGTGAGCAGCCTCAGAGAACCGAGACCGTCCATCCGCCCGACTGTGAGGCCGCGGTGCTCTTCGAGGTCCTCTGGTCGGCGTTGGCCGACCTGCTGGGAACGCCGGCCACGGCGACCCTCATCCGTCGCAGCTTGAAGCACGCCGCGAGAACCGTGCCCGAACTCCAAGGCATCTCCGTCAGCCGGGAGCGCTTCGAGTACCACCTGTTCCTTCCCCCCGAATGGAAGGCCGGCACCGCCGGAACGCTGGACGGCCTGCGCGAAGTCGCACGCGAGCTGCAGCCGCTCCTGCGGGAGCTCACGGGCCCCGTGGTCCTTCGCAGGCTCCGCGGGATTCCCGAAATCGAGCGCTGTCGTCTGTTTCCTCCAGAGGATGAGTCATGATCGCCAAGAAGACCTCTCTCGAGTCCGAGACCACGGGTGACGTGGCGCTGGACCGGATTCTCGGAGGCGGGATTCCCGCCCGCTCCATGGTGGTCATCGCCGGCGAGCCGGGGTCCGGAAAGACGGTCCTGACGCTCCAGATGCTCTTCCATGCGGCGCGTCAGGGAAAGAAGTGCCTCTACTTCACCACGCTCTCCGAGCCGGCCCTCAAGGTCATCCGCTACATGCAGTTGTTCGACTTCTTCGATGTCGAGCTGCTCGACAAGCAGGTCATCTTCGTCGACCTCGGTGCGTGCGTGCGCCAGGGGGCGGAGCGGACGCTCGCGGAGATAGAGGCGCGCGTCGAGAAGCATGAGCCGGACTTCGTGGCCATCGACAGCTTTCGCGCCATCGGCGAGCTCCTCCAGAACCAGGGTGGGGGGGCGCGTCCGTTCATCTATGACCTCGCGGTCCAGACGGCGAGCTGGGGCGCGACGACGCTGCTCGTCGGCGAATACACGCGGGAGGAGTTCCCCGTCTTCGCCGAGTTCGCGGTGGCCGATGGCATCATCCGTCTGGGCAGTGAGCGGCAGGAACTCACCTCGGTGCGCGAGCTGGAGGTGCTCAAGCTGCGGGGCGCGGGCTACACGTCGGGCCGGCACTTCTTCGACATCAGCAAGGCGGGCGTCTCGTTCTACCCTCGCGTGAGCACTCCTTCGGACACCCAGGTCCAGCCCAGCGCGGACCCGGGGGCGCGCGCCACCATGGGCGTCGAGGGCCTGGATGACCTGCTGGGTGGCGGCCTCCCGAGCGGGAGCGCGACGGTGATTCAGGGCGGAACGGGCAGCGGAAAGACGCTGCTCAGTCTCCAGTTCCTCATCGAGGGGGCTCACCGGGGGGAGAAGGGCGTCCTCTTCACGCTCGAGGAGACCCCCGACCAGCTCCGCTCGATTGCGCGCAGCGTGGGTTGGGACCTGGCTGCGCTCGAAGAGCAGGGCAAGCTGGTCATCAAGTACACGTCACCCGTGGAGCTGTCGACGGACCGCTTCCTCTATGAGGCTCGCAAGGAGGTGAGCGCGCTGGGGGCCACCCGAGCGGTGTTCGACAGCCTGACCACCATGTCCCTGGGGGTGCCCTCGGACCGTCGCTACAAGGAGATGGTCTACGCCATCGCGAAGCACATGCGCGGCGCCGGCGTCACGCTCCTGATGACGGTCGAATCCGAGCAGCTGCTGGGCACCGCGGTCATCTCGGGGCACGGGGTCTCCTTCATCGCCGACAACCTCATCCAGCTGCGCTACGTGGAGATAGGCAACAAGCTGGAGCGGGCCATCTCGGTGCTCAAGGCGCGCGGCATCAAGCACAACTCCGAGCTTCGGTCGATGACCGTGGGCTCGGACGGCTTGAAGGTGACCTCGGGGCGCTTCAAGGACCTTCGCGGTGTTCTCACCGGCCTTCCCACCCGGGAGCCGAGGGAGAGCCCATGAGCGCGGAGTATGACGCCGAGCTTGGTCGCATCGCGCGGACCCTCTCCGAGATTGCGCGCACGCTCGAATCGGCCGACAGGGCGGATGAGCGGGTCCAGCGCACGCTGGAGCTGACGCGGGTGCTCATTCCCTACCGGCGATGTGCGCTCTTGAAGGCGTTCTCAGGCACTTCGTACACGCTGGTCGTGGTGCCGGAGCCGCCCGCCTCGGAGCGGGGGGCGCTCCTGTCGACCCTCACCCGGCTCTTCCGCCTCATCGCGCACGCCGACGAGATTGGCCGCTCGTCCGATGCGCATCCGCACCTGACCTTGCCCTTGATGGGATTGGACGAGGTCATCGGACTGGTTCGCATGGAGCCCTCCGAGGACATCTCCTACGACGTGCAGCATCTCCGGCTGCTCTCGGTCATCACGGCGCAGCTCGGCGCCTACCTGACCATGATCAAGCTTCGCGACGAGGACGCGCAGCGGACACGGGAGCTCGCCGCGGCCCATGACTTCCAGCAGATCCTCGTGGGGGTCGTCAGCCACGACCTGCGCAATCCGCTCTCGGTCATCACCACCGTTGCCTCCCACCTCCTGCGCAAGACGGAAGACCCCCAGCGGGCGAAGGCCATCGAGCGAGCCCTGCGGAGCGCGGAGAGAGCCAACCTCATCATCAACGACCTCCTGGATGTCACCCATGCTCGAGTGACCAGTCACCTGCCCGTGTCCCGGCAGCGCATCGACCTCCTGGCGCTCCTCAAGGAGGCCCTCGACGACCTGGGTCTGTCCCATCCCGGGCGGGAGATTCAGTTGGTGGCGACGGAGGTGGTCGTCCTCGGCGACTGGGACCCTGGCCGCCTCACGCAGGTGGCCACCAACCTCATCACCAACGCCCTGCAGTACGGAGCGGAGCGCGCGCCCGTCCGCGTCACACTCCGGGCGGAGGCTGACGAGGTCGTCTTCGCGGTGCACAACCGGGGACCCGTGATTCCGGATGACCTGGTGCCGGTGCTGTTCAATCCCTTTCGACAGGGCCAGCACGCGCAGCGGCGCGTGGCGGGCGGAGGGTTGGGCCTCGGGCTCTACATCGTCGAGCAAATCGTTCGAAGCCACGGAGGAACGGTCTCCGTGCGTTCTTCTGAAGCAGAGGGGACGACCTTCACGGTGGTGCTCCCCCGGTCGATGACGAGTCAGCGTGCGAGTGACGACGCTCCCGCACGGAGCGCGAGTCATGGGCCGGAGCTTGCGTCCATGGAGCGTGGGAACGCCGGTTCAACCACGGTGATGGTTGTCGAGGACGAGGACGAGGTCCGGCTCGGTATCTCGGAGATTCTGGAGGGCAGGGACTACAAGGTGGTTCCCGCGTCGAATGGCCAGGTGGCGCTCGAGCTGCTCCGACAGGGACTGCGTCCTGGTCTCATCCTCCTGGACATCCGGATGCCCGTCATGGATGGCGAGACGTTCTACAACGCCTGTCGTGCAGACCCCGCGCTCTCCTCGATTCCGCTGTTGATTCTCTCCGCGGATGCCGCCACCGCCGTGAAGCTGACTCGAGGTGGGGCCTCGGGCTTTCTGGCCAAGCCCGTCCAGCCGGAAACCCTGCTCCGCGCCATCGAGACCTTCTCTCAATAGCTGTCGCGAGGAGGGGGCGTGCGCCCTTCGAGGCTCTCTCGAAGGGCGGCACGCTCCTCCCAGGTGCCTACTGCTGCGGCTGGACGGCGGAGGGGTCCATCCAGAAGCTCTCCCACTGGTGCCCGTCGAGGTCCTCGAAGCTGCGCTGGTACATGAAGCCCTGGTCCATCTTCTCCTTGGACTCCTTGGCGCCCGCCGCCAGCGCCTTCTCCATCAGCGAGTCGACGGCGGCCCGGCTGTCCACGGTCAGCGCGATGATGACCTCGGTCGACTTCGTGGCGTCCGCGATGTCCTTCTTGATGAAGCTCTTGAAGAAGGGCTTCACCAGCAGCATCGCGTAGATGTGCTCGTTGATGACCATGCACGTCGCGTTGGCGTCGGTGAACTGGGGGTTGAACGTGTAGCCCAGCTTCTTGAAGAAACTGACGGAACGGTCCAGCGACTCGACGGGGAGGTTGACGAAGATCTTGGTGCCCATGGTGCGTCTCCTTCAGAGGGGTGGATGAGGTGAGCGTCGCCTTCATCCTCACGACGAACGTATTTTGGGGAGATCGACACGGGATTTATTTTTGCCCGAGGGCGGCGGCGAGGAGGCGCCAGGTCGGACCGTCCGTCCGCGCGCGCCCTCCCCGCGAGTGCAGGCTAGAAAACTAGCAAATGTTGATAAGCAGAGAATCCAGGGATAGGTTCGCTTGGGTACCCCTCGACTCGGAGTCTCTGGATGAAGAAGTCATTTTTGACAGGGTGGATGACCCTGGCCGTGCTCGCGCCCCTGCATGCCAGCGCGCAGAGTGCCATCGTCGCGTTCGGCGACAGCCTGAGCGACAACGGAAACAACGGGGTCTCCACCAGCGGTCCGAACACTCAACCGGCCAGTCAGATTTACGGGGTGTGGGTCAAACAGCTCGCCACCGCGCTCGGGTTGCCGCTCACGGCCTCCGACGAAGGCGGGACGAACTACGCACGAGGAGGGGCGCTCACGAGCGGAATGACGACCCAGGTGAACTCCTACCTGAACAAGGCTCCGCAAATCACCTCCACGACGCTGTTTACGTTGTGGGGCGGCGCCAACGACATCAGCCGGAAGGTGGAGGAGAACCCGCTGAACTCGACGGCCATCAAGGCCGCGGCGGCCCAGGCGGCTTCGAACGTCGAGGCGCAGATTCGTAAGTTGGTCGCCGCGGGCGCCAAGAAGATTGTCTGGGTGAACCTTCCCCCCTTGGAGAAGACGCCGAAGGCGCGAATCATTCCGGGCGGCTTGGGGACGTACGTGTTCGCGCCTCCCGTGACACATTTCAACAGCCTGTGGGTTCAGGCGCTGAAGCGGCTGCGCACCGACTACCCGACCGTGACCTTCTATGGCGTGGATGCTCACAAGCACCTCAATCTCATCATCGCGTCGCCCTCGACGTATGGGCTGACGAATGTGAAGGACTCGTGCGAAGGCAAGTCAGTCAACCCGGACAAGTACCTGTTCTGGGACCTCGCACACCCGACCAGCTACGGGCACAGCATCTTCGCGGACCTCGTCTATGACCTGGTCTCCGACATCCCCGGTTTCGGTGCGCCATTCCCGGTGGACCCGTCCGTGATGGCACCCGAGAGCACCTTGTAGGTCGCTTGTTCGCTGCTCGTGCCATTCCGCGGAGCTGCGCGGCGGAATGGCACGGGCTGTCGTGACCCGTCGGCTCGAAGACGCCGCGAACCGGAGGCTACGGCTCCGGGTAGTGGAGCACGCGACCGTCTCCGACAATCCAGAAGTTCGCCGCCGTCTCCATCGCGAGGTCGTGCAAGGGCTTGTCCGTCAGGTGCGCGGGAAGGCTTGGCCCCTTGGCCCAGCCCTTCCCGGTCAGCCGATGCAGCCTGCCATTGTTGCTCTTGTCCACGATGTAGCAGTCGCCGTTCGACAACATCACCACACTGCTGAAGTCGACCGCCCCCCTAGGGGGAACGGATTGCTGCGTCCATTCGGCCACTCCACTCTTCCGCCAGACGCCTCCCCGGTCACCGACCGCGCATGCCGTGGTGGAGGACCTTGCCCACACCGCATTCATGGCTCCGCTGATGTCGCCAGGATTGTCCAGAGACTGCACATTCAAGCTGTCGTCCCCCGTGAAATAGGTCAAGACCGCTTGCTTGCCTCCGGTGACCGCCGACACCCACAGTTTTTCATTATCGTCTTGAGTGAGGTTCTCGGAGAAGCCGTGCAGCCCTGTGTAGCGGTGACCCTCCCGAGAGCTGTTGGGGGTTGATTGGGGAGGCCTCCCGAGGTTCCATTCAAAGGTCCTCCAGTAGAAGAGCTGGCCCGCGTCGGTGGCCATGTACACGATGGTGTCGAAGCCATTCTCGAAGCCCACCATTCCCACCACCGTGTCATTGACGGGAAGTTGCGACGCGAAGGCGCACGTCTCCCCGTCATGGATCGCCACCCGGCCGGACGCTCCGCCCAGGTAGACAGCCCCCTCGGAATCAACCCACGAGGCATACCAACCGTAGTTGCCGCAATGGTTCGGACTGGCCGGCGGACTCCCATCTGGAGGCGGCGTCGTCGTCGAAGCTCCAAAGCTGAAGCTCTCGAACCGCTCGTTCGCCGCCTTGCGCACGACCAGTTGTCCCCCGAGGCCGGCGATCCACACGGGATACCCGCCATTCGCTGGGGACATCGCCACCGTCCTCCAGGGGGCGTCGCCACCCGGACCTCGCAGATGAAAGTCGGCGACTTCTCGCAGCGTGCCCCCGCAGTCCCCCACCTCGTCCACCCCTCCCTTGCAGTTGTTGTCGATGGCGTCGCACACCTCCGCCGCCGTCGTCTTCACTCCAGGGTCCGAGTCATCGCAGTCCCGGCCGTTCGCCACGAACTCCGGGGGCGGTAAGGCGCCTTCGCAGGACGGCTGGGACGAATCACCCTCTCCATCACCATCTCCGTCGGGATAGAGGACGGTGAATCCCTCGTTGAGTACCTGGTCGCAGTCATTGTCCACGGCGTCACACACTTCGGTGTGGCCAGGAAAGGCACTCGCGCCCGTTTCGATGCTGTCGTCGCAGTCCGTGCCGCCGTTCGCGAGGGGGACGTAGCCATCCGCGTCCATGTCCGGCGTCTCCAGCATCACTGACTGCTCGTCCTCGACTCCCGCCGCGAAGACGACCACCTGACGGTCCACCTCCGGCCCATTACAGGTCTGCTCGTGCGCGGTGACGGTAAGACTTACGTCCCCGCCCCAATGGGGCTTGCGCAGAAGCACCCACTTCAATGGGGGGGAAATGGAGGCCAGGTTCGAGGCTGTCTCCTCCATCCTTGTCGTGGCGTCCTGTGCCCCCTGCGCCACCACACGGATACAGCCCGTCCTGAAGCTCGCCGTGTAATGGATGGAAACAGGGAGGGCGCGCCCTCGTTTGAGTTCCTCCAGTCCTGGCACGCTGCAGCCCGCGAGGACAGACAGCCACACTCCGAGCCACGGGGCCAGATACCTCATCGTCCCTCCCTCGACCCGTCCTGCTCCCAGTTGGAAATTGGCATGGGCTTGGGCAGGGCACGAGCTTATCGATTTCCCTCCACCCACCAAGTCCGGCCGCCCATCTGGCAAGGAGTTTGGGAGCCGGGTTGTCTCACTCGAAGAGGGACAGCTCCGCGATGGAGGTCACCTCTATCTCCTGGGGCGAGGGCCACATGGACAGCAGGCGGACATACCGGACCGGGGGGCCTCCGGGCAGGGAGATGTCGAGGAAGGCGTACTCGTACCCTGGGATCGGTGGGTCCCATGGACTGTCCGCGTCGCTCACGTTGCGAAAAAGCCGGCTGTTCCCTGTCGTGGGTGCTTCGGCGAGCGGTCGCCTGGCGAGCTCGGACCACTGCACTCCGTCCTCGCTGCCTTCGATGACCACCTCCTGTCCATACGTCCTCAGTCCGCGGATGACCACGCGCGAGAGCTGGGCTGGCGTCTCCAGTTGCACGCCCACGCGCCGTGGGCTGGAAGAGGGCTCCCCCCTCGGCCACAGCTCGGAGATGCGCTGTTCGGCGAGCAGCCCATCCGTGAACGGGCAGGGCACGTCAGTCACCGGATGGCACCGGGCCCCCCGGCTGAGTGGGCGCAACGCACCCGCCGGCAATGGCAGTCGCTCGCTGCGCCATTCGAGTCGGAAGTGGAGCCAGGCCTCGTCGCTGGTGAGGGCATCGCGGCGCCAGGCGCCCGCGCTCACCACTCGCACCTGGGCCTCCAGTGTGGCGAAGTCCTCGAGCAGCCAGGGTGACAGGAGCCTCGGCGAGGTGACGGCTTCTTCGTTCCAGACGAGGCCCTCCTTCGTGTGGAGCTGAAACACGGGCCGCGGAATCGAGGGGTCCTCCAGGTCACCCTCCGGGCTTCCGGGTTGCGGTGTGGTGTCGTCGATATCGACCACCACGCCTCGGGGCGCCTCGGGCGCGGACGGTGGCGGTGCGAAGGTCAGCCACCTTCCGGTCGGGGCATCGCTCCAGGCGAGGTCCGCATCCCAGACACGCAGCACCGGCAGCTCGGAGTCTCCTCCTCCGTTGACCTGGGTGAACGAGACGAACGCCGCGGGGCCGTCCTCCAGGGGCGTCGCCACCCGGAAGCGGGCGCGGGCGTTCGGTCTTGGCGAGGAGCCTCCTCCCGTCACGAAGGGCCCGATGTCCCCCGAGAGGATTTCCAGCACGAAGGCGCCATTGTCGCGCGTGGTGGTCATGCCATACGGCGAGAAGTCGAGCGGGTCGCGGTAAATCTTGCTGTGTCGTCCCCCGTCCAGTGGCAGCGCTGTCGAGTGGAAAGGGGAGCCGTCAGCCCTCAGGGCCATGCCGTAGAAGAAGATGGGGGAGTCGGGAAAGGGCTCGCAGCCCGCGCTACCCAGGCTTACCAAGAGGACGCCCGCGAGAAGGGTGAGGCGCATGTCAGTACGTTCCTTTCAGCCCCAGCATGGGGAGGACGATGGGGAAGCCCCGTGCCTTGCGCACGAGGGAGGTCTTGTCCGTGCCCGCTGGCTCCGAGGTGTATTCGTAGAAGAGGACCTCCGTCTGGAAGGAGGCGTTCAGCAGGTCGAGGGAGGCCTCGAGCACGAGGTCATCCAGGGCCCACGCCTTGGCGGCGCGCAGGTCCACGCGCCAGAAGGAGGGCAGGCGCCCCGCCTGGCTCCGCTCCTGCCGCACCCACCGGGGATTGCCCTCGCTGTCCTCGGAGGCGCGCATGGGCTGCGGCGTGAGCTCCCCTGTTTCAGGGCGGCCCGTGTTGAAGTGGACGACGGCCCCCACGGTGTAGCCATTGCCGAGCTTGCGGCTAAGGGCCGCGTTGAAGACATGCTCCTGCTCGAAGGCGAAGGGCACGGTGGCCTGGTCGGTGCCCAGCAACTGGTTCTGGTCATCGTAGCGCTCGATGCGCACCCGGCGCCGGCTCTGGAGGAAGCTGTAGGACGCCCATCCGAACCAGTCTCCGCCGAGCGCGTGGCGGGCCATCAGCTCGAGGCCATACGCGTGGCCGCTGCCGGCCGGGTCCGACGCCGCGATGCCGCCCCGCCGCCGCAGGTCGAGGAGCTGCTGGAGGCTGAACTCCACCGTGCGACGCAAGGGATTGTAGAAGGCGTCGGCGCTCAGCTCCCATGCGGGATGGGGCCTCCACTCGGCGCCCAGGTCGAACTGCAGGCCTTCCTGCAGCCCGTAGCGCAGGCCGGACGCCTCCATCACCGGGAGCTGGAGCATCACGGTGGGGGGCTGGTGGAACAGGCCCGCGCCCCCCTTGAGGACGACGGCCTCCGTGAGGGCGTGGCGCACCGTCAGCCGGGGTTCGAGCGCCGTGCGAGTGATTTCCCCGAGCAGTTGATAGACGTCCGCGCGCACGCCAGGGACGACCCTCCAGCGCGGTGAGGGGCTCCACTGCAGCTCGGCGTAGGCGCCGCTCGTGCGGGCGTCCGACGTGGGGCGGGTGAGCGGATCGTCCTCGGAGAAGTACTGGGAGCCGGCGGGGGCCTCGCTCCCGGTGGCGACGACCGTTCCCTGGCGCTGCTCCACGTCCGCGCCCACGGTGAGCTGCATCGTCGACCCAAGCTCCCGCTTCCAGCGCAGGCGCCCCGCGAGGCTCTTCTGCCGCAGGGCGAACTCACCGATTCGGACGCGGGGAGGGCCTCGCTCGGAGAAGATGCCCACCGTGTCGGCGCCCGCCGTGAGGCCCACCTCCAGCTCCCCGTCGGCGAGAGGGTGGAGGCCGCGGAGGTCCACCCGGTGAAAGCGCGTGATTCCGCCGCCGCCATTCGTGGGGTCCTTGGGCATGCCAGGCATGCCAGGTATCTGCCCTTCCTCCTCGGGAGCGTAGGACGCCAGGACATCGGAGCTCCCGAGGGCCAGGAGGCGCAGCCGCCCTTGCCCCACCTTCTGGTCGACGCGGGCCTGGTAGTCCCAGAACTCGGCGCCGACGGCGTTCGAGCCTGGCTTGGAGAGACTGTTGACCAGGAGCGAGCTCAGCAGGCCCGTGTAGCTCATCCGGCCGCCCACGCTGATGCTGGTGCCGGTGGACGCGAACGGCACCTCCAGGAAGGCGGCGCTGTTGATGAGGTCCAGGGTGGCCGAGGCGTGGACCCGGTCCTCGCGCGGGCGGGAGACGCGGCCCTCGACGATGCCGCCGAGCAGTCGCCCGTATTGGACGGGCGGTGTCCCGGGGAAGAAGTCGATGGCGTCGATGAACTCGGGCTGCACCACGGCCGGCCCGAGCATCAGGTGGTAGAGCATGGGGAGGCGGACCCCATCGACGAAGAAGCCCGTGGAGGCCGGCTGACTGCCTCGCACCACGGGATAGCCGAGGCCGGAGGCGAGGCTCGCCACGCCCGGCATCACCATGATGACGCGGAAGGGGTCTCCCTGCGTCCCGGGCACCTCGCGAACCTCCTGCGCGTGCAGTCGGATGCGAGTCACCTCGGTGCGCGGCCGGTCCTCCCTCACCACCGTCTCGTAGGGGCTCACCTTCAAGGGGTCGAGCCGGTAGATGACCTCGACCTGCTGGCCCTGGTTGACAGTCTCCAGGAAGGTGGTGGGCTTGTGGCCGGGGGCACGCACCTCGATGGAGTGGGTGCCCGCTGGGAGCTGGAGCACGAAGCGGCCTTCCGCGTCGGGCCGCACCACCTCCGACACTCCGGACACCTGGAGGGCGGCGTCGGCCAGGGGGCGGCGCGTGCCCCGGGCGCGCACCGTGCCCCGCACCTGTCCCTCTCGCGGTGCCTCGGGCGGCTCCTGCGCGAGCGTGGCGTGGGGCGCGAGCAGGAGTCCCAGGGTGAAGGCCCACCTGGCCAGGTGCAACGGCAGTCGAGACATGAATCCCTCCGGTCCGCCAGAACAACGGGGCGGGGGCCCGGAACCGGCCAGACCTTCGTCCGGAGATTCGCCGCGAGATTTCCTGTCCGCTTTTCTGGCCCCTGTTCGTTTCCCTCGGAGAATCCCTCCGGAGCCTCCCAGAGCCTTGGACACCGACATCCAGAGCGCCTACCTGCGCTACTTCCCGCTCATCCGGGAGAAGTGCCGCCGGATGCTGGGGGACTCCGACGAGGCGCAGGACGTCGCGCAGGAGACCTTCATCCGGCTGTGGCGGACGGGGCTCCCCAAGGACGCCCGCCATGCGACCGCGTGGATCTACCGGACCAGCACGAACCTGGCCGTGGACCGGCTCCGCCAACGCCCGAGCAGCGCATCCGCCCACCGTTCGGAGGAGCTGTCGGATGAGCGCTCCGCCGAGGCGACTTTGTGGCGGCGTCAGGAGTTGGAAGCCTATGCGCGCCACCTGCCCGCGGATGCGCTGGAGGCCGCCTTGCTGAGCCGGTTGGATGGATTGACGCAGCAGGAGATATCCGAGGTGCTCCAGGTGTCGGAGCGCACCGTGCGGCGACTCCTCCAGCGGCTCGATGAGCAGGTGGAGCACCTGAGGAGGACGCTCGGACCATGACGACGACCCCACGGCATCCTTCCTTCCTCGAACTGGACCGCGCGGCGCTCGGCCCGCCAGCACCATCGCTCGCGCGGCACCTGGAGACCTGCGCCGAATGTGGTGCCTACCTCCAGCGCGTGAAGCAGCCCGAGTCCGTGCCCGCGTGGGCGCGGTCGCTTGGGACAGCGCCGCCCCGTGGGACGTGGCGTCTGGAGTGGAGGCGATGGGGTTTGCCCCTCGTCGCCACCGCCGCGCTGGCCTGTCTGGTGTTCGTGGTCGTCCCGGGGACGCCGTACGTGGCCCCCAAGGGCGCGCCCGCTGTCGCGGTCCATCTCAAGCGTGGCGAGCAGGTCTTCCTCTGGGATGGGCAGACGCCGCTCGTGCCCGAGGACCGCATCCGGTTGCAGGTGTCCTCGGAGTCGTACCGGTACGTCGCCGTGGCCGCGCGCGCGCCGTCGGGGTGGGCGGTGCTCTTCGCGGGGCCGCTCTCCGAAGGGCCAGACATGGCGCTGCCCGCGAGCTGGCGGGTGGATGAGGCGGGGGGCGAAGAGGTCCTGCGCGTCCTCTTCAGCCGCGAGCCGCTGCCCACGTCCCAGACCGAGGCGCTCTTCTCCGACGCGCCCAGGACTGAGAAGCTGTGGACCACCGAGCTGCGTCTGCCCAAGGGTCCTCCGCCATGAATGGATTCACCCGCGCGTGCCTCGTCGTCCTGCTCTCGTGGCTGATGGCCGCCACGGCCCGGGCCGAGGAGGCGCGTGCCACGCCCCCCGCGTCGAGGCGGATGGCCGTCATCGTGGGCTCCAACGCGGCGGTGCCCGGCCGGGCCGCCCTGCGCTATGCGCACGATGATGCGAGGCGGGTGGCGGACGTCCTCGTGCAGGTGGGAGAGGTCCGCGCGGAGGATGTCGCGCTGCTCCTGGACCCCACCCCCGCGGCGGTGCTCGCGGCGCTCGACGGGCAGCTTGCGCGCCTGCGCTCGACGCCCGGGGACACGATGTTGCTGTTCTACTACTCGGGGCATGCGGACCAGCAGGCCCTGTATCCCCAGGGCGCACCGCTCCAACTCGCCGCGCTGAAGCAGCGCATCGAGAGCTCGGATGCCACGGTGCGGGTGGGCATCATCGACGCGTGCCGGGGCGGAGGGTGGACGCAGGCCAAGGGGCTTCACGCGGAGGCGCCGTTCGCGCTGGAGGTGCCCCTCCATGTGCAGAGCACGGGCTCGGTGCTCATCGCCTCCAGCTCCGGCCTGGAGAACGCGCACGAGACGCAGGCCCTGGAGGGCTCGTTCTTCACCCATCATCTGGTGGCGGGGCTGCGCGGCGCCGCCGACATCGCTGGAGATGGCGAGGTGTCGCTCGTCGAGGCCTTCACCTATGCGAAGCAGCTCACCATCCGCGACACGTCGGTGTTCGTGGAGCGCCTGCAGCACCCCAGCTTCGACATGAACCTCCGGGGGCGCGATGACCTGGCCCTCACCCGCGTGGACTCAGGGGACAGTGTCGTCGTGCTCGTCCAGCGCCGGGGACCGCTGGAGGTGGTGCTCACGTCGACGGGGCAAAGCGTCATCGAGACCCCCGCTGGCGAGCGGCAGATGAAGGTGGCCCTGCGCCCGGGGCGCTACCTGCTGGTGCGCAAGGGCCCGGACCGCCCGGCCGTGCGCGAGTTCAGCATCCAGGCGGCGCAGTCGCTCCAACTCGACGAGGAGGACATGGTGCCGGCGAGCTTCGCCCCCATCGTGACCAAGGGGGCCGAGGACCCCGCCACGACCTGGGCCCAGGTCACGCCACACCGGATGGTGTTGCTCCACCCCTTGTCACTCGCGTTCGCGGTGACATTCCGGATGGAGTACGCCCACGCCCTCACCCCGTTCTGGGCGTTCACGCTCGAGCCCTCGTACTGGCAGGAGACCAGCGTCACGAGCTACACGATGGGCGGGTTCGACGCGGGCGCCCGCTACCATCTCTTCGGCAATGCTCCGGAGGGGCTCTTCGTCGGAGGGAAGCTGGGTATCAGCATCCTGGGGGTCAAGGATGATGGGGCCAACAGGACCATCTTCACGCTGCACCAGGCGCTCGAGGTGGGCTACTCGCTCCTCCTCTGGAACCGGCTCGTGCTGTCCCTGGGCGTGGGCGTGGGCAACGCCTTCTCGACGGCGCGGGACGTCAATGAAGACGGAATGTGGCACCCCATCGTCATCGACATGGGCCCGCGCAGGCCTCAACTGGGGCTCTCCGCGGACTATCGGGTCGCTGTCGGCGTCGCGTTCTGACGCCGCTGCTCCCCGAGCCTGGGACACGCCTCACTGGAAGGAGAACTTCGAGCGCAACTCCGGAGGCGCGAGCAGGTTGCTGTGTCCCGTGTTTGCGATTTCCGCCATGGTCTGCAACATCCGATGAATCACCCCGCACAGGGTGTCGCAATTCATGATGAAGGTCTGCTTCTTGGTCTTCTTGACCTTCTTCTTGCTGTCCAGCTTGTCCAGCTTCCCCTTGTAGGGTTTGAAGTAGTCCTGCACGTCGCGCAATGGGACGTTCTCGCCTTTCGCCGCCCTCGCGCAGAGCTCCTCCAATAGGTTGAACTTGGGCTGGACATGCTTCGCGAAGTCGAAGCCCGCGTCCTCGAGGTTGATCTGCGAGATTCGCAGGATGCAGAAGGTGAGGCGTTCGACTGACATCACGGGGCCGTAATCCACGTACGGGAGCGCCCTGGCTTTCGCCCATTTGCTTTGCGCGATTCGCTCTTGGGAGTTCGTATCGACCGTCTGGTCGAAGATCGTCACGATCGTCGGCTCCTCGAGGCTGAGGATGCACGGCACCCGGATTTCGGTGCGGAAGAACGTCTTGAGGGTCTTGTGGAGGAGGGTGAGCACGGAGGCATCCTCCGGACTCTCGAGCGTGGCGGAAGCGACTGACAGGTCCTTGATGAGCTTCCCGAGCAGGTCGACCTTGCCTTGATAGCGGCGCAGCTCGCGAATGAGGGAGAGCGCGAGCGCCGCCCGGCAGCCCCAGTTCCCGTAGAACACCTCGAAGAGGAAGCAGTTGTAGTGTTTGGTCTTGCCGTAGACCTGGGTCCACTCGCTGCAGTGTTTCTCCTTGAAGTCGATCACCCTGACCAGTTCATCGTACAGGACGCTCTTGTGGGTGTTCTCGTTGTCGAAGGGGATGCCCTGGTCATGAAGGGAGATGCACAGCTCCGGCCCGATTTCATCGAAGTTCATGCACAGGACGATGTCGCCGTAGCGAGAGCCGCCCGTCATGGCGTTGTACGTGAACTCCAGTCGGCCGAACACGTAGTCGATGTGGCCGAACTTGGCGTCCATCGTCTTGCTGGTGTACTTCGCGCTCTGGTTGCCGACCGTCGGTGACATCAACGAGTGACTGCTCTTGATGGCCTCGGTCTCGGTGCCGTGCTTGAAGTACATCGGCAGCTTGATGAAGTGCTCGTAGAGCATCCACTCCGCGCACGTCAGGACGATTTCCCGTGTGTCCTCCTCCACGGACAGGCGGGTATAGGTCTTCTTGACCTCGATGGGGTCGATCTTCCAGGCCGAGTACCCTGACTCCGCGTAGATCTCCCCGCTGTACAGCAATTGATAGAACTTCTCCTTGGTGACGCAGGCCCCCTCCTTGGGCGGGAGCTTCGTATTCAACTCTTGAATGACGAAGCAGAGGTTGCACTCGCTCAGCTCGATGAGGGTCGCCGGCAGCGAACCGCACGACACCGCCAGCACGTGCTGCTGCTTCAGTCTCTCCATGGCGAGCGTGTATGCTTTTCCGTGCTTGTGGATGTACTCCTGGTAGATTTTCTCCTGGATTGTATTCGTCCACACCTTGCGCTGCTCGACGCGCCACTTGTCCATCAGGCTGATGGATTGAGTCGTCGAGGACGACGAGGGGGACTCCCCTCGTTCGTGGAGGTGGAGCAGGTACTTCAGCGTGTGCAGGCGGTCCAGGAAGATTCGCCGGAACAGCAGGTCGAAGTCATTCGGGTTGACGCTCAGGAGCCCCTGCGTCTGCGCGAGGAGGGTGACCTTGCGAAGCGCCTGATGGAATATATCCAGCTCGCCCTGCTTGTTGCTGAAGGGGATGGGACGCGCGAGCGTTTTCAACAGACAGTCGACCACCACGACGAGGTCGCAGGAGTTCGACTCGAGGTATTTCTTCGTCAACTCGAATGACTGGAGCTCGTAACCCTTCCAGAAGTCATAGGTGTTGATCCATCGGTCAATCAGCGAGAGGACGAGCTCCAGCGAGAGCGTGCCGGGGCCTTGCCTGGTGTTCTTGGGTTTGGGCTGATGCAGCTTGAATCCGCAATCAGGACACCAGCCGTCATCGAACGAAACGGGCCCCTTGCAGTTGGAGCAGCGCGACGGCGCCTGACCGAAGATCAGCAGGTTCGACTGCGGGCCCCCCTGGCTCGGCTCGACACGAGAGCTGTTCGACTTCTTCCCACAACCCATGCAGAGCCCGTCCTCGGATTCTCGACGGAACGAGTGGCACGAGATGCAGAGGTTTCGCTTGCAGGGCTCGCATGGGTCGCCCCGGAAGTCGACGACGTTGCGCTTGCAGAGCACGCAGTAATGCGTCAGGTCCATGGGCTCCTCCTGAAGGGGAGAGGGTGGGGAGACGGCCTGTGCTTCTTCATCAGGAGCGCGGGAACCCGGACCTCGCCGAACTCGAAGTCCCAGGGGCCCTGTTCGACATATCCCGCGGCTCGGTAGAAGGGGACGGCGCACAGGGACGCGGTGACGTCCAGGGCCTCCATGCCCAAATCCCAGGCGGTGCGTTCCAGGCTTCGCAAGAGGCTTTGCCCCAGGCCTCGCCGCATGTGGCCGGGCGCGGCATACAGCGCCTCGATACGGGCCCTGCGGGGATGGAGCTGGCCAAAGGCAACCACCCGGCCCTCCTGCTCCGCGACGAGCAACTCGCGGACGGACTGCGCGTCGCGGCGGGACGTCGGATGGAGTGCCTGGCACCAGGCCTGTATCTGAGTGCCGTCGTAATACTCACGCCAGGCGGAGTGGATGGAGGCCAGCTCCAACCGGTACATCGCGTCTCCATCCCTGGGTTCCGCCCGGCGGATGTGCGGTTTGATGACCCGGGGTAGGGAAGGAGTATCAGGGAACGATGCGGGGCGCGGCACCATGCCGTATGCCTATTGCAAGGCAGGCGCCGGGCCGGCGGGCCTCTCGCTTGGGTTGTGTGGGGGTGCCAGTGCGCGGCGGCTCCCGCGTGCCAGCGGAACGCGGCTGCGTCCTGGAGGAACGAGTCCCCCATGGGTTCGTTGCCCGCACGTTGATGGCTGTCACCTCCCTCCTTGCAGCCTGAGCCATGACAGGGCCTGGAGCGAGGCGAACCAGGCGCCCGCGACCAGGAGGTGGCGCAGGTGGTTCAACCGGGCCCAGAGCATCGCGCTCTCCACGGACGCCGGCGTGTCTGACGCCTGCATCAGCCGCATCATCGTGGGGATGAAGTAAGAGAAGGTGAGGAGCCTGTCCACGAGCGCCACCACGGCGGCCGCGAGCCACCAGGTGCGCAGCGGCCCCGTGGCGCGCGTGGCGAAGAAGAAGCTCGCCAGGGTGAGCAGCGTCAGCGGTCCCGTGCTGACGAAGGCCCAGAAGCGCAGCCCCACGTTGTCCTGGCGCGCCGCCTCCGCGAACCAGTGCGCGCCGGTGGCGTCGAGCCATCTGGGAAGCATGATGCGGTGCTCATAGAGCCCCGCGCCGAGGGAGACGCCCAGGTTGAGCACGAAGAGCCACAGGAAGATTTCCGCCGCCGAAGGCTTCAGGTTCATCATGCGGGCAGGATGCGTCCGGGGCCCGTGAGCGTCTTTCGTGCCCTTGTGCTGTTTTTCTGATTCCTGCGGTGTTCCTCATGGGTCCCCGACACTCCCTCCTCGAGCAGATTGGCGCCGACATCGTCCGCTTCCAGGAGGCCACCGCTGAGTTCGACGCGGCCGTCGGGGAAGTGCTCGCGCTCGGCCGCGCGGAGCTGGTGTGTCTGGCGCAATTGCACTTCGGCGGGCCCACGCCCTTGAGCGCCGTCGCCCGGGGAACAGATGTGGCGCGGCTGGAGCTCGCGGGCTATGTGCGACGGGAGTCGGCGGGAAGTGGCACGCGACTGGTGCTCACGGGACACGCGCGCGAATGGATTGAGACCCTCTGGGGACCCTTTCGCACGGAGGGGTTCCAGCTGATGTCGTCCCTGCCGGATGCGGACCTGAAGGTCATCGCGGGCTTCCTGACCTCGGCACGGGCGGTCCAGGACCGCCATGCGTCCCGTGTGGCGAAGCTGCTCCAGGCCCCCGGAGGCTCCAGGGCGGCGCGGCGGCGTGGAGGCCTCTCCGCCGCCGCGCTCCATCGCGTGCAGCTGTTCATCGAGGCGCACCTCGCGCGGACGATTCGCGTGGAGGAGCTGGCCCAGCGCTCCGGGTTGAGCGTCTTCTACTTCACCCGCGCCTTCCGGCAGTCCACGGGGATGACGCCGCACGCCTTCGTGCAGCAGCGGCGGGTGGAGCGGGCCCGCGAGTTGTTGATTCGCACTTCCCGCTCCCTCGGGGACATCGCGCTGGAGGTGGGCTTCAGCTCGCAGAGCCACTTCACCACCGTCTTCCGCCGACTCACGGGGCTGACTCCCGCTGTCATCCGGCGCGGAGGCGGGTGAGACTCTCCGGCGCTGGAGTGCCTGCGTAGACGGAGCCCTGCCATGTCGCAATCGACCATGCTGTTCGGCGAAGCGTTCTCGCCCTGGACCCAGAAGGCGCGCTGGGCCCTGGAGCATTGCGGCGTTGCGTTCGTGTATCGGGAGTACACGCCGACTCTGAGCGAGCCGGCGCTGCGTTGGCGCATGCGGCAATGGTCGGGCAAGGTGTCGGTGCCGGTGCTGCTGGCTGGTGCGCAGGTCGTGCGCGGTTCCTGGGACATCGCCCGTTATGCGGCGCAATGGGCCGGTGACGGGCGGCTGGGTGACTTCGAGGTGATTGCTCCCTGGAACGAATTGAGTGAAGCGGCGCTCGCCGAGGCGCGGACGCGCGTGGTGCGCTCCGTGTTGGCCGACCCGGAGGCGCTCGACGAAGCCGCCGCCTCGGTGCTGCCCCGGCCGCTGCGCCGCCCCCTGCGTTTTGTCGCACGCGATGCCGCGCGTCGACTCGACCGCAAGTATCGGCAGCTGGTGGTCCCGGGCTCGCTGCGACAGGCGCTGGAGCGAACCCGCGCCGGGTTGCGCGCGTCGGGCGGTGAGTACCTGCTCGGGCGCTTCAGCTATGCGGATGTCACCATGGCCGTGGTGCTGGAGGGCATTGCCCCGGCCGCGCGGATAGAGCCGCCCTTGGGCCCCGCGACACGTCGCTGCTGGAGTGACGAGGCCCTGGCGGGAGAGTTCGACGACTTGCTGAAGTGGCGCGCACGTCTGGTGGCGACACACTCGGCTCGGTAGGCGCAAGGTTGCTCGCTGCTGCCGCGGCGGCTCGGCGCTCAGTCTCCGCGCCGACTGACAGAACCACTCTGCCCATGGCCGCTCTCCGCGCGGCTTCCGTCCCGCGCGGGCAGGACGGAAGCCAGCCGCGCCGGAAGGGGAGTGCCTTCGCGGCGCGGCCAGCCCGGGTCAGAGGTTCATGAACGAATCAGGGACTCGCCTGACAGAGGTGGCCCCTGAGTTTGTTGGGGAACCCTGGGCTCCCTGCTCAGGGCGTGTCGAGCCTCGTCGCAGGCACCTGCTCCTCCTGGGTGTGCTGCCGCTGTCGGAGGTTCCGCAGGGCGGTCAACGTCACCACGGACATGACCGAGGCGTACCCCACCAGTGGCCACGCGGTGTCGCCGTCGAGCAGGACAACCATCAGCGTTCCGAGGACGCCGACGATGAGGCTCTGGATGCAGAAGTAGAGCGCGACCGCTGTTCCCGCCATGGCGCCAAAGGCCTGGAGTGCGCCATTGGCGGTGACGGACGCGGCGAACACGATACCGGCCGCGATGACCCACATCGGCACGACGAACGTCCAGAAGGACGGGGCCGCGAGCAACTGCCCGGCTGTCAGCAACGCCGCGCCGAGCAACAACAGGAGCATGCCGCGGGTGAGGCTTCCTTCGAGCCCCCAGGTCGCCACGAAGCGCTTCGCGAAGCGTGTCGTGAGAATCATCGCGAGCGCGGCGGTGGCGAAGGCCAGGCTGAACCCGAGCTCCGAGAAGCCTGCCTGTCCGATGAGGACGCGAGGCGCCGTGGAGAAGAAGACGAAGAATGCGCCCATGGCCGCGCTGAAGCCCAGCGTGTACGTCCAGAACGCGGCGCTGCGCAGGATGGGCCGGAACGCCACGCGGTGGTGTGTCCCGCCGGATGGGCGCGTCTCGTGCCATCTCGGAACGGCGTTCAGCAAGGCCGCCGCCGCCAGGATGCCGAGCGTGGTGAAGATGGCTCGCCATCCCAGTTGTCTGGCGAGCAAGGCCCCGGCGATGGGACCGAGCGCGGGCACGAAGGCCAGCATGGCGCTGAACAGGCTGTAGATGACCGCGCTCTCGGGGCGGTCCGCATAGACATCACGGACCGTCGCGAACGTGGCGACGAGGGCCGCCGACGCCCCCACGGCTTGCAGGAGCCGCAGGCCGACGAACATCGCGGCATCGGACGTGCCCGCGAGCAGGAACGAGGCGGTCGCGAACAACAGCGCGCCTCCCAGCAGGACTGGACGCCGGCCGATGCGGTCCGAGACCGGGCCGAACACCACCTGCCCGAGCCCGAGCACGGCCATGTAGAGGCTCAGCGTGAGCTGGATGATGGCGGGGGAGGTGTTGAGGATTCCGGTCATCGCCGGAACCACGGGGAGGTAGATGTCCATGGCCAGTGAGGCCAGGAGGTCGAACGGGGCCATCAGCCACAGCGCTGCTGGCACCGAGTGCTTCCACGACAGGGTTTTAGGGTCAGGCACGATTGCATCCGCACAAATGAGGAACATCTGGCGGCGCTCTGCCTCTCCACGGGTACCGGGATGAGCTGGGACAGAGGGCCGCGGCAACGGTTGACGTGTCGCCGCGGCTCACTCATCTGCGGATTTGGTGGTGCTCATCCGGCCGGCTCCTGCGGGCGTCGTGTCTGCGCACGAAGGCCACGGGTGGGTATAGCAACCGCGCCGGTGTCGCTCAATCCTCCGGCAGTGGTCGGACGGTTGCTTCCTGGAGCTCTCTCGGAGGGGTAGACAGGCTCAGCAATCAGCTAAACGTGAGAGTCGTGGCTGTTGGTCTAGATAGTGCGGCTCGCGAGCGCGGTGCTCCAGGGGCTCAGCCACACCACTGAGGAAAGCATTTTCTGTTCCGGCAAACTGCGGACGGACCACACTCCAAGCTCTTAGTCCCACAGACACCTTTCATCGAGGCGACGGATACGCACCTAGGGGGGATGCTGAAGACCAGCTCGCAGCTTGATTCCAGACAGTCGGCGAAGTCCCCTGTGCCGTTGGAGTCGCCACACCGCTCGTCCAAAATTGGCAATGAGCGACAGGTCCCTGAGCCTGCGTCGCAATAGGAGAGCGGACCGCAGTCCCCTGCGCCAGGCTCACAGGCCTCATTCGGTGCCTTCGCGGCCCTGCACTCCTTCGGCGAGCGGTCGCCCTGGATCGGTACGGTCTTCACGCATTTAAATCGCAGTGCGCACTGCTCGTCGTTCTCGCACGGGCCCGCCTCCCTGCGCTTGATACACAGGCCATTCTCGCACTGTGTTTCCGAGTCCGGCGAGCACCGCGCCACCGCGCCGCAGCGTTGGTCCAGCCCCACGTCGCTGACACAGATTCCTCCCAAGCAGGATGAGCCCTTCTGACACCGGTCCAGGCCCGTACACGCCCCGCTGAGGGGGATGAACGCCTGGCACACGCCGGGACACGCCTCCGTGATTCTGCACCACCCGCCCTGGCAGTCTGCGGTGTTGGCACACGAGCCTCCCGCGGTCACTTGGGGCTCGAATGCCTGGCATCCCTCCAGCAACGTTCCCTGCGCGAATGCCTCAAGGTTCCGCTTCCCCTCGTCGTTACGCAGCCCCTCGGGGTTCACCTCCCCACAAGACCTCGTCCGAAGGGCGCGCACGCAGGCGCCAAACTTCTCGGGCCGGAACACCTGTCGCCCCGCCGCCACGCTCGCCTCGACCGACTTGCACACGTCTGTCGGGCCCAACATCCGCTCAAAGTCCTCCACGGACCCGCCGAGGCACTCGCTCGCGTGGACCGCGATGCTCTGTATCGCCGCGAGGCAGGACTCCCCGAGCATCTGCGCTGTCCGCGCGCCCTCCACGCACACTGCCTCTGCCCCGCAGTGCTGCGATTCGAGGCAGTGGAGGTCGTCCTGACAGGGCACCGGCGTGAGCGTCACGGAGCAGCCCAGCCACAACACACCCAGCAGCATCCAGGTCGCGCGCATGTCAGAAGCTCCCTTCGATGAAGAAGAGGGTGACGCTCGTGGCCGCGGCCACGCCCGCCACACCATAGAGGATGTTCGCCGCGCGTGACTTGCCTTGCGCCGAGTCTCGCAGCCGCCGGACGTCGGCCCCGTCGTGCGGACGGGTGGTCAGCTCCCGGGCATCGGCGCGCGCGATGCTCCCGAGCAGCACCGCCCCCACCGTCGCGGCCCCCGTGGCCCCGGCGGCCACCCAGGTCCAGGTCCGTCCTCGCGAAGGAGCTTCCTCCGTCACGACGGGCACGATGTCGGGCACGGGGTCGGCGGCCATCACCGGCGTTGGCGCGAGCACCAGTCGAAGCTGGATGGGCTCGCCCACGCGCACTTCCAGGCTTCGCTTCAGGGACAGGTGGTCCGGAAGGGTCAGCTCCAGCTCATGCGCGCCCACCTCCACCGGCTCGCTCCACGGGGTCTGCCCGCGGGCCTGACCATTCAGGAGCACCTGGGCTCCCGAGGGCTCGCTGTCCACCGTCACCCGAGGCCGACGCGCCGCCTCGAGCCGGGTCTCCAGGTTGGTGATGCGGTTCTGGACGCCCTGGCGGTCCTTCGCCTTGGGCACGAGCCGCAGGTACTCGCGATAGGAGGTCAGCGCCTTGTCCAGCTCACCGAGCTTCTCGTAACACTGGCCCAGGTTGTAGAGGACCACGCCGTTGGGCACCTGGCGATACGCCTGCTCGAAGGCGGTCGCTGCCTCTGCGTAGCGGGCCTGATCGTAGAGGCGGGTTCCTCGCTCGAAGGCGCGCCGCGCCTCGGTCCGAGCGGCGGCGTTGGCTGCGACCGCCGTCGTGCCCGTCAGGGTGAGCACCAGCGCGAGGAGGAGGGGAGACGTGGCTCGAGGGGGACGGATCATCATCGTCTCAAAAGGGGTTGGGCTTGAGCTCCCGCACCTTCTTCAACTCGGAGGCGGGCGGTTTCGGGGCACGCGGCGCAGGCAGCTTCGTCAAAGTCACTTCCACCCGCCCGCTTGACGGCAGGTATTCCACGGAGGCCGGAGCATGCCCCGCGAGCGAGAGAACCCACGGTCCTCCGTCATCCGAACGGTCCAGCTCCAGCGGCGTCGTCCCGAGGACCTGTCCCTTCGCGCTCACCGTGGCGCCCGGGGGCTCGGAGACGATGGACACACGAAGCCGGGGCGCTGGAGTCGGAGCCCGCACGGGGGCAGGGGACGCGGCCACCTGGGCTGTCGCCGGAGGCTCACGTTGAGAGAGCAGACCGGCAAGGACGATGAGCAAGGTCAGCGCTCCACCCGCCACCCCCCACCGCATGCCTCGCTTCGAGGGCGAGGCGCGAGGGGGCGTCACCGCCGGGCTCGCGGAGACCGGTGCCGACCTGGCGATGGGAGTGGGAAAGGGCGTCGTGGCCCGTGCCGTCACCAACCCACCCGGCAGGTGCCCCGAGGCGAGCGCCTCCAACTCCTCGCGGAATCGCGCCATGGAGGGACGCGCATGGGGCTCCTTGGCGAGCGCCCGCACCACCAGCGCATCCAGTTCGGCGGGCAGGCCCAGCTCCGGGCGCCGCTGGCCGGGGGGCTCCACCGTCGCTTCCAGGTGCTGAAGCATGGTGGCGAAGGAGTTCTCCCCATGGAAGGGCGGCGTGCCGGTGAGCAGCTTGTAGGTGAGCGCGCCCACCGCGTAGACGTCCGCGTTCGCGTCCACCGCGCCGCCCGACACCTGCTCGGGGGCCATGTAGTCCGCGGTGCCGAGGATGGCGCCCGTCTGCGTGAGCTTCTCGCCCTCCAGGTGGTTCATCTTGGAGATGCCGAAGTCCACCACCTTGACGAAGTCCGGCCTCCCCCCGCGCGACACCAGCATCACGTTCTGCGACTTCACATCGCGGTGGATGATTCCGCGCGCATGCGCCGCCTCCAGCGCCCGGCACACCTGCACGAGAATGGGAACGGCCCGCGCCAGCGGCAGGACGCGCTCACGCCGCAGCAGCGTGCCCAGGCTCTGGCCGTCCAACAACTCCATCACGTAGAACAGCTCGCCGTGGGCGGTGCGCCCCAGGTCCGTCACGTCGACGATGTTCTCGTGGCCAATCTGGCTGGCGGCAATGGCTTCCAGCTCGAAGCGACGACAGAAGGTCGCATCGCGCGACAGCTCACCCCGCAGCACCTTCACCGCCACGCGCTTGCCCAGCCCCATGTGCTCGGCCAGGTAGACCACTCCCATGGCCCCTTCGCCCAGGAGAGACAGGAGCCGGTAGCGCCCCTCGAGCACCATGGGCAGCAATGCCTCGCCATCCTGGGCGCAGTAGACAACTCCCTCTGCATACTCGCTCTGGCACCTCGAGCACCGCGGCATCGTGGGGCGAGAGGTTAGCACGCGGACATTCCTGGCATGTGCCTCAGCGCACAGCGTGTTTGCGCAAGAGCTTGATGACGTGGGCCCGGTCCACCTCGGCTTCGCGCGCCATCTGACTCACATTGCCGCCCGCGGAGTTCAAACGCTGGCGCAGGTAGGTCTCCTCGAAGTGGTCCAGCCAGGCTTCCTTTGCATCCTTGTACGAAAGATCCACGCGCACCGAGGGAAGGCTCGGCACGGAGCCCGGCGTGGGAGTGCCCTGGACGAACGCCGCGTCCAGCGCTCCGGACATGGCCACGCTGCGCTCCACGAAGTTGCGCAGCTCGCGCACATTGCCTCGCCAGGGAAGCGACATGAGCTGGCGAAGCGTCTCCGCGCCCGGGGGCGTGTACGGGCGCGGCGGCAGCCCGAGCGAGCGGAAGGTCTCCTCCCACAGATGTCGGAGCAGCAGCGAGAGGTCCTCCAGGTGGGCCCGCAGCGGGGGCACGCTCACCATGCCCACCGCGAGGCGGAAGTAGAGGTCCTCCCGGAACTCCCCCCGGTTGACTCCCGCGCGCAGGTCCCGATGGGTGGCGGCCACGAAGCGCACGTCCACGGGCCGGAAGGCATCCGCGCCCACGCGCTTGACCTGCCGGCGCTCCAGGGCGCGCAGCAGCCTGGGCTGCACCGCCAGCGGAAGCTCGCCAATCTCGTCGAGGAAGAGCGTCCCTCCATGGGCGGCCTCGAAGGCCCCTCGCCGCTCGTGGGTGGCGCCGGTGAAGGAGCCCTTCTCATGGCCGAACAGCTCGCTCTCCACCAGTTCCGGCGGAATGGAGCCGCAGTCCACCACCACGAAGGGGCCGGAGGCGCGGGGGCTCCGTTGATGGAGCGCCTCCGCCACGAGCTCCTTTCCCGTGCCGCTCTCTCCTTCGATGAGCACGGTGGCATCCGTGACGGCCAGCCGCGCGAGCCGCGCGAACAAGGCCCGCATCACCGCGCCCTCGCCGACCAGCTTGCCAAAGTGCGGCTCGGAGTGGAGCGGCACCACGTCCTGCTCGGCCACCCACGTGAAGCGCACCGTGGTGTTGCCGAAGGCCAGCGTGGAGCCATCCACCACGAAGGCGTCCGTCACCCGGACGTGGTCCACCCGCGTGCCGTTGGTGCTCTCCAGGTCGCGCAACCGGTAGCCCCCAGGCTTCCTCTCGAGCTCGGCGTGGAAGCGGGACACGGTGGGGTCGCTCAGCACCAAAGCGTTTCCGGGCGCGCTGCCGATGGTGAGCCTCTCCGAGGAAGAGGACACCTCGATGTTCGTGTCCGGGCCCGTGGAGACCTGGAGTCGCACTCGCCGGACAGACAGCCCACCTGGCGTGTCCTGAAGGGAGATGACCTCGGTATGCTCTGACATGCTCGCGCTCATCCCCTCGTCATGGCGCGGAGCCTGTCCGACGCCCGATGGACCCGCCGCTTCATGAATCGTCCTCGCGCAGCTCGAGCAGGGCCGCCGAGAACGGACCGCGGTTTCCGGCCCCCCGAGAGGCGGCGGGCGCCGTGCCCTCCGAGGTGAGCGTGTCCGCCACCACCTCCGCCACGCGCCAGGGCTGCTCGCTCTCCCCCGTGCCGTCCACGGCCGCCAGCGCCCGCGCCATCTCTCCCGCGGTGGCATAGCGCTCCGAGGGGTGACGTCGCAGGGCTCGAAGCAGCACGTCCGCCAGGGCGGGGCCGGCCGTGCGCCGCAGGTCCTCGGTGGGTGCCAGCCGCGCGTCGCGCACGGCGAGCAGCAGCTGCGCGTCATTGGTGGCGGAGAACGGACCCTGGCCCACCACCGCCTCGTAGAGGAGCACCGCGAGCGAGAAGAGGTCCGCGCGGCCATCCAGCGGCCCTCCCTGGACCTGCTCGGGGGACATGTAGCGGAGCCTGCCTCGCGTGCTGCCCGGCGCGGTGTGCGAGGGCGTCCGCAGCCCCTTGGCGATACCGAAGTCCGTCAGCTTCACATCCCCGGTGCGGCCGAGCAGCACGTTGGCCGGGCTGATGTCCCGATGGACGATGCCGAGCAGCTCGCCCCGCGCGTCTCGCAAGCCATGCACGTGCTCCAACGCATGCAGCAGGCTCAGTCCCACATAGCGCACCAGCGGCGGCGGCAACGTGCGCCTCGCGCCCAGAACGCGCCCCAGGTCCACGCCATCCACGTACTCCAGCACCAGGTATGGGCTGTCCTGCTCCACGCCGAAGTCCAGCGCGGAGACGACATGGGCGTGCCCGAAGGTGGCCATGAGCCGGGCCTCCTGAGCGAACATCTGCCGGTAGGTCTCCTGCGCGGCGAGTCTCGGCAACATGCGCTTGATGACCACGGGCTTCTCGAAGCCCTCGGCCCCGGGGAGCACCGCGAGGAACAGCTCCGCCATCCCTCCACTCGCCAGCCGCGAGCGCAGCCGGTACCGGCCGAGCATCCCCAACTCAGCCGCGAGCGTCATGGCACCGGACCTTCCTTTGAACGCGGGCGCCGGCGGTCCGGGAGGCTCGTCCCACACATGTCCCGTTGCTCTCCAGGCTTTGCCACGCCCGCAGCATACCCGGGGGATTCGCGGACTCCCACTTTCGTCGCCTGGCGGAACAACTTCCGTCCACCCTCATTGCGTCCAGAACACTCCCACGAGCGTGCGCGAGCGCGGCCTTGTCTTCCATTGGAGACGGGGGCACAGGAGTTCCCCATGGTCCGTCTGGAAGACGCTCGTCGCATCATCGCCGCAGCCGAGAAGAAGGCCCAGGAGCTGGGTCAACCCATGAACATCGCCGTCGCCGACGAAGGCGGCAATCTGGTCGCGCATGTGCGCATGGATGGGGCGTGGCTGGGCAGCGTGGACATCTCCATCAAGAAGGCCTTCACCTCGCGGGCCTTCGACATCACCACGCAGGAGCTGGCGAAGCACTCCCAGCCGGGGGGCCCGTTCTATGGCATCCACGCGTCCAACGACGGCAAGGTGATGATTTTCGCGGGCGGTGTCCCGCTGAAGAAGAACGGCAAGGTCGTGGGCGCCGTCGGCGTCAGCGGTGGCTCCGGCGACCAGGACCATGCCGTCGCCACCGCGGGCGCGTCCGCCTTCTAGAAATAGTCGCCCAGGGTGAGCTTGCGCTTGCCGCCGTCCTTCATCGTGAGCACCACCGTCTGGCCCGCGGCGCGATACCGCCAGCGCGACAGCTGCGTGCTGGAGTAGTCGGGCCCGATGGCCTGTCCATCGATGGCGACGATTTCCTCGCCGGGCTTCCAGCCCGCGGCCGCGGCGGGGCTCCCGGGGGCGACCAGCTTCACCACGAGCCGACCCTCCGAGGGGAGGGCAATCAGTCCGGACCGGTCCTTGCGGAACGGCTGCCGCAGCGCGCGGGCGTCGGGGACCAGCATGAGCGTGTCGGTCGAATAGTCGGTGATCATCCGGAAGCGTCCGAGGACGTCGAGCCCCACGTTGCCCATGACCCGGTCCGAGGCGGACATGCTCTTGCCCGCGTCGTCGAACACCGTGGGCACGTTCTTCAGGGTGACGCCCGCGAACTGGATGTGCTTCAGCGTCGCCACGTCTCGCTCCCGCATGCCGCCCACCGCGCCGGACAGCGTCTTGGAGCTGCGCCGTCCCGTGAGCAGCCCCGCCTGCTGCCAGTATGAGGGGAAGAGCGAGAGCGCCCCTCCATTGCCCACGTCGAACAGCACCTCGATGGCGGGCCGGTCCTCGATGGAGAGCTGGACCGCGCGCTGCCCGCCCGCGGACTCGACCAGGGGGATGCGCACCGCTCGCGGCGGAGCCTTGAAGCTTCGCGGCTCGTGGAAGGCGACGCGCCGGTTGGGGAAGTCCACGTCCACGACGAGCTGGTTGAAGGCCTCCTTGCCCAGGATGACGGGAAGCGAGTGACCGAGATGCCGCGCGACCTCCGCCAGGTCGATGACGGCGACGGTCAGCCCCGTCAGTCGCAGGTTGCCCACGGTGATGTCCACGCCGCCGGCGAACTGGGCCTGCGCCTGTCCGCCGCTGCCGACCGCCGCGAGCTGCCCCTGCGTCTTCAGCCCCAGCTCGCGGGCATACGCCGTGTCGACCACCGTCATCTCCGCGCCGCTGTCCAGCAGCACCTGCGTCGCGCGGCCGTTCACCTGGGCCGGAATGTAGACGCGGTTCTCGTTGAAGAACTCGAAGGGGATGAAGCCCGTGCTGTGTCGGCCGTTCGCGAAGGTCGCCTTGCGCACGTCCTCGGGCCGTTCGAGGACGGCGGGCGGAATGGGCACGTTCAGCTCCAGCGTCTCCACCACCGTCCGCGAGTCGGAGTCCGGGTTGTCGGTGAGCTCCTCCTCCAGGAAGGGCATGCGCACGCCCTGCACCTGACGCCAGTCTCCCAGCCGCACGAAGCGGGTGACGTTGTCCTCGCGGATGAGCACGCCGTGGAGGGCCCCGTCGGCGTCATCGAGGAACAGGTCATAGAGGTCTTCGTCGCCGAACGTGACGCGCACCACCTTCCAGGTGCGGCCGTCGCGCTGCGCGTCGGGTTGCAGGGCGATTTTCGCTCCGGCACCGCCCCGCAGCGCCGTTCCGAAGTCGAGCGCCACCCGGTGCAGCGCATCGCGCGCGTCGGTGGGTGACGCGTCTTCGACCTGGCCGCTGGTGTTCACCTTCCAGCCGCCCTTGGGGGTGACGGCCATCGCTTCGCGCACCACGCCATAATCCGCGTTCATGCGGACGCGTCCGTCCCGATGGCGCCAGGACTCCATCGGGCCCTGGAGCCCGCCCGTCGCCGTCTTCCCCTGGGCGTGGATGCTCTCCAGTCGCGTGAAGGCGTCCCCGCCACGCCATGCGAGGTGCTTGTCGACGAGCGACCGCAGCGCGTCCGCCCTGGATGCGGCGGGAGTGAGCACGAGGGTCAGGGCCATCAGGCCCGGGAGGAGGAATCTCATGGAGTGTCTCCGCGCTTGGAAGTGGAAGAGGCCTGGCCCACGAGCTGGCGCAGGCCAGGCGGGCTCGAGGCAATGAGGGAGAAGGACCGCGCCAGTCGTGCGCGCGCGGACTGGGGCGCGTTCAGCCGGACCTCCGCGGACAGCCCGCTGTGCTGCAGGCAGGAGAGATAGCCGCTGTCGCTCCAGATGGCCTGCTTGACGCCGGTGCCATCCGGAGTGAGCAGCGCCACCAGGAACTCGCGGGCATCGACCACGAGCGTGAGCTGCGCGCCCGGCCAGCGCTCCCGCACGAAGTCCGCCTCGGACGAGCGCACGCAGTCGAAGGGCACCTTGGGAGTCTCGTCGTAGACGAGCCCCGCGATGGCCACGCGCCGGGAGCTCGCTTCGGTGAGCGCCTGGGTGAGGGACGCGAAGGGGGGAGGGAAGAGGTCGAAGAGCAGCCGCTCGGTGGCGCCGGCAATCATCGTCCGTGCGCGCTCCATCACCTGCGCGGTGCTCTTGAGGTGGTAGATGCGGTCGTCCTGCACCGGGGCGTGGAGCTTGCGCAGCGCGTTCGCGGCCTCGCGGCTGCGCGTCTCGAAGCCCCGCTGGAGCGCCGCGAGCACCTCGTCCGGAGGCACGGGCCGGAAGGAGCGGGGCTCGCCTTCTTCGACGAGCACGGCCCCCTTGTGTTCGAGCGAGGCGAGCGCCTGGTAGATGCTCGGAGGCGCCTTCCCCAGCGCCTGCGCGAGCCGGTACCCGGTGGCGGGCGCTCCCTTGAGCAGCTCGCAATACACCCGCGCCTCGACCTCGGTGAAGCCAAGGGCCACGAGCCCTTCATCCGCGTTCATGGACGCTGTTATTACTCGCGAATAATAATAGTCAAGCCGAAGCGCCGTGAGCCGGTGCCCCGACCTCCGGAGGGCGCCAGGGGGCAGGCGACCGTCCGAGGCCGTGCCCCGAGCGCCGCCCTGTGCTAATCCGCGCTGACCGCACAGCGACTTTTCACCCTCCAGCCCGAAAGAACTCCATGGCAGGCAGCAGTCTGATTGCGCTCATCGACGATATCGCGACCATCCTGGATGACGTCTCCATCCTGACGAAGGTGGCGGCGAAGAAGACGGCGGGTGTGCTCGGAGACGACCTGGCGCTCAACGCTCAGCAGGTGACGGGCGTGAACGCGGACCGCGAGCTGCCGGTGGTGTGGGCGGTGGCGAAGGGCTCGCTGGTCAACAAGGCCATCCTGGTCCCCGCGGCGCTGGCCATCAGCGCGCTGGCGCCCTGGCTGGTGACGCCCCTGCTGATGGTGGGCGGCGCCTTCCTCTGCTTCGAGGGCTTCGAGAAGCTCGCGCACAAGTTCCTCCACAGCGAGGAGGAGGACACCGCGCACCGCGCCGAGCTGCGCGAGGCACTGGTGAACCCGAGCGTGGACCTGGTAGCGCTGGAGAAGGACAAGATCAAGGGCGCGGTGCGCACCGACTTCATCCTCTCCGCGGAAATCATCGCCATCACGCTGGGCACCGTGGCGACGGTGAGCTTCGCCACCCGCGTCTCGGTCCTGGTGGGCATCGCCCTCATCATGACCGTGGGCGTGTACGGGCTCGTGGCGGGCATCGTGAAGCTGGACGACGCGGGGCTGTATCTCAGCCGCCAGTCCGGGGCCTTCCAGCGCAGCCTGGGCGCGGGCATCCTCCGCGCCGCGCCGTGGTTGATGAAGTTCCTCTCCGTGGCGGGGACGGCGGCCATGTTCCTGGTGGGCGGCGGCATCCTCGTGCACGGCGTCTCCCTCCTGCACCACGCGGAGACGTCCTTCACCGATTGGGTCACCACCGTGCCGGGTGTGGGCCGCCTCCTGGGGGGGCTCGCCCCCATGCTGCTCAATGCCGCGGTGGGTCTGGGCGCCGGAGCCGTGCTGGTCCTGCTCGTCGTCCTGGGCAAGAAGGTGATGAAGGGGAAGGCCGCGAAGAAGTAGCGCGGAGCGAGCGCGGGACCCCCGCCTCGATTCCTCCCTCCTGGCCAGCGCCTCTTGAAGGTGCCCAGGAGGGAGCTGTCGAGGCGACTGGATGGACCGTCATTCCAGCGCTCAGCGCTTCAGCGGGTCGCCGTGCTTCTGGTTGAGCGCCACGGCCTCGTGCACCAGCGCCGCGAGCGAAGCCGGGAGCCGCTGGCCCGACTGGATTCTCACGTACCGCATCCCGTCGCTGTCACCCTCCAGGATGCCGTCCGCATCGCGCATCTGCCCGCCACGCCAGAACCCGAGGGTGACATGCGCCTTGGCCGCCTTCACCAGCGCGAAGGGGCCCGCATGGTCCCACACGGGGTGTCCCCACTTGATGTAGGCCGATGCGCCGGGCGCCTCCTTCGCGATGAGCGCCGCGAGCGGGCGCACGAGGTCCTGCTGCCAGCCCTCCATCCTGGCGACAAAGGCGTCCACCGCCGACCCCTGCGCCGATGACGTCTGGGGGGTGACCTGCGCCGGCGCGAGCTTCGGTACGGGGCGCTCGGACCTGTCCTTCGACGAGGACTTCCGCGCCGTGGGGGCCTTCTTCGGGGGCGCGACCTTCTTGGGCGCTTCGTTCTTCTTCGACGTGGCGGTCTTCGAGGTGGAGTTCTTCATCGCCGCCTTTCGGGGCGCGGACTTCTTCGCGGTAGCCATCGGGTGGTGCCCTCCCTATTGGGTTCGGTTCGCTGCTTCACCCTGGCGACGAATGACCCACTGGGAGATCGACACACCCCTGCTTTTCTTGTCGGGCCCCTCGAAGCGGCTGGAGTTCCCGAGCCACCCTGACGCCCGTCGCCGTGGCGGGTTCGAGGGCACTGCGAAGTGGCGGTGGCACCCGCGTAAGGGTCGCGCCACGACGGCCTTGTCCGGAAAGGACAGGCCCGGGCTCGCGTCCTCAGAGGGAGCCGGGCCGTGCACCAGTCTTGCACTGACAGCGCGGCTCACAAGTGAAGGAGGTTCTCATGCGATGGACGCGCACGTTGTCCCTGGGTGTGCTGGTGATGCTGGGAGGCTGTACCGAGAGCAAGGTGGATGCGGACCAGGAGATCGCCCTGAGTGGGCGATTCATCGACGAGGCCGGCGCACCGCTCCCGGAAGCGCTGTTGAAGCTCTACCGCAGCGAGAACTCCTCGTGCGCGTTCGCGGGCTTCACGTCGAGCTGGAAGTCGGTGAAGACCCGGGCTGATGGCACCTTCGAACTCGACCTGCTGGGCGCGGACACCCGCAACGGGAGCATCGCGCGCTGCTTCGTCGCCCGCTCGCCCGAGCAGTCCCAGGGAAGGAGCCTCTCGGCCTTCTTCCTCATCCAGCAGTCAGGGGTGGCGCTGCCCACCCTCCAGGAGTGGACCGGCACGCTGACGGCCACCGGGGAAGCGCAGGGCGTGGGTGTGGGCTTCCGGCCCCTGTCCGCCACCCACGGCGCAGGGGACGACGACCACGTGCTCTCCGTTCACACCACCTCCCTCAGGGCGGCCTGGCAGGTCCCCAAGGTCACCTCGCCGGTCCACCTGAGCGACTCCGTCCTCGAGGACGTCCAAGGACTCAAGGCCTCCATCAGCGTCGAGCGCGAGGCGAATGCGGGGGGCGTGACGGTCGGCCTCTCCTACTCCAGCAACTTCGTGGCGCTGCCTCGCCGCGCGCTCGTCCCGGTGAGCCGTGGCGCGGCGTGTACCTACCTGAACGCGGAGACGCCCTGCCGCATCACCAACGGCGACCTCAGCGGGCTCGTGCTCTTCCAGCAGGGAGTCCGGGAGGTCGCCGTGCAGCTCTCGCGGCCCGTGGTTCCGCGCAAGGCCGTGCTGCGCAACTTCGAGGTGTCCGGCACCATGACCGAGCTGTTGCTGGAGGGCAGCGCCGACGGCACCCAGTGGCTGCCCCTGGCCAACCTGCTCGGCGGCGCTGGCGTGCGGCTCTTCATGGAAGTGGACCTCACGGGCACGACGTCCGTGTCGCACGTCCGCGTGCGAGCCACCCCGAGGGATACGACGGGAGAGCTTCGCTCGCTGGGACAGCTCTCCGTCTTCGAGTAGCGACGCGCTCGCGGACGGCTACCCTTCATGGCGCCACAGGTCCGGCCGGCTCGCGAACAGCTCCATCGTCCATTCGATGAAGACCCGCGGGCCGGCGCCCCGCGGGCGTGCGGGTGGGTAGACCAGGAACAGGGGCCGGGCTTCGGGCCGCCAATCCTCCAGCACCTGCACCAGCTCCCCGGTGGCGACGTACGGCTCCACCACGAAGCGGGGCGCGAACATGATGCCGAGGCCGGCCAGTCCGGCGGCCAGGTACGCGTTGGTTTCGTTGAGTGTGAGCAGGCTGCGGCCCTGGACCTCCAGCCGCTCCCCGTCGCGGAGGAAGACGAAGGGGAGCTCCTTGCCACTCAGCGACGAGAAGTAGCTGACCACCGCGTGCGTCGGGCCCGCCAGCTCTCGCGGGTGGCCTGGCGCACCGTGACGCTCCACATATCTGGGGGACGCGCACAGCCAATAGCAGAGGTCTCCCAGGTGTCGCGCCACCAGGGACTCATCCTTCACGCCCCCTCCGCGAATGGCGCAGTCGACATTGTCCGCGAGCAGGTCCACGACGCGGTCGCTCACCCCCAGTTCGATGTGCATCTGCGGGTAGCGCGCGTAGAACGACGGCAGCGCGGGGACGAGCAGCAGCCGGGAAATGGTTCCGCTCGACTCCACGCGTAGGCGTCCCCGGGGGCCGCGCCGTGACTGGGATAGCGTGGCTTCGAGCTCCCGCACCTCCCCGAGCAGGCGCAAGGCCTGGTGGTAGTAGGTCATGCCCTCCGGCGTGACAGTCACGCGGCGCGTGGTGCGGTGCAGCAGCTTCACGCGCAACTGCGCCTCCAGTTGTTGGATGAGCCGGGTCACCGCTGTCTTCGGGCGGCCCAGCGCGTCCGCCGCCTTGGTGAAGGTGCCGCTCTCCACCACGCGGACGAACGCCTCCATCGCCGTGAACCTGTCCATCTTCCACCTCCGCTGACGGCATATCGCGTTCAGCCCGAGGGCCGCGGGCTCCTGATTGTTTCTGGGGTGAAACAGTGTGTGTGACGCGCGCCCGTTTATCCGAGGCGAGGTCGGGCGCTACTTCGTCACCCATGACAAGACCTCTTCCTCGCGGTGTCTTTCTCGCTGTCTCACGCGCCCTGGCCTTGCTGGTGATGGCCACGGCTTCACTGCTTCCGGCCGCTGCCCACGCGGCCGCGCCCCAGGTGCGAACGCAGGCACCTGGCTTCTACCGGATGATGCTCGGAGACTTCGAGGTCACCGCGCTGTCCGACGGAACCGTCCCCCAGACGGTGCGCGACGTGGCGACGCACACGACGCCGGAGCGGGTGAAGGACCTGCTCGCGCGCGACCACCTCGAGGACCCCGTCGAGCTGTCCATCAACGCGTTCCTCATCAACACCGGCACGGCGCTGGTGCTCGTGGATACGGGCGTGGGTGGCTTCTTCGGCCCCGGCGTGGGAGGCCAACTCCAGCAGAGCCTCCAGGCCGCGGGCTACCAGCCCGAGCAGATTGACGTGGTGCTGCTCACGCACATCCATTCCGACCACTCCGGCGGCCTCATGTCTGGCACGCGCCGGGCGTTCCCCAACGCCATCCTCCAGGTCCACGCGCGCGAAGCGGACTTCTGGCTGGGGCGTGAGAAGGCGCGGGGACAGGTGGACCCGAAGTACTTCGAGGAGGCGCGGGCGATGGTGGAGCCCTACCGGGTCGCGGGGAAGCTGAAGACGTTCGGAGGCGGGGACTCCATCGTCCCGGGCATCCGGGGCATGCCCACCGCGGGACACACGCCGGGGCACAGCAGCTACATCATCGAGAGCCGGAGGCAGCGGCTGGTCCTGTTTGGCGACCTGATGCACTTCGGTTCGGTGCAACTGCGCGAGCCGTCGGTGACGGTCGCCTACGACGTGGATGACCGTGCGGCCGCGGCCCAGCGAGCGCGCACATTCGCTGAGGCGGCGCAGCGCGGCGACCTGCTCGGCCTTTCGCACATGCCCTTCCCTGGACTGGGCCGCCTGGGCGCGGAGGGGAGGAGCTACCGGTGGATTCCGGCCAATTACAGCTCAGGCCAGCGGTGGCCGGAAGCGAAGGTCCTCGCGGAGTGATTCGCTCCCGGCTCTGTTCACTGGTGTGCAGGTTGTCTGGGGAGGGGACACCTCCGCAGGCCGTGGCGACCGGGTTCCGGACAAGTCCAGGGGGCCACTATTGACGTTGTGCCAATAGCGGCCCATCATCCCTCTCACGAATCGCTCTCATGGCCTGTCAACGCAGCCGGTCGTCGGTTGCCGCGCAGGCCGCCACTGTCGAACTCCACCCTCCGGAGGCGCGCAACGGCTGCACGTTGACCATGGCCTGGCGGACGAACTCCGAGCTGCGCTCGACGATTCTCCTCCCCGCGGACGTCCGCCCCCGCCGACCGGGAAGTGGGAACACGCAGCGAAGGAGGAGGGACCCATGAGCGCAGTCAGGAAGGCGTTCGCAGCGCGCAGTACCGCTGTTCCATTCATTCGAGTGTTGCTGGCCATGGGGACACTGGCGATGCCCGGTGTCTCCGTCGCCAGTGATTTGCTGGGCAGCAGCCGAGGCGGCTCGGCGCAGTGGGACTTCTGTTATGGCAAGCCGGACGGTGCCGTCCTTCCGGTGGACCCACGAACCCTGGTGCAGCCCGGCGTCAGCAACGGCCGGGCGGTGCACTTCAATGCCTTCTGGAAGAACTGTCATGTCAATCCAGAGGCGGTGCAGGAGGAGGGCGCGGCCAGGACTTGCGGCGAGCTGCGTGGACGCTTCAGTCGCGGGGAGGGGCTGCTGACGAACGGCCATCCAGGCGTGGGTGCGCTGTTCACCGGCACCGACGCCACTCGCCCCGAGGCGGGCTTCGGCATCGCCACCTTCTCCGCGGCGCAGTACAACGAGCTGTGGCGTGTCTGGGGCTTTCCATTTCGTCCCGACAACTTCGATGCCCTGGTGGCCCAGCGCTACGGGTCGGGGCTGAGCACCGAGCGCAATCCCTATCCGCTGCCCTTGCAGCTGCCCAATCGCACCAACGGAGGAAGCGGCCAGCTGCCGCAGATGCTCACGCAGCTGCGCAACCCGGACGGGAGCTGGAGCGGACGCATGGGAGTCACCTGTCACGCCTGCCACAGCGGCGTGGTGGGCACTCCTTCGGACGGCCCGGGCCTTGGGGTGTTGATGGGCGGCGGCAGCAGCCTGGCGGACCTGGACCTGTTCCTGAGCGACCTCTTGCCCCTGGGGTATCCGGCGTCGCTGGCCACGTTCCTGAACCTCAACCGCACCCGGGGCACCAACAACGCCAGCGACATCAACCTCGCCTTCCTGTTCCCGGACGAGGAGCCGCTGACGCCCTCGGAGGTGATTGGCCTCATCAATTCCGGTTCGACCGCCGGAATGGATACGCCCGCCTGGTGGAACATGGGGCACCGGCCGGTGAAGTTCATCGACGGCGTGTTCCCGATGGATGCACCCCGCGTGGACATGGTGTTCTACACGCCGTTCCTCGGCCTGTTCGGCGGCCTCGGCGGGCCGGTGAGCGAAGCGGGGCAGGACTGGATGCGCGCCAACGGCCCGGCGCTCAACACCTGGGTGGAGTCGCTCAAGTCACCGCCCTATCCGCTGCCCGTCAACACGTCGCTGGCCGAGCAGGGCGCGGTGCTGTTCCACACCCTCGACATGTGGGCTCCGGGGCGCAACAACGCCGTGCCACGGCCTCAAGGCAATGGGTCCTGTGCGAGCTGCCATGGGGCCTACTCGCCCCGTTACGTCAATGACCCGGCGTTCCTGGCGACCCCCGCGTTGGCGGGCATGGCGAGCTACATCGCGCCGCTGCGCATCATCGGCACCGACCCGGTCCGGGTGAACACCAACAACGCCGCGGTGCAGTCCGCTGGCGCCAAGAACTTCTTCGGCTATCCGCAGACGGCCGGCACCGCGCAGGACTGCGGCCCGCAGAACCAGCCCCATCTTCGTGGAGACCGCGAGCACGGCTATCTCGCGCCGCCGCTCTACGGGGTCTGGGCCACCGCGCCGTACTTCCACAACGGCTCGGTTCCCAATGTCTGGGAGGTGCTCAAGCCCGCTGACCGCAAGCCCATCTGGCGCCGCGTCTCCGCCCCACCGCGCTGGGACCAGCCGCTCGTCATCATGGGCTTCGACACCAGTCTGCAGCGCGCCTACGACTCCTCCCGGCTCGGTTGGAAGTACGACAGCATCGCCTGCCAGTGGCGCACGCCCTGGAATCCGGCGGTATCGCCGTACATCAACTGCGACCCGGGTGACGAGTTCCGCACGCCCCTCGCGCAGGAAATCATGGCCGTGCTCTTCAGCAACCTGAGCGCTTCATGGAACATCCTCTTCCCACCGACGCGCACACGGCAGCAGCTCGAGGACCGGAAAATCTACAACACCCACGCGTTCGGCCAGGACAACGGCGGACATGAGTTCAACGCCGTCCTCACGGACCCGGAGCGCCTGGCGCTCATCGAGTACCTCAAGACGCTGTAGCCCCGGAGTCGTCCTCGGGCCGCCTGCTTCGACGACCTCGACTTCCGCCGAGGCCCGTCGCGGCGGGAGGCGCAGGTCGCTCTCCAACGGCCCGTGCTCGTCGTGTTGGCGAGCACGGGCGGGGCAGGGCGATTACGCCCGTGCCCGCGCCGTGTCGAGCTGCTCGGGCCTGGGGATGAGGTAGGCGCGGTCGATGGTGAGAAGCCCCAGCCGCTCGAGCGCGAGGCAGGCCACGAAGCCCAGGTCCACCTCGTGGCGGTGGTGCGAGAAGGACGCCGAGCCCGGGTAGGCGTGGTGGTTGTTCTGGAAGCCCTCGCCCAGGATGAGCCAGGCGGCCAGGTGGTTGTTGCGCGAGTTGTCCCGGGTGTCGAAGTTGCGCCCGCCCACCGCGTGCCCCAGCGCGTTGACGATGCCGCCCTGCACCGGGTGGCTCATCATCCCGAGGAAGTACGCCGCGCCCAGCACCCAGCCCACGCTCAGCGCCAGCGCCAGCCCCACGCCCGCGTGCAGCGCATAGGGCAGCCACCAGAGGTTCTTGCGGTTGAGGGCGTTGAGCGGGAAGTCGAGGTCCTTCGCGTACTTCGTGTACTCGGGCTTCTCTCGCATGAGCCCCACGATGATGCGCTTGTAGTTGCGCAGTTGCTCGTTCGCGATGCCCAGCAGCCCCACATTCACGGGGGAGTGCGGGTCGAGCGGCGTGTCCGAGTGCTCGTGGTGCAGCCGGTGCATCACCACCCACGCCTTGGGGTCCAGCCCGGTGAACCAGTTGCCGCCCACCACGAGCAGACGCCGCAGCGCCGGGTGCAGCCGCACCGCCTTGTGCGCGAGCGCGCGGTGATAGCCCACGGAGATGGTGAGGATGTTGAGCAGGTAGGCGCCAGTGAAGACGAGGCCGCAGAGGATGAGGTACACGGAGGTCTCCTGAAAACCGGCAGGTAGCCTACTCACCGGTAAGTTACGTTGAAGTAACCTACGCTCGGGTAGCCCAGAGGTCAAGGTGGCCAAGAAACAGCGTTTGACGGGCCCGCAGCGGCGCGCCCAGTTGCTGGAGGTGGGCCGCGAGCTCTTCGCCTCGCGCGGCTACGAGGCGACGTCCATCGAGGAGGTGGCGGCGAAGGCCGGCGTCTCCAAGCCCATCGTCTACGAGCACTTCGGGGCGAAGGAGGGCCTCTACGCGGCCATCGTGGAGCGGGAGATGGACGGGCTGGTGCAGGGCATGTCGGATGCCATCGCCCAGGGCAGCGCCCGCGAGCGCTTCGAGGCCGCGGTGCTGGTCTTCCTCACCTACGCGAAGGAGGAGCCGGCGGGCTTCGCCGTCCTCACGCGCGACTCGCCCACGTCCAGCGCCCGGCGCGGCCTCACGCGCGTCATCGACGACCTGGCGCAGCGGGTGGGAGACATCTTCCAGGCGGAGTTCAGCCGAGCGGGCTTCAACCCCAAGGTCGCCCCGGTGTACGCCAACGCGCTCGTCGGCATGGTGACGCAGGTGGGGGTGTGGTGGGCGGCGGAGGGCCGTCCCATCCCCCTGGAGCACGTAGTGCGGCACGTGTCGGCGCTGGGCTGGATGGGCCTGCGGCACCTGCCGCGCGACCCCTCGGCCAGTGGCCTCCGGACCAAGGGCAAGGCCAAGGGCTGAGTGCGCCGCGTCGCGCGGGTTTCCGTCTGGCGATTCCGTTGGGAGTCGCCCGCCCGCTCAGGACGCCGAAGGTCTCACGGCGGCGGGCAGGCTCGAAAGAATGGTCACCTGCGCGGGGCCGCCGAAGACCGAGGCGGGCACTCCGAGGACCCCTTGCTCCAGGAGTTCATCGAAGGAGCACTGGGAGGTGGCGAAGTAGCCCACGCACGGTGAGGCCCGGAGCTCGGGCCGGGTGGCGGTGAACGCGTCCAGGGCGCGGGCTCGCTCGGCCAGCAGCGCGCCGACCTGGCGAGGACGGGACGCGTGCTCCGTGAGGGCCGCGTAGCCGATGCGCAGCTTCTGTTCGTCTTTCGGCAGCGGCGCGAAGACGGCGCGCGCGTCCTGGTGCCACCGCGAAGGCGTGATGCACAACCCCACGTGGTCGGGGATGAGCCAGCTCTTCGAGAGCGAGACGAGGACGAACGCGAGCTCCTCTCGCAGCAGCCGGAGTGTCCACGGGGTGGGAGGGGTCGCGTACGCGGAGTCGATGATGAGCACCCGCTTTCCCGGCTCGGCGCGGACCCAGCGCTCCACGCGCTCGGTCTCTTCGCTCCGTGGGGTTCGTCCCCAGGGCTTGAGCGGCTCGCACAGGAGCAGCGCGTCGCGGGCCTCGAGTTCGGGCAGCCCCTCCTGCGCGGAGAATGGAACGACCTCGACGCCTGCTTCCCCAGCGAGCTGGAGGTAGACCGGATACACGTCGGCGGGAACCGCGACGCGGGCGTTGCGTGACGCGAGCCAACCGAACAGCGCTCGCAGGGAGCGGCGCACGCCGTGACTGACCTGGGTCCTGGACTTGAGTTCCGCGTCGAGTTCGAGGTGCGCGAGAAAGCGTTCGGCGAGGTGACACCGATACGGAGCCTCGGGATGCGTCGACGGAGCGATGGCGGCGAAGGCCGGCGCGAGGCTGCGATAGACATTGAGCTCCGCCAGGTCGACGAGCTCGGGGCGCTTGCCACGCCACGCGTCAGCCAGGGAGAGAAAGGCGTCGTGTTTCATCGGCGCAGCTCCGAGGCCGGGTCTTCCAGCGAGGCCAGGCAGGTTCCATCACTCATGAGGTTCCACGAGCGCACCAACCGATGTGTTCGCTCCCAACCGACCGAGGGCTCCGTGTAGGCCGCGACGCGCAGCACGCGCCCTGCGACCTCTCCCTCGAACACCGGGCTGCCCCACGGCAGTTCGGTGACCTTCGTGAAGCCCCACGCGTCCATCGCGCGGAGCACCACTTCGAGCGGCACCTGGTTCGCCTCGCAGTAGCGATTCACGGCGCTCGGCGCCCAGGCGTTCTCGGAGAGGCTGGAGACGTAGAGTTCCTTGAAGCAGACCTCGTGGAACCCTTCGCGCGCGCTGCGCTCCAGGTACGCGTGGACCTGGGCCGCGTCATCGACTCCGCCGCGCTGAAGCACGCAGATGGCCCGGCTGCGGAGGCCAAAGGCTCGCGCGAGCGCACCCGAGTCGACGGACAGGCCCATGATGCGCGCGTCGTCCTCGCGGGTGACGCCGTGACGGCTGACGGCCAGCGTGGTGAGTCCCTCGTCACGCAGGGCGTGCAGTTGCTCGGCGTCGAGCCGCGCGCCATTGGTGATCAACAGCGTCTTCGGGAATCGCTCGGCGAGGCCACGGACCAGCGAACGCAACTGGCCAGGCGCCAGCAGGGTCGGCTCGCCGCCGCCGGTGATGACGGCGCGCTCCGCCCCTCGTGAGCGCGCGAGGTCCGCCCAGTGCAGTTGCTCTTCAAGCGAGACACTCCGCTGCCGCGCGAGGTCCGAGACACTGGCCTTCGAGAAGCAGAACGCGCATTTCGCCTGACAGGCCTTCGCCACGGGCAGCACCGAGAAGGAGCGAGGCCGACAGTCGGCCCAGGGCGCGAGCCCCGTGTCTTCGAGCAGGAAGGCCTGCGCGGTGACCTCCTCATGAAGCGTGGGCCGCAGCGCACCGGCGTCGTCGACCCAGGCCACTCCGCTCAGGGGCACTTCGGGGGCGGGCCAGCGCCAGCCGATTCCGGTGCCAGTGGTGTCATTGGGGCGCATCGCTGGCGCCCCCGACGTCGGCAGCCGCGCGCGCAACGCGACGACGCGGTCCTTCGCGCGACCGAGTTTCGCCACCAGCCGCCGAGCCTTCTCGAGCCCGGGGGCCCAGGGCTCGTCTTCCTTCAACATGTAGAACGCGTCGGGGAAGGTCGACTCGGCGATGGACGCCTTCGAGTACCGCATTCGGTAGCGATCAAATCCGCGCAGCCAGTTCGACAGCGGAATGAAGGCGACGAAGGCGGTGTCCATGGTGGCTGCACTCTCGCAGCACCATAGGCTTCGTGTCAATAGTACACTTATGTGTGAAGGGCCCGTGGGGCGCGGTTCAGGCCTCCGAGCGCAGCGCCGTCATCGGGTCCACCCGCGAGGCTCGCCGGGCCGGCAACCAGCTTGCGAGCAGCGCCACGCCGAGCAGGAGGAGCGCCACCGCGGCGAAGACGAGCGGGTCGGTGGTGCTCACTCCGTAGACGAGCCCCGCGAGCACCTGACTGAGCCCGATGGCGCCCAGCACGCCGAGCGCCACGCCCAGCCCCGAGAGCAGCGCCGCCTGCCGGAGCACCAGCTTCAGGACGTCCCCCGCCGTCGCTCCCAGGGCGAAGCGGATGCCGAACTCCTGGGTGCGCTGCGCCACCGCATAGGACACGACGGCCGCGAGCCCCGCGACAGAGAGCAGCAGCGCCACGGCACCGAAGGCCCCCAGCAGCAGGAGGCTGAAGCGCCTGGGGGCGAGTGAGTCCGTGAGCAGGCTCTCCACGGTGTGCAGGCGCGAGGGCAGCTCGGGGGCGAGCTCACGCAGCACCGGCCGGACCGAGGTGACGAGGGCCGCGGAGCCCACCGGGCCGTACACGGCGAGGTGGAAGCGGGAGGAGGCGCGCGCCCGTTGGCGGGAGCAGCCATAGAACATGGGCTTCGGCGCCTCATCCAACCCCCGCTCGCGCACGTCCGCCACCACGCCGACGATGGTGAAGGGACGCAGGTCGCCGTCCATGTTGCCGAACTGGATGGTCTTGCCCAGCGGGTCTTCTTGGGGCCAGCGGGCCTTCGCGAGCGACTCGCTGATGACGGCGACATGCTGCGTCTCGGCGGTGTCGCGTGCATCGAAGTGGCGCCCGCGCACGAGCGGAATGTCGAGCGCATGGAAGTAGCCCTCGCTCGCCACGCGGTACTCGGCGGAGCCCGTGCGCTCGCGCTCATGCGCCAGCCGCCCGAAGTCCTCGATGCTCTTCACCTCGTCGGGACGGTTGAGCACGAGGAAGGTGCCGTAGCCCGAGGGGCTCCCCTCGAGCGGGAAGTTGCTCACGGCGCCCACCGCGCGCACTCCGGGCAGTGCGCCCAGCCGCGCGAGGAGTTGCTCCTGCAGTTGAAGGTTGCGCCGCCACCCCGCCTCGTCCTCGACGGGAGGGAGCACGAGGCTGAGCACCGCGACGTCCTCGGTGCGATATCCCGGGTCCAGCGAGAGCAGGCGCATCAGGCTGCGCCCGAGCAGCGCCGCGCCCAGCAGCAGCACCAGTGCGAGCGCGAGCTGTCCGACCACGAGGGCACGGCGCGTGCGCTCCGCTCCGACTCCTCCGGCCTGGGTGCGCCCCGCCTGCACCAGCGTGGCCCAGGGGTTCTGGCGCGCCGCGCGCAACGCCGTCACCAGCCCGAGCCCCAGTGCGAGGAGCAGCGAGAGCCCGAGCGCGAAGAGGAGCGCGGTGGCGTTCACCTCCACCTCGTCCACGCGTGGCAGGCGGCCCGGCTCGAACGCGAGCAGTGCGCGCACGCTCCATGCTGCGAGCAGGGTGCCCAGCGCACCGCCGGCCAGCGACAGCAGCAGCGACTCGGTGAGGAACCGCCGCGCCAACGCGCCGGGCCCGGCGCCCAGCGCCACTCGGACGGCAAGCTCGCGCCTGTGGGTCGCCGCGCGGGCCAGCAGCAGGTTGGTGACGTTGGCTCCCGCCACCAGCAACAGGAAGGCCGCGGCGCCCAGCAGCACGTAGAGCGTGGACTGGGCACTCCCCACCAGGCTCTCGTGCAGGGGCACCATGGCGATGTCTTGCATCGAGATTTCCCGGCCGTACCGCGCCTCGAGCTCCCGTGCGATGCCCGTGAGCTCCGCTTGCGCGGCTTGGGGGTTGACGCCCTCCGCCAGCCGTCCCACCACCCACCAGTTGTGCGCGGTCCGGCTGGGCAGGGGCGCCTTCAACTCGCGCGGAATCCACAGCTGTGTGCCCACCGGGTAGTCGAAGGACTTGGGCATCACACCCACCACGGTATAGGCGCGCCCCTCGAAGGTGAGGGTGTCCGACAGCGGCAGCGGCCGTGCGCCCAGGTGCCGCTTCCAGAAGGTCTGGCTCACGACCACCACCGGGGCGCCTCCCTGCTGCTGCTCATCCTCGGCGAACAGGCGGCCCTGTACGGGCTGCACCGCGAAGGCGCGGAAGAAGTCGCGCGAGGCGAGCGCCATCATGGCGAAGGTCGGCTCGTCCGTGCCGGTGACGGCGACGCTCGCCGCTCCCGATACCTGGGCCAGCGCCGAGACGGTGCGGCTCTGTGTCCGCACATCCTCGAAGTTGGGGTCCGAGAACGGAATCGAGCGGCCGACGGCCGTCCGCTGCGACAGGTGCACGAGGCGCTCGGGACTTGGATAGGGCAGGGGGCGCAGCAGCACCCCCTCCACCACGCTGAAGAGCGCGGTGCTCGCTCCGATGCCTACCGCCAGCATCAGGACGCAACTGAGCGTGAAACCGGGGCTCCGGCGCAGCGAGCGCAGTGCCTGACGCAATCCAACAAAGAAGGTGTCCACGCGGGAGGCTACGTCCTGGCCGTCGAACGATTGCCGCACGGGGTGGGGGGGACTGAAACCCGGCCGCTGCGTCAATCAGGCCTCGGGTCGAGGGCGTCGCCAATTCCCGCCAAGCTTGTCCTTGAGCTGATTCCAGATGGGAACGAGCGGCTCGGAACCGCATGGGGGAGCGGTTGGCGCGGGCTTGCTCCGTTGCGCCGCGCTGGGTCCGAGGCCAGCAGCACCGACCGTCCTGGCGAATCTCCCGAGTCGTGAACCCTCCCCGGTGCGGTCCTCTTGTGACCCCGGCGCCACCCGCGCTACTTGAAAATTGTGGTACGAAAGGAACTTTGCTGGGACCCGGAGGCTTGCTTTGACGTTGTTTCGAGGGTGTCTGACCGCGTTGCTGGTCTTGGTTGTTTCCTGTGGTGATTCAGAGCCTGGGGTGATTCCCGATGCGGGGGAGACCCGGACTGACGCGGGAAATGGGACGCCGGACGCGGGTGGTGGGACGCCCGACGCGGGTGGTGGGACTCCGGATGCGGGCGAGGTGACGCCGGACGCGGGCGGAGACATTCCGGACGCAGGCGGAGAGCTTCCGGACGCGGGTGAGGTGACGCCGGACGCGGGCGGAGAGCTTCCGGACGCGGGCGAGGTGACGCCGGACGCGGGCGGAGAGCTTCCGGACGCGGGCGAGGTGACGCCGGACGCGGGCGGAGAGCTTCCCGACGCAGGCGAGGTGACGCCGGACGCGGGCGGAGAGCTTCCGGACGCAGGCGGTGAGCTCCCCGATGCTGGAGGTGAGACGCCGGACGCGGGTGGTGAACTCCCCGATGCGGGTGGTGGGACGCCTGACGCGGGTGGTGGGACTCCGGACGCCGGTGAGCCTCCCGTCGTGAGCGTCATCGACAACTGGGGCTTCGAGGTGTGGCCCGATGCGCTTCCGGCGCAGTGGTTCGGCAGCAAGTCGAATATCGATTCCGGCGCCGTGCAGAAGGTGACGACGAATGCCTTCGAAGGCGTGAACGCGGTCCGACTGACCAACGCCTCTTCCACGCACCGGCGGTTCACGACGCTGGCGAAGTCGATGCCCGCCGGTCGCTACTCCTGCACCTACCAGGCGCGGGGCACCGGCGACGTCCGGAATGCCTTCTTCGACGACGACTACTCCTCGTACTCGTCCTACATCTCCGTCGACACCACGGCGTGGACCCAGGTGACGTACAACTTCAACCTGGCGAGCGACGTCTTCGACACGTTCGAACTCATCTTCAGCGTTCGGAATACGAGCGGAGAGAACCTGCTCCTCGACGACGTGCGCTGCATGCGGGCGGCCGAACCGTGTGACGTGGTCAGCTGCGAGTCCTGGGAGCGGTGCGTGAATGCCTCCGCGACCTGCGAGCCGCTCTCGGGTCGCTGCAACATCGGCGGGGACTGCGCCGCGTGGGAGGCCTGTGATGACACCAACACGTGCGTGGTCGCCGAGGACCGCTGCGTCCGCCACGCCGATTGCGCGGAGACTCCGCAGACGCCGGTCTGCGAAACCAGCACGCACCTCTGCGTCGCCGGAGACCCTTGCGCTGGAGTCGTGTGCAGCAGCCCGGCGACCACCTGCAATCCCACGACGGGCGTGTGTGAGCTGGCCGAAGGCGCCTGCTTCACGACCCTCGACTGCGTCGGCGCCCTGCCGGCTTGTGACCCGGCGACCCGCAGCTGCGTCCCAGCGGAGCACCCCGCGAACATCGTCCGCAACGGTGGCTTCGAGTCCTGGAACATCTATTCCATCCCCTACCAGGGGAACCATCTCATCCCTGACTACTGGTACGGCATCGACAACGGCGTCGCGGACCCGGGCACGGAGATCAAGCCCACGCGTCTCGTGCGCTACCTCAACGCGGTGCACGGCGGTTCGACGGCGCTGCAGTTCGTCGTCCCCATCCAGGTCGCCGAGCGCTTCTCCACGGAGAAGTTCAACGTCCCGAGCGGCAACTACTCCTGCTCGTACCGGGTGCGAGGCCACGGCAGCATCCGTCATCGAATCTACTCGAGCGGAGGCTGGAGCCCGCAGACGGACTTCCTCGTCGTCGACAGTGACGAGTGGCAGCCGGTGTTCTTCCGCTTCACCGGCAACGTGCGCGACTGGCGCCTGTTCCTCTATCCGAGCCGGAGTGAAGCCGACCGCGACCACCTCCAGGTCGACGACGTCGTCTGTACGAAGGACTAGCGCCGCTGTCGCATGAGGGGGTCGAGCGCCGGTCGGGGTGGATGAACCCGACAGCGCTCGACCCTCTTTTCGTCGTGAGTCACCCGTCCTCGGTCTCCGCTGTCTCCAGGCTCAGCGTCAGCTTCCGCAGGAGCGAGGTCAGCGTCGCCCGCTCGTTGCGTGACAGGCCCGCGAGCAACCGGGCCTCGACGGCCATGTCGGCGCGGAACGCCGCCTCGGTGCGCTCACGGCCCTCCCGGGTCAACTCCACCGGAAGGCTGCGCGCGTCTCCCTCCGTCGCGGGGCGGCGAATCAAGCCCGCGCGGGTCAGCCGGGCCAGTCGGTCGGTCAGCCCCCCGGAGGAAATCATCAGCGACTTGTAGAGCTCCGTCGGGCGCATCCGGTAGGGCGGGCCCGAGCGCAGCAGCGCTGACACGACGTCGAACTCGCCCGTGTCCAGGCCGTGCTCCTCGAACACCGCTTCGATGGGGGGCCGCACCCGCAGGGTGATGCGACGGGCCCGCCCGAGGATTTCCATCCCTTGGGTGTCGACGTCCGGAAGCTCCCGCTCCCACTGGCCCCGCAAGCGGTCGACATGGTCCTGGGTGCTCCTGCTCATTCGCGAACTCCAGATATCTTGACGTCGAGATAATTCGGCTGCATTGTCTCGACATCAAGATAATGGAGTTCCAGCGATGAGTCAGCGACCCTTCCAACCAGCCACGGTCGACCACCTGGTCCTGCGTGTCGCCGACGCGGCGCGCATGGCCTCCTTCTATCGGGACGTGATTGGCTGCACCGTCGACCGGGAGGTGCCGCACCTCGGCTTGACGCACCTGCGGGTGGGGACGGCGATGATTGACCTGGTGTCCCTGGATGGAAAGCTGGGGCGCGCGGGAGGCGCGGCACCGGGGCGTGAGGGTCGCAACGTCGACCACTTCTGCATCACCGTGCAGCCGTTCGACGAGGCGGCGATTCGCGCCCACCTGGCCGAGCAGGGGGTCGCCGTGGTCGCTCCTGGGGAGCGGTACGGTGCGACGGGTGACGGCTTCTCGTTCTACATCCAGGACCCGGAGGGCAACACCATCGAGTTGAAGGGCGCATAGGCGTCGCGGATGCTCGCTCGACGCCGCGCCCGGCCCTCTGGAGCGCTGCCGCGTCAGAACCCGAAGAGGTTCGAGACGCCGTCCTTCTTGTCGGGGGACGCCGCGCTGGAGGACGAAGCCGGTGTCGTGGCGGGAGTGGACGCGGGGCGGTTGGAGACGCGCATGGGAGTGCTCCGGGGATGCGGTGGGGGATGGGGCCAGACGTCGTCCAGCCCGTGACGTGACCTCCCCTAAGGCACGGCGTGTGCCAGCCTCTCGCGGTCCCCCCAGTGTGCCGTTTCCCCTCTGAAGCGCTTCAGCCGGGACGGGCGCTGGAGCCCTGTGGCCGGTGACTGGAGCCATCGAGGGTGATGACCGCTGTCATCAGGCTCGATGAGGACTGTCCGGGCGTCAGCGAGGGGCCGCTGCGAGGGGCGCGGCCAGCCTCACGCGGAAGCCGAAGCCGACCCACAGGTGGAGGGTCCGCTCGCGGAGGCTCTCGCTTCCAGAGCCGGTGCTCAGGTCCACATCCAGCGTGCTGTATCGGCCGCCCGTGACATTGACGAAGAGCCCCGCCCAGAAGGCTCCGCCGAAGTTCCTGTCGAACCCTGCCTGGAGCGTGATTTCCGGCCCGGAGTACGTGATGTCGACGTCTCCAATCGAAAACGACGTTGTTTCGTGGCCGAGCGCCACCCCCGCCCAGGGTGAGTAGGGGCCGGCTGGATTCCAGTGGTAGTTGCCTTGGAGTCCGAAGCGCAGGTTGCTGCCTGGACACGCCTGGTCGGCGGAGCAGCGGATCCGCATCTGCGCGTAGGCGAGCTGAAGCCAGGGCCCCAACTCGACGTTCGGGCCGATTCGGACGGTGGGTTCCAGGATGGCGGCGAAGAGCCCCTTGTAGACCTCGTACAGGTAGAACGGCTCGGCGGAGCCATCCATGCGCCCGCCGGGCATGAGGTAGCCCCCGCGCGCGGAGATGGCGAGCCAGCGCGGAAAGCCCCCTTCGAGCCCCGCGTGTTCCTCCGCCAAGGTTGGAGAAGACACCAGGAGTGACAGCAGGACCAGCGCCTGCGCGGCGGGACGAGAGAGCGTTTGCATGCGCGGGTGTTTGGTTATTACGGTCAATCGACGGTCGTCAACCCAAGGTCTCCGGTGTCCCTCATTCGCTCATTTTTCAGCCCGCGCCTGTTCGCGCTGGTGGCCTGCGGCCTCTGGGTCGCCTGTGGTTTCCCTTCCGCCGAAGAAGACGCGCGCGTTTGCGCCGATGTGGAATGCAGCGCGGGACGCTGCGTCTCCGACGATGGCGCCCCCATGTGTCACTGCAGCGCATGGGAGGAGGCCTCGGGCCTCAGCTGTTTCATCTCCGCCTACCGGCAGCCGGACGACCACGGTGACGCCGTGGCGGCCGCCACGACGCTGGCACCCTCGGTGGATTTCCACGACGCTGCCATCCAGCCTCCCTTCCGGGTGTGGAAGGATCAGGATGTCTTCGCCATGCCCACCCTGCCGGGCCATGGCCTTCGCTTCATCGTCCGGCCCGGCACCTTGGCCAAGGTGGCCGTGCGCCTGCTGGGTGCCTCGGGGCAGGTAATGAGTTCGCTGGTTGTCGTGGCTCGAGGCGGCGCCCACCTGGAGTTCACTTCCACGGAGGCGTCTCCCCGGTTCATCACGGTGGCCGCGGATGAGGACGGCGCTTCGGGGACGTATCTCTACCGTTTGGAAGACATGGGCAAGGATGCGAACGGTGACACACCCGCCACGGCGACGCCGGTGGAGCTGGCGAGTGCACCATTCCCTGTCACGCTCGAGTTCGACGATGACGAGGATGTCTTTACCTTCCGCACCGAGGCGGGCCAGGGCTTCCGATTCTCTTGTGAGTCCGAGCGAACCTCCCTGACTCTGATGAATGGCGCGGGCGCAGTGTTGGAGAGCGGAGCGTCAGGAGGGGGAGTGGGTGGCAGCGTGGGCCACAAGAGCCCGGACCCGACCACGTGGTTCGTCCGCGTCTCCACCTCGAACGGCAGCCTGCCGGCCACCCACTGCCAGTTGGACGACCTGGGGGTGGATGAACACGCGGATGCGATTCCCGCCGCGACCCGACTGACGGACGGTGTCCCCGTGACGGCACGGCTTCAGGGCACCAACGACGTGGATGTCTTCTCCTTCTTCGCCACCGCGGGGGAAATCCATGACGTCAGGCTGACGCCCTCGCGTGTGGCGAACGTCAAGCTCACGGACGCGGACGGCACGACGCTGGCGGCGACCACCTCCAGCCGAATCGTCCAGGGCGCACCCACGACGGGGACGTATTACGTGCATGTCCAGAAGGACTCAGCCTGGGGGACGGACTTCCAGGTGGGAGTGGAGAACCTGGGACCGGATGACCATGGTGGCACTTCCGAAACGGCCACTCGCGTCGCGGTGGAGGAGACTGTCACCGGGCTCATCCACAACGTGGCGGACCTGGATGCCTTCACCATTCCTCTCGAGGCGGATGGCGTGTACCGGCTCACCTGCACGCCCGGCTGCACGCTGTCGACGAGCGCTCCTGTCGCGTCCTTCCGCGTGCATCGTGCGTCCGGGGGTGGCACCTGGAACATCCACCTGCTGTCCTCGGGGGACGTCACCTTCACGATCAGCTCGCAGACTGCTCCTCTCTTCTTCACGTTCAAGATGGCGCGGGTGGGCACGGACGACCACGGCGATGACGCGGCCCATGCCACGCCGTTGACGCTCCCTGCGACAGTGGACGGCTCCTTCGAACTGGGGACGGACATCGACGTATTCGCCTTCGAGTCGGAGGCGAGCCGGACCTATGTCGTGGAGTCCAGGGCGGTGGGTCTCCGGATTCTGGACCCGAATGGCGCGGAGGTTCCCCTGCTGTTCGATGCGCCAACGGCGACCCGGCGCTTCACCGCCCAATCGTCGGGGACTTATGGCGTCGTGGCCACCTCTCCCGATCCTTTCGTGGGTGTTGCCAGGTCCTGGAGTTTCACCCTGCGCCTGCCGTGAGCTGTCGGGCGGCGGGGCGCTCCAGAAGCGCTGAACCGTCGTGGGTGTCGGTGGTAGCCTCCTGGGTGTGGGCCCCGGTTCCGTCGAATCGTGGGCTTGATGTCAGGAGTGCCTGGGATGCATGGGGCTGACGCCGAGTCCTTCGAGCTGGTGGTGCAGTCCGCCGGCGAGCAGTCCTCCCTCCGTCTTCGAGAGGCTCCGGGAGCCCGAGCCGCAGTGGAGCGAGCCGTCTCCCAGGCCGCCGCCCTCCGCTCCGCCGCGCCCCAGCCGAGCACCTTCGCGCGTCACCTCGGGGCCCAGCTTTCACGGGCGGCGGACCCGATGCGCGTGCTGGAGCGACTGCATGCCCGGGACCTCGCGCTCGCGCTCTCCTGCGCGCAGGGGCTACCGGCGGCTTGTGCGCTCCTGGAGCAGGAGGTCCTCCTCAAGCTGCGTGTCCCCCTGTCGCGCATCCATCCCTCACCGGCGTTCGCGGACGAGGTCCTGCAGGTGCTCCGGGCCAACCTCCTGATGCCTCGCGAGGAGGCACCCTCACGGTTGCTTGGCTACTCGGGTATGGGGCCGCTGCTGCACTGGGTGAGCATCTCCGCGGTGCGGCTCGCGCTGAGGCTGCGCAAGGCGCAGGGTGAAGAATCACACGTCGAAGCGGAGGTGCTCGCCGCACATCCCGCCCCGGGTGGGCTGGAGCTGGGCTTCGTCCGGGAGGAGGCTCGGGGGCATGTGCGCGCGGCCTTCATCCGGGCGGTGGCCTCGCTGGACGACGAGGACCGGGAGCTGCTGCGACTGCACTTCGTCGAGCGCCTCTCCCTGGAGCGAATGGGCGCGCTGTTCGACCTGCACAAGTCCACGCTCTCACGCAGGCTCTCCGCGGTGCAGACGCTGCTGGAGAAGCGCACGCGGCGCGCGCTCGCCGAGCGTCTGTCGCTGCCCGAGCCGGAAGTCGACAGCCTGATGCGCGCCATCCATGGCCGGTTGGACCTGAGCCTCTCGGGTCTGCTGGCGGTGCGCGAATGAGCTGCCCGGACGAGAACACGCTCTCGGGTTATGCGAATGGCGCGTTGGACTCGGAGGGCACGGCGGTCGTGCGCCAGCATGTCGCGGGCTGCTCGGAGTGCCGGAGCGTGCTCGCCGCGCTGGGCGGACTCGAGGCGCCTCCACCGCTGGTCGACACGGGGCTGCTCGTCTCCGGCGCGCGCGTGGGGCGGTACATGGTGCTCGGTCTGCTTGGCGAAGGAGGCATGGGGCGCGTCCATGCCGCCTATGACCCGGAGCTGGACCGCAAGGTGGCGCTCAAGCTGCTGAACCTCGCGAGGCTGGGGGTGGACTCCCTGGCCCAGGCGCGTCAGCGACTGGAGCGCGAGGCCCGCACGATGGCCCGGCTGTCGCATCCCCATGTTGCCCACTTGCACGACGTGGGCGAGTTCCAGGGGCAGCTCTTCCTGGTCATGGAGTTGGTCGAGGGCGGCACGCTCCGGCGGTGGTTGGCGGAGAAGCCGCGCACGCGCCGGGAAATCCTCGCGCGCTTCATCCAGGCGGCGGATGGGCTCGCGGCGACGCACGCGCTGGGCATCATCCACCGCGACTTCAAGCCCGACAACGTCCTGCTGACGCGCGATGGTCAGGTGCGCATCACCGACTTCGGCCTGGCCAACGCGGCGGGTGCCCTGGAGCCTCTTCGAGAAGACGAGGCTCCAGTCCCTGGTGGAGAGTCGCTCACCGTCACCGGGGCGTTCCTGGGGACGCTCGCGTATGGCGCGCCGGAGCAGCTCCGCGGAGAGCGGGGGGATGCTCGCTCGGACCAGTTCGCCTTCTGCGTCGCGCTCTACGAGGCGCTCAACGGGCAGCGGCCCTTCGAGGGCGCCACGCGCGAGGAACTCCTGTCGTCCATGCAGCGCCAGGAGGTTCGTCCCGAGACGCGGGGCGTGCCCTCGTGGCTCAAGGCCGTGGTCCGGCGTGGACTCTCGGTGGACCTGTCGCGGCGTTTCGAGTCCATGCAGGTGCTGCGGGCCCAGCTCTCACGGGAGGTGGTGGCCTGGAATCGCATCGCCGCTACGGCGGTGCTCGCGGGAGGCGTGGTGGGCCTGGGGTTCGTCGTGCTGGGGCCTTCCGCGGCGACACCGAGCGAACTCTGTCAGGGCAGTGAGCGGCACCTCGCGGGCATCTGGGATGTGTCCGTGCGTGAGTCCACGCATCTGGCCTTCCTGCGGACGGAGGACCCTTCGGCCGAGGCCTCGTTCCAGGCCGTGGCCTCCTCGCTGGAGCGGTGGACCCGGGACTGGATGCACGCGCATCAGTCCGCGTGCGAGGCGACTCGTGTCTTCGGTGAGCAGTCGGAGGCAGTGCTCGGGCTTCGGATGACGTGTCTGGACCAGCGGCTGGGAGAGCTGTCCCGGCTGACGGTGGCGCTGCAGGGCGCGGACGCGCGGACGGTGGAGCGGGGCTTCGGGCTGGGTGCCTCGATTGGCGGCGTGGGCCGCTGCGCGGACGTGCGCACGTTGCAGGAGGCCGTGTCTCCACCGGAAGACCCGAGGGTGCGCGCGGAGGTGGACGCGGTGCGCACGGAGCTGGCGCGGGCGAACGCGGAGCTGCTCGCGGGCCATACACCGGAGGCGCTGCGAATCGCGCTGCCTGCCCGGGAGCGCGCGCTCGCCACCCGGCATCGCCCCCTGGAAGCGGAGGCGCATCAGCTCTGCGCGCTGTTGCAGGAGGATGCGGGAGCGTTCGAGGACGCGCGAGCGTCGCTGGCCCAGGGCTCGCTGGCGGCCGAGGCGGGGCGACACCTGGGTGTGCTCGCGCGGGTGCTGAAGTCGCAGGCATGGCTGCATGGATATGGCCTGGGGCGCACCCCGGAGGCGTGGCCCTTCCTCCAGCGCGCCCGTGCCGTGGCGGAGACGCTGCGTGACGCCGAGTTGGACACGATGTTGGACAACGTGCAGGCGGAGCTGCTGGAGCAGGAGGGCCGCTTCTCGGAGGCGGAGCCGCTCTTGCGTGCGTCGCTGGAGACCGTCACCGCGCGCGGACAGACGCACGCGCGCGCGGAGCTGAGTGGTCGGCTGGGCCTGCTGGCCCGGCAACAGGGGCGCCTGCTGGAGGCGAAGCGTTGGCAGGAGGAGGCGCTGCGGCTCCATGAGGAGCACTTTGGTCCGGTGCACCGGGACACGGGACGGGCCCTGGCGAACCTGGGTGGCACCCTGGCCCTGCTGGGTGAGTTGACGAGGGCCGAGGCGGTCCTCCAGCGGGCGCTCGGAATCCTTCGCCGGACGCTGGGCGAGGAGAACCTGTCGGTGGCCCGGACGTTGTCCAACCTGGCCCTCGTCTACTTCGAGTGGGGACATGGGGCCCAGGCGCGCAAGGCCGCGGAGGAGAGCTGGGCAGTGGCGCGCGCGAGCGTGGCCGCGGACAGCCCGGTGTTGATGGGGATGGAGTCGAACCGACTCGGCGTCCTGGGAGAGCAGGGCGAGCGCCCGCTGGAGCTGGCGCACGTGCGACGCGTCCTGGCGCATCGAGAGCGCGTCTACGGCGCCTCACACCCGGAGGTGGCCCTGGATGTCCACGAGGTGGGCAGGCTGCTGCGTCTGCTGGGGCGTCCGGACGAGGCGCGAGGTTTTCATGCGCGCGGCGTCTTGCTCCAAGCGCCCCTGGTCGCCAAGGGCGAGGTGGATGGTGCAGGGCTGCGTGCCCTGGCGGATGCCCTCCTCTTCCTGGGGCGGGTTGACGAGGCCCGGGGGCATGTGGAGCGGGCGCTCGCGAGCATGGAGCGGGACTTGGGGTCTTCGTCGTCCGAGCGCATCGAGGCGTTGCTCCTCCAGGGGGACGTCCACCTCGCGCGGGGCCAGCCCGCCGAGGCACTGGTGCCGCTGCGAACCGCGCTGGAGGTACTCACGGCGCGGCAGGTGGTCTCCGCGCGTGTCCCGAGAGTGCGTCGTCGGCTCGCGCGGGCGCTCCGGCTGACGGGTGCGGTGGATGAAGCCTGCGTAGAGGCTCGGCGCGCCTGGGAGGAGCTGTCCGTCTGGAGTAAGGCCTACGCTCAGGAGACGGCGGAGGCGCGAGCCGAGCTGGGGCGCTGTCGCGGGTAGCCGCTTCAAGGGGAGCGACATCAACGGCGAGGGGGCGCGGTCATCACCCGCGCCCCCGTGGTCCACGACTCCTCGTCAGCGGATGTACGTCGCGAGGTGCTCAGCGGTCAGCGTCGAGCGCGCCGCGACCAGGTCGGCCGGGGTGCCCTCGAAGACAATCTTCCCGCCCTCGTGGCCCGCGCCCGGTCCCAGGTCGATGATCCAATCGGCGTGCGCCATGACCGCCTGGTGGTGCTCGATGACGATGACCGACTTGCCGGAGTCGACCAGCCGGTCCAGCAGCCCGAGCATCTGCTCGACGTCGGCCAGGTGCAGTCCGGTGGTCGGTTCATCCAGCACGTAGATGCCTCCGTCGGTGCCCATGTGTGTCGCGAGCTTCAGCCGCTGCCGCTCGCCACCCGACAGCGTCGTGAGCGGCTGGCCGAGCCGCAGGTAGCCGAGCCCGACGTCGGCCATGTGCGTGAGAATCTCATGCGCGGCCGGCGTCTTCGCCGCGCCGGAACCGAAGAATGCGACCGCGTCCTTGACGGGCAGGTCGAGCACCTCGGCGATGTTGAGCCCGCCGAGCTTGTATTTCAGCACCGCCGCCTGGAACCGTCGGCCCTCGCAGTCCTCGCAGGGCGTGCTGATGCCGGCCATCATCGCCAGGTCGGTGTAGATGACTCCGGCGCCGTTGCACGTGGGGCAGGCGCCCTCGGAGTTGGCGCTGAACAAGGCGGGCTTCACGCCGTTGGCCTTCGCGAACGCCTTGCGAATGGGCTCCAGCATGTCCGTGTACGTCGCGGGGTTGCTCCGCCGCGAGCCCCGAATCGGGGCCTGGTCGACCGACACCACTCCGTCCCTGCCCGACACCGAGCCGTGAATCAGGGAACTCTTTCCCGACCCGGCCACGCCCGTCACCACCACCAGCACACCGAGCGGGATGTCGACGTCGACCTTCTTCAGGTTGTGGGAGCTGGCGCCGCGGATTTTCAGCGCCCCCGACGACTTGCGCACCGACGGCTTCAACGCAGCCCGGTCGTCCAGGTGCCGTCCGGTCAGCGTCTTGCTGGCCCGCAGCGCGGCGACGGTGCCCTCGAACACCACCTCACCACCGGCGGTTCCAGCCCCAGGGCCCAGGTCGACGACGTGGTCGGCGATCTCGATGACCTCCGGCTTGTGCTCCACGACGAGCACGGTGTTGCCCTTGTCGCGCAGCCGCAGCAGCAGGTTGTTCATCCGCTGGATGTCGTGCGGGTGCAGGCCGACCGTCGGCTCGTCGAACACGTACGTCACGTCCGTGAGCGCGGACCCGAGGTGACGAATCATCTGCGTGCGCTGGGCTTCACCGCCCGACAGCGTCCCCGACGGCCGGTCCAGGCTCAGGTAGCCCAGGCCAATCTCCACGAACGAGTCGAGCGTCTGCCGCAGCGTCGCCAGCAACGGCGCGACGGACGGCTCGTTCAGCCCGCGAATCCACTCGGCCAGGTCGCTGATCTGCATCGCGCAGGCGTCCGCGATGTTGATCTTCTTGATTTTGGAGGACCGGGCGGCTGCGTTGAGCCGGGTGCCGCCACACTCGGGACAGGGGGTGAACGTCACCGCCCGCTCCACGAACGCACGGATGTGCGGCTGCATCGCCTCCTTGTCCTTGGTCAGGAACGACTTCTGGATTCGCGGAATCAGGCCCTCGTAGGTCAGGTTGATGCTCTCGAACTTCACCTTGATGGGCTCGTGATGGAGGAAGTCGTGGAGCTCCTTCTTCGTGTACTTCCGAATGGGCTTGTTCGGGTCGACGAAGCCCGAGGCCGCGAAGATGCGCACCTGCCAGCCGTCGGGGGTGTACCCAGGAATCGTGAGCGCGCCCTCGGCGAGCGACTTCGTGTCGTCGTACAACTGCGCCAGGTCGATATCCGTTATCGAGCCCATGCCCTCGCAGCGCGGGCACATGCCGCCGGCGGCCGTGAACTCGCGCTTCTCGGTCTTCCCGTCGCCCTTCTCGACTGAAACCTCTCCGACCCCTCGGACCGACGGGATGTTGAAGGAGAAGGCGTTGGACGAGCCGATGTACGGCTTGCCGAGGCGGCTGAACAGCACCCGCAGCATCGCGTTGGCGTCGGTCGCCGTGCCGACCGTCGAGCGGGAGTTGGCGCCCATCCGCTCCTGGTCGACGATGATGGCCGGCGTCAGCCCCTCCAGGACGTCGACCTCCGGCCGGCCCAGGCTCGGCATGAACCCCTGCACGAACGCGCTGTAGGTCTCGTTGATGAGCCGCTGCGACTCCGCGGCGATGGTGCCGAACACCAGCGACGACTTGCCCGAGCCCGACACGCCGGTGAACACCGTCAGCCGTCGCTTGGGGAGCTCGACGCTCACGTCCTTCAAGTTGTTCTCACGTGCGCCCCGGACGCGAATCAGGTCGTGGCGGTCCGCGGGAGGCTGGCTGGGGGAGGGCTTGCGCTCAGTCATGGCTTGGGAACCAACGGCAGTGGGGTGGGGTGTGGGACATCCGAACGGTCTGGCCGTCCGGCCGCTCAGCTTCTACGTCGACCGGCGGCTGACGGCGAGTAATATGCCTTGACGGGTATATACCTCAATGGGTATATATTGGGCGTGGAATCATCGTTCGCCATCATCGCGGAGCCTCACAGACGGGCCATCCTGAGCCTGCTGCTCTCGTCGGAGCGCTCCGTGGGCGACATCGAGCGCGAGCTTCGATTGTCGCAGCCGTCCGTCTCCAAGCACCTGCGGGTGCTGCGGGACGCCGGGTTCGTGGAATCACGTATCGAAGCGCAGCGTCGCCTCTATCGATTGAGACCGGAGCCGCTCATGGAACTCGACGAATGGCTGATTCCCTTCAGGCGCTTCTGGTCGAAGCACCTGGATGCGCTGGAGCAGCACCTGGACAAGATGGACAAGGTTCCTCCTGTGAAAGGAAAGAAGAAACATGAGCAGCCGTGAGCACTACATGCCGGGTGCCGCTTCTGGTGCCAGGGTTCAGAAAGAGGGGGAGAAGTGGACGCTCGTGGTCGTGCGCGACCTCTCCCATCCTCCCGAGAAGGTCTGGCGGGCCATCACCCAGCCCGAGCATCTGCGCGAATGGGCGCCGTTCGACTCTGACCGGAACCTGGGAAGCGTGGGCACCGCGAAGCTGTCGACCGTGGGCGCTCCGAAGCAGATGGTCGCCGAGACGCAGATCAAGCGGGCCGACGAGCCCCGGCTGCTCGAATACAGCTGGGGGGGACAGGACCTCCGCTGGGAATTGGAGCCGCAGGGTGCCGGCACCCGGCTCACGCTCTGGCACAACATCAACCGTGGCTTCATCTCGATGGGCGCCGCGGGATGGCACATCTGCTTCGATGTGATGGATCGGCTGCTCGCGGGTCAGCCCATCGGACGCATCGTCGGCCCTGACGCCATGGGGTTCGACGGCTGGCAGCGCTTGAACGCCGAGTACGCCAGGCAGTTCGGCGTTGAAGCTCCCTCCTTCTAACTAACCCCCGTTGGACATGAACATGCACCGCTCAAAAGGTATCGTCATTGGCTTCTGGGTCGTCACCGCGCTGCTCTGCCTGCAGATGGGCTTCACCGCCTACGCGCAGCTGAGCATGCCGGAAGTGGCGGAGGCGATCGCCCAGCTCGGCTTCCCCTCCTACTTCCGCAAGGAGCTCGCGTGGGCCAAGTTGCTCGGCGTGGTGCTGCTGCTCGCGCCGGTGCCGGCGCGGCTCAAGGAGTGGGCCTATGCGGGCTTCGCCTTCACCCTCGTCTCGGCGCTCATCGCCCACCTCGCGATGGGACACGGCCCGGAGTCGTGGATCTACGCGGTGGTCACCGGCGTACTCTGGGGGCTCTCGTACTTCTTCTGGCGCCGCCTGCAGGCCCCGTCCGTTGGGCTTCGCCCGGCGACCGCCTGAGCGCTGGAATTTCTAGGAGGAGACCATGAAAAAGCCCGTCGCGGGTGAAGGCCCGTCGGCATCGGAGCTCATCTCGCAGAGAATCGTCGACCTTGGGGGCTGGCGTGGGGAGACCCTCGCCAGGATGCGCAAGCTCATCAAGGATGCGGACCCGGACGTCGTCGAGGAGTGGAAGTGGATGGGCACTCCGGTCTGGTCGCACGACGGCATCATCTGCACGGGCGAGTCCTACAAGGAGGTCGTGAAGCTGACCTTCATCAAGGGCGCCTCCCTGATGGACCCGGGCGGGCTCTTCAATTCGAGCCTCGAAGGGAATACGCGCCGCGCCATCGACATCCGCGAAGGAGAGAAGGTGGATGCGGCCGCGTTCAAGATGCTCATTCGCCAGGCGATCGACCTCAACAGCGAGGGCAAGGCGAAGCCGTCGAAGGCGAAGCCAGTGGTGAAGGCCAGTCCCGCGAAGGCGAAGCCGGTAGTGAAGGCGAAGCCCGCGAAGGCGAAGGCGGTGGTGAAGGCGAAGCCCTCGAAGGCGAAGGCGAAGCCGGCGGTGAAGGCCAGGCCCTCGAAGAAGGCGAAGTCCTGAGGGATTCCGCCCCTGCGTGGTTCCGCACGGGGCGCCTCATTTCGGGTCTGGAGAAGAGGCTGAGCGGATGAGGTCGGACACGCCGCCGCTGATGAAAGAGGCGGCGGCGTTCGCGCTGATTTCAGGAGCGGCGCGGGTGGCCGCTCACATCCGTTCGCCAGGCAATTTGCTGGCTTGCTTCACCCACCTGGCGAACTGAGCTTCGTCGAGCGGAGTGTCCTCGCGGATGTCGAGGTAGCGCGTGTCCTGGCTCTTGGATTCGCCCGGGGGGAGAGGACGCAGCGAGGTGCCGCGGAAGAACGCCACCTTGACGTACTTCGCGAAGCAATGGACGCCAAGGAACCAGCCCTGGTCTTCGACTCCGTACATCGGCGAGTTCCATTTGACCGCCTTGCTGACGCCGGGGACGGTGCGCGAGATGAGCGCGTCGAGGCGGTGCCCGACGTTGCGTTTCCAGCCCGGCATGGCCGCGATGTAGGCCTGCACGGGGGCGTCGCCGTAGCCCTTCGCGATTTGAGGATTGCCGCCGGAGAGGAGGCGAGGCTCCTTGGCGCTCTTGCGCGGGGCCGGGGTGGCTTTGGGCGCCGCACGGCGTGCCGGTGATTTCTTCGCCGGGGCCTTCGTGGGCTTGGGCTTGCTGGCTTTGGCGGCGGTCTTCTTGGCGACCTTCGCCGACTTCCGGGGTGTCTTGCCGGCCATTGTGCTCCCTCCTGGACCTCGGTGGCTTTGACGCACGTCATTCCAACGACTGGAGGATAAGCCTCGCGGCCCAGGCTGCCGAGGGCAACCTTCACTTCAGCTCAGCTCAGCGCAGACCGTCCAGGAGCGCGGCGAGCGCCTCGGGCTGCGACGCGAATGGCGAGTGCGAGGCCTCCAATGACTCGACGGTGAAGGCATTGCCGGGCGTGAAGGCGTTGGCCTCGCGAATCATCAACTCCTGGAGCGCCGGTGCCAGTGCGCGGTCCTGGGTGCAGCGAAGATAGCTGCGAGGAATCCGGCCCCAGCGCGCCGGGGTGGCTCCCACCTTGGCGGTCCAGAGCGACAAGGGGAGGTCCGGCGTCAGGGAGAGCGCGAAGGGCAGGAAGTCCACCAGGGGCACGTCCTGGTAATACGCCTCGCGAAGGGCCTCCAGATAGTCCGTGCCTCCGCGAGGGTTGATGCGCACCGCGCCCAGCTTCCCCGGGTCCCCGAGGAACAGCGTCTCCCCGTAGCCGGTGCGCGCCTCGGGCAGTTCGTTGTAGCCACTGGGGCTTCCCAGTCGCAGGGGGCAGTACGCGCTCAGGTAGACGAGCCGGCCGATGTGCTGTGGCGCCAGCTCTCCCGCCCGGGTGATGACGGCGCCGCCCACGCTGTGGCCCACGAGGACGGGCTTCGTCCCGCCCGCCCCCTGTCGCAGCTTCTCCAGCGCGGTGACCACGGCGACGGCGCAGTCCTCCAAGGTGAAGTCCGCCTGCGGTGAGCGCTCCTCGAGGAGCTTCGCCGCGTCGCCCGTCACGTAGGCCGAGGGAAACCGCGCATTGAGTCCGTGTCCGGGCAGGTTGATGGCCACCACCTGGTGGCCTCGCGCGGAGAGTGCCTCCGTGAGGCGCGCCCAGTGGAGGGCGTTGTGCCAGGCGCCATGCACCAGGAGGAACGAGCGACGGGGTTGCTTGCCCCGCTCGGACGCGGCGGCGAGGGCGCCGTGCATCGGGAGCATGCCCGCGCCCAGGAGGGCGGTCTTCATCAGGTCGCGACGATGCATGAGGTCCTCATTTCGTGGAGCGGGCATTCGCGCCCAGCGCGCGAGCGAGCCGGTCTCGACGGCCTGCGAGCTCCAGGAGTTGCTGGTCGAACTCCGCCAGCCGCTTGCGGTGGAGCGCGAGCGCCTGCGGACAGATGGCATGCGTGACGTCGCGGAGCATGCAGGGGGGAAAGGTGGCGATGTCCCCCAGGGAGAAGCCCAGCCGGATGAGGTGGGCCACCTGCATCACCCGGGGCACCGACTCCCCATCGAAATCCCGGTAGCCATTCGCGCGTCGATTCGACCTGAGGAGCCCCGTCTTCTCATAGTGACGGATGGAGCGCGCACTGCAGCCCGTGCGCCTGGCGAGTTCTCCGATGTTCATCCGGCTCTCTTGGAAACGAACGCTAGTCCCTGACACCAGTGTCAAGGTCAAGACCCGCGACGGTGCGTCGCGGGTCGGCTTCCTCTTCAAGAGCTTAGCGAACCTCGAACTCGTAGATTCGCGTCGCCGGGTCTCCATTCTGGGTGGGCGTCGTCACGTTGAGCTTGATGTAGCGCGCCGACGTCGAGGTGATGGCGTGCGTGGAGCTGCTGGCGGTGTTGGTGCTCACCGTGACAGGCGTGCTCCAGGTGGTCCCATTGCTCGACGTCTGGATGGTGAACGCCTGGGTGTTCCAGCTCGTGTTCTCACCCCCGGCCCCCGCGTGCTTGAGGGTGAAGCTGCTGACCGTCTGCGCCGAGCCCAGGTCCACCTGCATCCACGCCGGCGAGACCAGCGAGCAGAACTTGTCGGTGGTGCCGCCCGAGACGCTGCCGTTGACCGCCTTGGCCGCGGACTCGTTGCTGTTGCAGGCGGCCGAGCTGGTGGTGGGCTTGTTCAACGCCAGATTGGCGACGCCCGCGCCGACCGAGACCGTCTGGCTCTTGGTATTACTCGCGCCGCCGTTGTCGGTGACGGTGAGGGTGACGTTGTAGTTGCCGGCACTCGCATAGGTGCGCGAGGGGTTCGTCGCGGTGGAGGTGCCGCCGTCGCCGAAGTTCCAACTGCGCGAGGTGATGGTGCCGTCGGCGTCGGTGGACGAGTCGCTGAAGGTCGCGGTGAGGCTGCTGACGGTGACGCCGAAGTTCGCCACCGGCGGGGTGTTGCCGCTGACCGCGGTGTTGATGGCCGCCGCGTACTGCGCGCTCGTGCCCTGCGCGGAGCACCGCTGGATGTCGTCGTACAACCACATGAAGCCGCCGCGAATGCCAGCGCTGGTCTTCCAGCCGCTCATCCGGCTCTGCACCGAGGCCGGGCTGTCGCCCGAAGTGCAGCCAGTGCCATGCCTGGACCACAGGCCCGGGTCGACCGTCATGCCCATCGCGGTGTTCCAGCTCGCCGGGTTGTTGCCGGCGCCGCCGTCGTACACCTGAAGGTAGATTCTATCGACGGCACTGCCCAGGTTGTCCTTGAGGCTCCGCCAGAACGTCTGCTGGGTGTACGGCGCGAAGGTGATTTTGTAACCCTGGCCGATGAGCATCTGTCCGAAGGTCGTCGTTGGAGCCAGGGCGTAGGCGCTCTCGTCGTCGAAGTTCACCGCGTCGGCGCCGGTGGCGGCCTTCAGCGCCTGGAAGTTCCTGTACAGGATGCTGTTGCTGCCGGTGCCGCAGACGAGGGTGGTGCCGCAGCCGGCGGCGGTGCCATTGACCAGTCTGGCCATGCGCTCGAAGTCCGGAACGCTCCAGGCACCGATGGACACCTCGATGCGATTCACCGAGGTCGGCGCGGTCTTGAGCGTGGCCAGGCGTGTCGGCCACGCGGCATCACCCATGTAGGCGCCGTTCCTGACCACGGGGATGTCGTTGTAGACGAGGTCGCCGTTGTCCTCGATGTGGAAGCTCCACAGGATGATGGTGGTGAAGCCCGAGGCGCGCAGGTCGTCCATCACCGCGGTGCCGCCGGAGTAGAACGGGCCACCGCCGTAGACCGCGGAGGCCGCGCTGGCGTCCGGTGCGGCGACGGCCAGGGCGAGGGCGGCGAGTGCTGGTAACAGGCGGCGGGAGAGGGGTGGCGCTGACTGGCTTGGTTTCGACATGGATGGCTCCTCGGCATTGAGCGTCGCGAACGACGCAATGGACGGCGATGCGCGTCTGCCTGTGAGAGCCATTGCGCTCGCTCACACCAGCAGGCGCTCCGGGTCGCCAGCGTCGGCGACAGGCCAACCTTGGGAGCGGCGATTTCGCCATGTCAATCTTTGGAGCGATTCAAGTCAGGCAGGAACGTTGAAGCATGGGCGTTGGTAGGGTTTTCCCCGAACACTCGAGCCACGACGATGGAGTTCAGGAGCGCCGGGTCGGCAAACGTTTCAGGCGATGAGAGCGGCTCGCCATCTGCGTGAGTCGATTCCACTCTGTTGAGTTCCTCGATGCGCGATACCGCGACCATCGCGTTGATTCGCTTGCGCACCGCAAGGGGCATTCTGAATGGACTGACAAGGGCGAGGTGGCGCTGGGAGGAGTTCAGTCGCGCAAGCAGCTCGGCTCCGGAGATGACTTGACTACGGCTGTAGTCACGCGTACGTTCTGACTACAGGTGTAGTCATGGCGACCGTGGGAGAGCGGGTGATGGAGTGGCTGCGGACGAAGGGGCACCTCACCCGGTTCTCGGAAGCTCCAGGACGTCGTGGCCCGGCTGAACTCTCGGAAGCAGGGGAAGGAGTGCGCCCATGGGTGCTGAATGGCTGACGGACTTCAGCTGGGGGTTTTCCACACTGGAGTGTCTGTGGCGGGCTTCCTGGCAGGGTGCGCCGTGGGCCGCGCTGGTCTGGGGGCTGTCCCACGCAGTGCCGCGCATGCCCTCCGCCCTGCGCGCGGGGCTGTGGTGGCTGGTTTCCCTCAAGTTCGTGCTGTCCCTGGGGGCGTTGAGCCCGGTGCAGCTTCCTCTCCTGCCCACGCTGATTCCGGGACGAGTGGAGTCGATGGGGCCGGAGGAGAACGTGGCCACTCCGGACACCATGGCTCTCATGGGCGATGGAGTGCCCTGGCGACATGGGGGCGCGGCGGTGCTGCTCGTTGCGTGGGGATTGGGAATCGCCTGGCAGCTCAAGGGGCATGTGCGGGCCTGGAGCCGCATGCGTCGCCTGCGCCTTCGCGCGGTGCCCCTTCGCCAACCGGACATCGAGAAGGCCATCAGCGAGCTCGCCTCCGCCGCGGGACTGCGCCGAGTGCCCTGTCTCCTGATGTCCGATGAGATGGCGAGCCCTCTGGCCACGGGGCTGATCTCCCCGGTGATTGTTCTGCCCGCGCAGGCGGTCCGGTGCCTGGACCTGGAAGCAGTGCGGATGGCATTGGCTCATGAGTTGGCCCATTTCCAGCGCCGCGACCTGTGGTTTGGCTGGGTTCCGGCACTCGCGGAGAGCGTCCTCTTCTTCCACCCGCTCGTACGCAAGACAGCCCAGGAGTATGCGCTGGCACGAGAGGAGGCCTGTGACGCCGAAGCCCTCCGCCTCACGGGGGCCGCGCCCGGTGATTATGGCCAGCTCCTCCTCACCTTTGGCGTCACCCGTAGCCACGGCACCGCCGCGGTGCTCGGTGCCTCAACTCGCATCCACACGCTGCACAGGAGGTTGTCCATGCTGGAACACGTCGATGTCTCCACTCCGCGACGCCGTACTTCGTTGCGAGTGGCGCTGCTACTCCTTGGCCTCGCGGTCCTCTTGCCGGTCCAACTGGTCGCACGCGAGCAGACAGCGTCGCCGCGGGCTCGCTCGGACTCGGCCGCGCCAGAGGTCGCGACTCCGGCCGTCGTCGCCACGAAGGTGTCGGCGGCTCCCATCCCTTCCGCCCCGCCTGCCGCACCGAGCCTCAATCCCGCCCCGGTTCCGTCTGCGCCCAGCCTTCCCTGGTCACCCGACGACGCGCTGTGGTCACCCGATGGACCCGATAGATGCTGAAGGACCTCCCTTGAGGGGAATGGGCCCGGGCTCGAGGCCCGGGCCTGGTGTGAATCACATCACGAGGCTGCGTCCTCCAGGTCTCGTGCGAGCTGCTCCACCAACTCGGAGACTCGCGGTGCGCTCAACATCGTGAAGTGGTCGCCCGCGACGTCGTGCACCGAGAGCGCCCCGGTGAGCCACTCGCGCCAGCCGCGGTCCTCGCGCAACGGGGCCTCGTCGGGAGACCGGGTGGCGCGGAAGAGCACGGTCCGACCCGTGTAGACACCGTCTGGCACATGGCGACGCTGGGCCTCGGTGAGTCGCTGGTAGACGTTGAAGAGCCGCTCAGCCGTGTCGAGTTCCAGCGTGTGCAAGGCCGGAGCGGCGAGTCGCAGCCGTGGCAGCACCTGGGCCAGCACCTCTCGCGCTCCCAGGCGCTCCAGCCGCCCCACCTCCAGTGAGGCGTCTTCCCAGGACACGCCGAGCATCTGACCGAAGCCGGCGAGCAGCGTGAGCGTGTCGGGCTTGGGCATCGGCTGCCGCGTAGGCGCGCGGCTGTCGAGCAGCACCAGCAGGTCCACCTTCTCTCCCGTGGCCTCGAGCAACCGCGCCATCTCGTGTGCCACGACGCCACCGAAGGACCAGCCGCCGAGGAGGTACGGCCCCCGAGGCTGCACCGTGCGGAGCTGTGCGAGGTAGTCGCGCGCCAGCGTCTTCACGGAGGACTCGGGAAGCTCGCCGCCCTCCATGCCGGACGCGGACAGGCCGTAGATGGGCCGCTGGGTACCGAGCTCACGAACGAGCTCGGTGTAGCCCAGCGCCGCGCCTCCGCCGCCGTGGACGAGGAAGAGGGGCCGCTCGGTCGACGTGCCGGTGTCCAGGCGCACGAGGTTGGGAGTGGGCCGTGGAGCCTGCTCGCGCTGCTCCACCCGTCGTGCCAGTCGCTCCACGGTGGAGGCCTGGAAGAGGGCTGACACCGGCAGCGAGACACCCAGCCGCTCGCGAAGCAGCGACATGAGGCGGACGGCCAGCAGGGAGTGGCCGCCGAGGGCGAAGAAGTCGTCGGTGGCACTCACCTTCTGCCTGCCGAGGAGCTCGCGCCAGAGGGCCGCGATGGTCTCCTCGCCAGGGTTGCGCGGAGCGACGTACTCGCTGCTCGTGGAGGACATGTCCGGAGCGGGCTGGGCCTTCGGGTCCACCGTGTCGTCGAAGCGGCCGAGGTACACCAGCTCGCCGTTGTCCCGTCTGCGCACCTTGTCGCCCGTGCGGTAGAGGCGGGCGCCCGGCGTGGACGAGAACGGGTCTGGGAGGAACCGCTCGGCGGTGAGGCCAGGCCCGCTGAGAGAGCCCCGGCTGACGCCCGCGCCCGCGAGGAAGAGCTCGCCGGGAACCCCCAGGGGAACGGGCTGCATGCGTGCATCGAGGACGTGGGCCTGCACGTTGGCCAGCGGGGTGCCGACGGGCCGGGGGGCGGAGAGCTTCTCCCAGTAGGACTCGTCAATGGCCTCTCCGTGGATGGCGCCCTCCCAGGGCCGCTCGCGATGGGTGTCGTTCCAGCGAGTCAGCATCTGCTCGCGCTCGGCGACGGGCATCAGCGGAAGCTCGCCCACATGTGTCTCGGGAGCGTGGATGGCGGCTTCCAGCAGCGTGGCGAAATGTCCCGCCATGCGAGTGATGGTGGACTCCTCGAACAGGTCGGTCCGATAGGTCAGTGCGCCGGAGAAGCCCTCCGGCGTTTCGGCGAGCGACAGCGTCAGGTCGAAGTGGGTGGAACGCACGTCGGGCGCGACGGACTGGACGCTCAGCATCGTGGTGCCTTCGCCGGCCTCCAGCGTGTCCGTGGGGGTGTTCTGGAGGGTGAACATCACCTGGAAGAGTGGCGAGTAGCTGAGGCTGCGCTGGGGCTTGAGCTCCTCGACGAGCTTCTCGAAGGGGACGTCCTGATGTTCATAGGCGGCGAGCGTGGAGGCTCGCACCTGGGAGAGGAGCTGACGGAAGGAGGCGCGCGGCTCGACGCGGGAGCGCAGGACGAGGGTGTTGACGAAGAAGCCGATGAGGCCCTCCAACTCGGAAGCCCTGCGGCCGGCGATGGGGGAGCCGATGGAGATGTCGTCCTGCCCGGAGTAGCGCGAGAGCAGGAGCTGGAAGGTGGCCAGCACGCCCATGAAGAGGGTGGCGCCCTCCTGCTTGCAGAAGGCTTCCACGGCGCGAGCGAGGGCCCCGGGAATCTGGAAGTCGACGGTGCGACCGTGGAAGGACTGGAGCGGTGGGCGAGGGAAGTCGGTGGGCAGTTCGAGGAGCGCGGGGGCTCCGGCGAGCTGGTGCTTCCACCAGGCCACCTGCCGGGAGAGGACGTCGTCCTTGAGCCACTGGCGCTGCCAGAGGGCGTAGTCGGCGTACTGGAGCGGCAGCTCGGGAAGGAGGGAGTGGAGTCCCTGGCGGAAGGCTTCGTAGAGGGTGACCACTTCTCGGACGAGCAGGCCCATGGACCAGCCGTCGGTGACGGCGTGGTGGAGGTTGAGGAGCAGCACGTGCTGCTGGGGTGCGAGGCGCAGCAGGGAGGCGCGAAGCAGGGGGCCGCGACTCAAGTCGAACGGGCGGACGGCGTCCTGATGCGCCCGCTCGCGAGCGAGGGCCTCACGCTCCTCGACGGAGGAGAGGTCCTCCACGAGGAGCGCGAAGGGAGCCGGGGGGGAGATGTGCTGGAAGGGAGCGCCGTTGTCCTCGGCGAAGGACGTGCGGAGGGCTTCGTGGCGGCGGAGCAGCTCCGAGAAGGCGCGCTGGAGGGACGGGACGTCGAGCGCGCCCTCGAGGCGGAGGGCCGTGGGCATGTTGTACGTGGGAGTGCCGGGCTGGAGCTGCTCGAGGAACCAGAGGCGCTGCTGCGCGAAGGAGAGAGGCAACGGTGCGCCGTCTCGCGGTGCGGGGAGCAGCGGCGGGAGCGCGGACGCCTCGGTGGCGCGCTCGACGCGGAGGGCGAGCAACTCCAGGGTGGGCGCCTCGAAGAGGGCGCGCAGGGGGAGCTCCAGGGCGAAGACGGAGCGGATGCGCGACATCAACCGGGTGGCCAACAGCGAATGGCCGCCGCGCTCGAAGAAGTGGTCATGCCGGCCGACAACCGGGAGGCGGAGGACGTCGGCCCAGAGGGCGGCGAGGCGCACCTCGGTGGGTGTGAGCGGAGCGACGAAGGCGTCGGCGCCGGGGGTCGCTTCGGGAGAAGGCAGGGCCTTGCGGTCCACCTTGCCGTTGGGCGTCAGCGGGAAGGATTCCAGGGCCATGAGCGCGCCGGGGACCTCGTAGGCCGGGAGTCTCTTGGTGAGGTAGGCGCGGAGGGCCGCGGGCTCGGGCGGGCGTGAGTGAGCGGTGTAGTAGGCGACGAGGCGCTGGTCTCCTGGGACATCCTCGCGGAGGAGGACCAGGGCTTCACGGATGTCGGGGTGGCGGGCGAGGGTGGCTTCGATTTCGCCCAGCTCGATGCGGAAGCCGCGCAGCTTCACCTGGAAGTCGAGGCGGCCGAGGAACGCGAGCTCTCCATCAGGGAGCCAGCGCACCTTGTCTCCCGTGCGGTACATGCGCGCGCCGGGGACGGAGCTGAACGGATTGGGGACGAAGCGCTCCGCGGTGAGCGACGGGCGCGCGAGGTAGCCACGCGCGAGGCCATCTCCGGCCAGGAACAGCTCTCCGGAGACACCCACGGGGACAGGCTGGAGGTGGGAATCCAGGACGTAGGCCCGCACATTCGTCAGCGGTGAGCCGAGCGAAGGACGCGGCGCTCCGCGCACCGCGCGTGCCGTGGAGTCCACCGTGCACTCGGTGGGCCCGTAGACGTTGAAGGCGGTGATGCGTGGATGGGTGGCGAGCCGCTCCCAGAGGGCGTCGTCCACCGCCTCACCCCCGACGAGGACTCGCAGGGCTCGATTGGAGGCCAGCCCCTCATCGAGCAGCAAACGCAGGTGGGACGGCGCGCAGTCGAGCACGTCGACGTGGTGTTGCTCCACCCAGTTCACCAGTCGGGGCGCGTCCTGGCGAACGGCCTGGGGCACCACGCACAGGGTGTGGCCATCGGAGAGCTGGATGAGCTGCTGGACAGACGCATCAAAGGCCAGCGGCGCGTTGAGGCTGACTCGCAGCGGGCCTCGCAGGCCGGCGAGCGCAGTGGACGCGAGGGCCGCATGCAGATTCATCACGGAGGCGTGCTGAATCATGACGCCCTTCGGATGCCCGGTGCTGCCCGACGTGTAGATGACGTAGGCGAGGTGCTGGGGCGCGGAGACACGGGGTAGCGCGGTGTCCGCTTCACTGGCGAGCATCTGGGCCACGTCCGGGTCATCCATGCGGAGGACCTTGACGGACGGCGTCTCCAGCCGCTCGGCCAGGAGTTGCTGCGTGAGGATGAGCGTGACGCCGGAGTCGCGGCGCACGAAGGCGAGCCGCTCGCGAGGATGGGAGGGGTCCAGGGGGACGTACGCGCCGCCCGCCTTGAGGACGCCGAGGACGGCGACAATCATGTCGACGCCGCGCTCCATGCAGATGGCGACGCGGGACTCGGGCCTGACGCCGTGAGCCCGCAGCCAGTGGGCGAGCCTGTTGGCCCGACGGTCGAGCTGGTCGAAGGTGAGCGACGTCGTGTCGTCGAGGACCGCCAGCGCATCGGGTGTGCGAACGACTTGAGCTTCGATTCGCTCGTGCAGCGCCCCTCCCCACGGCAGTTCGCGGTGCGTGTCGTTCCACGTCACGAGGAGCTGCTCCCGCTCCGCGTCGGAGAGGAGGGACAGCGAACCCAGGTCCGCATCGGGCGTGGTGACCACGGCCTTCAGCAGGGTGATGAGGTGCCCTGCCATGCGCGCGACGGTCCGCTCGTCGAACAGCTCCACGCGGAAGTCGAGCGCTCCTCCGAGTCCCTGGGATGTCCGGGCGAGCGAGAGCGAGAGGTCGAACTTCGCCTCCAGCCCCTCCACGCCCATCGGCGTGAGCTTCAGTGCTTCCAGCCCGCTCTGTTCGGAGCGGAGCGACGGCGCCTGTCGAGGCGTGCTCTGGAGCGCGAGCATCACCTGGAAGAGCGGCGAGTGGCTCAGGCTGCGCCGGGGATGGAGTTCCTCGACGAGCTTCTCGAAGGGGACGTCCTGGTGCTCGTAGGCGGCGAGCGTGGATGCACGGACCTGGGAGAGCAGCTCGCGGAAGGTGGAGCGTGGGGCGATGCGAGAGCGCAGGACGAGGGTGTTGACGAAGAAGCCGATGAGGCCCTCGGTCTCCGCTCGGTTGCGTCCCGCGATGGGCGAGCCCACGGAGATGTCGTCCTGCCCGGAGTAACGCGAGAGCAGGAGCTGGAAGGCGGCCAGCACGCCCATGAAGAGCGTCGCCCCTTCGGCTTGGGTGAAGGACTCCAGGGACTGGGTCAGCTCCTCGGGCAGGTGGAATGGCACCGCTCCACCCTGGGAGGACTGGACCGCCGGGCGGGGCCTGTCGGTGGGCAGCTCCAGCACGGCGGGCGCATCCGCGAGCTGGTGCTTCCAGTAGTCGAGCTGTCGCTGGAGCACCTCACCGCGCAGCCACGCGCGCTGCCATGCGGAGAAGTCGGCGTACTGCACAGGCAATGGCGCGAGGTCTGGCGACGTGTTCGTGGTGATGGCCGCGTAGAGCGTGACCAGCTCGCGCACCAGCACGTCCATGGACCAGCCGTCGGAGACGATGTGATGCATCGTCACCAGCAGCACGTGCTCCTTCGCGTCCATCCGGAGCAGCGAAGCGCGCAGCAGCGGGCCGGTGGCCAGGTGGAAGGGCTTGAGCGCCTCCTCGTTGATGAGCCGCTGAGCCCGAGCAGCGCGCTCGTCCCCGTGCTCGCGGCTCAGGTCCACGAGCGGAAGTGAGAAGGCCGCGGCCGGGTGGATGACCTGCACGGGCTCGCCGTCATGAGACGGGAAGGTGGTGCGGAGGGCTTCATGGCGTCGCACCAGGGCGTCGAAGCTGGCCTCGAGCGCGTCCGCGTCCAGCGCCCCTTCCAGCCGCAGCGCCGCGGGCATGTTGTAGAGCGCGCTGCCGGGCTCGAGCTGGTCGATGAACCACAGGCGCTGCTGCGCGAAGGACAGCGGCAGTGCCTGGGTGCGGGATACGGGAATCAGGGGAGGCAACGCAGAGGTGCCCCCGCGAGCGTTCGCGTCGATGCGTGCAGCGAGGGACGAGACGGTGGGCGCCTCGAAGAGGGCTCGGAGGGGCAGCTCGACCTGGAAGACCGTGCGGATGCGCGAGGCGAGCTGGGTGGCGAGGATGGAGTGTCCGCCGAGCGCGAAGAAGGAGTCCTCGGCGCCGACGTGCTCGATGCGCAGCAACTCCGCCATGAGGGTTGCCAGCGTGCGCTCGGTGGCGTTGAGAGGTGCGACGTGGGAGTCGGTGCTCACGGCGTCCGGCGAAGGCAGCGCGGCGCGGTCGACCTTGCCGTTGGAGGACAGGGGCAGTGCCTCCTGCGAGACGATGGCCGAGGGCACCATGTACGCCGGGAGGCGTTCACCCAGATGTCCCCGCAGGGCGTTGGCGTCGGGGAGGGGGGCGCCTGAATGCGGCGCGACGTAGGCCACGAGCCGTGCGCCCAAAGGGCCCTCCTCGCGCACCACCACCACCGCGTCGCCGACGGAGGCATGCGTCCGCAGCGCGGATTCAATCTCTCCCAGTTCGATGCGGTAGCCACGCACCTTCACCTGGAAGTCGGCGCGGCCCAGGTACTCCAGCCGTCCGTCGGCGCCCCAGCGGACGCGGTCGCCCGTCCGGTACATCCGGGCTCCAGGCAGCGCGCTGAAGGCATCGGGGATGAAGCGCTCCGCGGTCAGCGCGGGACGCCGCCAGTAGCCGCGCGCCACGCCCGAGCCGCCGATGAACAGCTCACCCACGACGCCTACCGGCACCGGGCGCAGGTGGGCATCCAGGACGTACAGGCGGGTATTGGCGATGGGACGGCCGATGGAGATGGCACCGCTCGTCGCGTCTCCAGGGGCCACGGTGTGGACGCTGCAACCGACCACCGTCTCGGTGGGGCCGTACTCGTTGATGAGCAGGGTGTCCGGAGCGTGCTTGCGCCAGAAGGCCACGCCTTCGGCGGTCAGGGCCTCGCCGCCGATGACAAAGGCTCGGGTGCGACCGGCCGCCTCACCCTGCGTGAGCTGGTAGGAGAGCAGTTGCAGGTGCGTCGGCGTCAGCTTCACGAGGCTGAAGTCGCTGCCCTCGCGCAGGGCTTCACCCAGCCCCTCCACGCCTGCCTCCTCGGGCACGAGCACCACGGGTCTCCCTGCGATGAGCGGAGCGATGAGGCTGGTGACGGTCAGGTCGAAGGAGAGCGGCGAGTGGACCGGTGAGCCCGAGCCCTCGGCGATGCGGTACGCGTGCAGGGCCCAGGTGAGGTAGTTCACGACGCCCCGGTGTTCCACCATGACGCCCTTGGGGAGGCCGGTGCTGCCAGAGGTGTAGATGAGGTAGGCGAGGTCGTCGGCGGTGGCCAGGGGGGCCGGAGCAGTCGTGGGCTGCTTGCCCGCCGTGACGTCCCAGTCCTTGTCGACTCGGAGGACGGAGACTGTGTTCGTGAGCAGTGCGTCCGCGAGCGCGGCCTGGGTGAGGACAACGGCGACGTCGGTGTCTTGCAGGAGGAAGGCGATGCGAGAGTCGGGCAGGGCCGGGTCGAGAGGCAGGTAGGCGGCACCGGCCTTGAGGGTTGCCCAGAGGGCCACGACCATGTCGGGTGCGCGGCGGAAGTACAGGCCCACTCGTGAGCCTTGCCCGACACCCAGGTCGCGCAGCGCGTGGGCGAGCTGATTGGCGCGTGCGTCCAGCTCACGGAAGGTGAGCTGAGCGTCGCCCATGGACACGGCGAGCGCGTCGGGAGTGCGAGCGACGGTTTCCTCGAAGAGGGCGTGGACGGTGGTGTGCGCGGGGAAGTCCGCATGCGTGTCGTTCCACTCCACCAGGACGCGGTGCTGCTCGGCCTCGTCCATGAGCGGAAGGGACGCGACCGGGGCATCCGGCTGCTTCACAGCGGCGCGGAGCAGCGTGAGGAAGTGCGCCACCATGCGCGCGGCCGTCGAGGCATCGAACAGCGCGGCGGCGACCTGGAGGGCGCCTTCGTATCCAGAAGGTGCTTCGACGAAGGTGAGGTTGAGGTCGAACTTGGCGAGCGCGTCACCCTGGTCGACGGAATGCACTCGCAGGCCGGGCAGCTCCAGGCCTCCCATGGGCGTGTTCAGCAGGGAGAACATGACCTGGAAGAGCGGGGGGACATCGAGGACCCGCTCGGGCTGCAGCTCTTCGACGAGCTTCTCGAAGGGCACGTCCTGGTGCTCGAAGGCTCCCAGGGTGGTGGCTCGGACGCGCTCCAACAGCGCGTGGAACGAGGCTCGTGGGTCGATGCGCGCACGGAGCACCAGCGTGTTGACGAAGAAGCCGATGAGGCCCTCGGTCTCCTCGCGGTTGCGGCCGGCGATGGGGGAGCCGACGGAGATGTCGTCCTGGCCCGAGTAGCGGGAGAGCAGGAGCTGGAAGACGGCAAGCAGCGTCATGAAGGGCGTGGCGCCCTGGCGCTGTGAGAGCGCCTTGATGGCGTTGGACAGCTCGGCTCCCAGCGCGATGGGGAGGATGACGGCCTCGCGCGACGCGTGGGCGGCGCGGGGCCTGTCGGTGGGCAGCTCCAACAGCGCGGGGGCTCCTTGGAGTTGCTGTTTCCAGTAGGCCAGCCGCGTCCGCAGCGCGTCGTCACGCAGCCAGCCGCGCTGCCACGCGGCGAAGTCGGCGTATTGCACGGACAGCGGAGGAAGCACGGCCGGCTCGCCGGAGAGGTGCGCCGCGTAGAGCGTGCCCAGCTCGCGCACCAGCACGCCGGAAGACCAACCGTCGGAGACGATGTGGTGGATGTTGGCGAGGAGCAGGTGCTCGCGCTCCGCCAGCTTGACGAGGCAGAGGCGGAACAACGGTCCGGAGGTGAGGTCGAAGGGACGCTCTCCTTCCTCCACCGTCAGTCGTCGGGCCTCGGCCTGACGGTGGTCATCCTCCAGGTGCCGCAGGTCGATGAGCGCGATGGAGACGGGCGCCGCGGGGTGGATGACCTGGGACGGTTGCCCGTCGATGGAGGTGAACGTGGTGCGGAGCGCCTCGTGGCGTGAGACGACGTCGGAGACCGCTCGCTCCAAGGCGGCGATGTCGAGTGTCCCCTCGAGGCGGAGCGCCGTGAGGATGTTGTAGAGGGCGCTGCCGGGATCGAGCTGGTCGATGAACCACAGTCGCTGCTGCGCGAAGGACAGCGGCAGGGCGCCTGTGCGCGGCACGGGCGTCAGCGCCGGAACCTCCAGCCCCTGCTGCTCCTGTCGCGAGGCATCCAGGTACCGGGCCAGTCCGGCGACGGTGGGGGCTTCGAAGAGTTCCCGCAGCGGGAGTTCGACGTTGAAGGCGGAGCGGATGCGGGAGACGACCTGCGTGGCGAGAAGGGAGTGGCCTCCCAGCTCGAAGAAGTCGTCCTCCGGGCCCACTCGCGAGACACCGAGCACCTCGGCGTAGATGCCCGCGAGCACCTCCTCCGTGGCGGTGCGTGGCATCTCGGGCGCCTCTTGAGGCTGAGTGCTGACTCCGGGCGGAGGGAGGGCCTTGCGGTCGACCTTGCCGTTCGCTGTCAGCGGCAGCTCCGTCAGCGTGACGATGGCCGACGGCACCATGTACGCGGGGAGCCGCTCCTCGAGGAAGCCGCGCACAGCGCCCGGGTCCAGTCCATGCTCCGAGGGCACCACGTAGGCGACGAGTCGCTTGTCGCCCGGGACGTCCTCACGCACGACGACGATGGCCTCACCGACGCCCGGGTGCTGGCGCAGGGTGCTCTCCACCTCTCCGGGCTCGATGCGGAAGCCACGCACCTTGACCTGGAAGTCGGCGCGGCCCTGGAACTCCAAGGTTCCATCCATCCGCCACCGGGCCTTGTCACCCGTGCGGTAGAGCCGCGTGCCCGGCGCCCCGAAGGGATGGGGCACGAAGCGCTCCGCTGTGAGGTCCGGCCGCCCGAGGTAGCCCCAGGCGAGGCCGTCGCCTCCGACGTACAGCTCGCCCGTCACTCCGGGAGGCGTCGGCTGGAATGAGCCGTCCAACACGAAGGCGGAGGAGTGAGGCACCGGCCCGCCGATGGGGACCGAGTCGCCCACCGCATCACCCGCGCGCAGGGCATGTGTGGCGGAGAATGTGGTGTTCTCGGTGGGGCCGTAGCCGTTGATGAGGACGCCGCTCGGAGGCAGCAGCGCGAGGTGTTCGCGCACGCGCCGCGCGGGCAGCACGTCTCCACCCGCGAGCACCTGGGAGACGCCGGTCAGCGCCTGAGGCTGATACGTCACCATCTGCTCGTAGAGGGCAGCGGTGAGCCAGAGCGAGGAGATGCGGTGACGCGCGAGCAGCGCTCCCAGCTCCTCAAGGGACAGCGCTCCAGGAGGCGCGAGGACGAGCCGGGCGCCGTGAAGCAGCGCGCCCCAGAGTTCGAGCGTGGAGGCATCGAAGGCGACGGGGGCCGCCTGGAGCCAGACCTCGTTGGGCCCGAAGCGGATGGCACCGTGAGGCTGCACGAGTCGGACGACGCCCCGGTGCGGCACGCAGACGCCCTTGGGCTCGCCGGTGCTCCCCGAGGTGAACATGACGTAGGCCAGGGAGTCCGCGCTCGCGGGCACCTCTGGGGCCGAGTCTGGCTGGCGGGCGATATGCGCGGCCTCTTCGTCCATGACGACGAGCACGACGCCCAGCTCCGGCAGCTCGTCTGCCACCGACGACTCCGTCAACAGGATGGCGGAGGAAGACTGGCGCAGGACCCACGCCATGCGCTCGGTCGGCCAGGTGGCATCCAGTGGGACGTACGCGGCTCCCGCCTTGAGGGTGCCGAGCAGCGCGACCACCAGGTCCACGGAGCGCTTCAGGTGCACGGCGACGCGGCTGCCGGGCTGAACGCCCAGTCCGCGGAGATGATGGGCGAGCCGGTTCGCGCGCGCGTCGAGCTGCGCGTACGTGAGGCTCGCGTCCTCGGACTCGACGGCGACGGCGTCCGGAGTGAGCGCGGCCTGTCGGGCGAAGAGTTGATGGATGGCTGCGTCACGCGGGTACTCCGCGGCAGCGGCGTTCCACCGCGTCAGGACCTGATGCCGCTCCTCGGAGGACAGCAGCGACACGAGGCCGAGCGGGCGCTCCGGCGCGGCGGTGACCGTCTCCAGCAGCACGGCGTAGTGGCGCATCAGCCGCTTCACCGTGTCCGCATCGAAGAGGTCGGTGTTGTAGTTGAGGGCGCCGGAGAAGCCCTGCGTCCCCTCCTCCAGCAGGAGGCTGACCTCGTACTGCGACGTGGTGATGTTCGCGGTGAGCGGAGCGAAGGAGAGCCCCGGGAGCTGGATGGCCTCGACCGGGGTGTTCTGGAGGGTGAGGGTGGCCTGGAAGAGCGGGCTGCGAGCGAGGTCGCGCTGGGGCTGGAGCTCCTCGACGAGCTTCTCGAAGGGGAGGTCCTGGTGCTGGTATGCGGCCAGCGTGGCGCTCCGCACGTGGGCGAGGAGCTGGAGGAAGGAGCCGCGCGCGTCGATGCGCGAGCGCAGGACGAGCGTGTTGACGAAGAAGCCGATGAGGCCCTCCGTCTCCCCCTGCTGGCGGTTGGCGATGGGGAAGCCCACGGAGACGTCGTCCTGGCCGGCGTAGCGGGCGAGCACGAGCTGCCAGGCCGCGAGCAGCACCATGAAGGGTGTGGCGCCCTCGCGCTGGGCCAGCGCTCGCACGGAGGCGCTCAGCTCGCCCGTCAGCGCGACAGGGAGCAGGGTGCCCTTGTGGGACTGGACGGCCGGACGAGGCCTGTCCGTGGGCAGCTCGAGGACACCCGAGGTGCCCGAGAGGTGTTCCTTCCAGAAGTCGAGCTGACGCTGGAGCATGTCGCCGCGCAGCCAGGTGCGCTGCCATGCCGCGTAGTCGGCGTACTGCACGGGCAGCGGAGGCAGCGCGGCCGGAGTGCCCGTGGTCCGAGCCACGTACAGCGTGGCCAGCTCGCGCACGAGGACGCCCGTGGACCACGCGTCGGAGACGATGTGGTGCATCGTCACCAGGAGCACATGGGCCTGTGCGCCATGCTTCAGCAACGAGGCGCGCAGGAGCGGCCCCGTGGAGAGGTCGAACGAAGCGAGGGCGTCCGCCGCGATGAGGGCTTGCGTCCGCGCCTGTCGCTCCTCTTCGGACAGCGCGCTCAGGTCCACCACGGGCACGCTGAAGTGCGAGGCGGGGCGGATGCGCTGCACGGGCGCACTGTCACGCATGGCGAAGGTGGTGCGCAGCACCTCGTGGCGGTTCACCAGGGCGTTGAAGGCATGCTCCAGCGCTCCGACCTCCAGTGCACCCTCCACGCGCAGCGCCGTGGGCAGGTTGAAGAGCGGCGTGCCCGGGGAGAGCTGGTCGATGAACCACAGGCGCTGCTGGGAGAAGGAGAGCGGCAACGCCTCCGTACGAGGTACGGGAAGCAGGGGCGGCACCGCCGGAGTCGTCTCCCCCCGGCTGGCGTCGATGCGCGCGGCGAGGCCCGCCACGGTGGGGTCCTCGAAGAGGGCGCGCAGGGGGAGGTCCACCTGGAACGCGGCCCGGATGCGAGAGGCGAGCTGGGTGGCGAGCAGCGAGTGGCCTCCCAGGGTGAAGAAGCTGTCCTGCGCTCCCACCTGCTCGACGCAGAGGATGGCGGCCATCAGCTCCGCCAGCGTCTGCTCCGTGGGCGTGCGGGGGGCGATCCACGCAGCCTCCACTTCGGCCTGCAGGTCTGGCGCGGGCAGCGCCTCGCGGTCCAGCTTGCCGTTCGGCGAGAGGGGCAGCGCATCCAGCACCACGAAGGCCGCGGGTACCAGGTGCTCAGGCAGTCCGGTCAGCAGTCCTCGCCGGAGCTCCGTGGCCTCCAGCGTGCTCTCTGCTCGTGGCACCACGTAGGCGACCAGCAGGTCGTCGCGCACCAGCACGACGGCCTCCTGGACGCCCGGCTGTCGCAGGAGCGCGGCTTCGACTTCACCTGGCTCGATGCGCAAGCCGCGCAGCTTCACCTGGGAGTCGAGGCGGCCGAGGTGCTCGAGGGTTCCGTTCGCGAGCCAGCGCGCCCTGTCGCCGGTGCGGTAGATGCGGGCACCGGGCTCGGTGCTGAACGGGTTTGGGATGAACCGCTCGGCGATGAGGTGGGGCTGGTGCGGGGCGCCGCGCGCCAGACCCTCGTCGCCCAGATACAGCTCGCCGGGCACGCCCGTGGGGACCGGCCGCAGGTCCGCGTCCAGGACATAGGTCTGGGTGTCGTTCCACTCTCCGAGGACGCGTCGCAGCTCGGCCTCGTCCATCAGCGGCAGGGCGGAGAGTGACTGCTCGGGGTCCGCCACGGCCGCGCGGAGCAGGGTGAGCAGGTGCTCCACCATCCGCGCCATGGTGGCGTTGTCGAACAGGTCGACGTTGTAGTCGAGCGTGCCCACGAAGCCCGCTGGCGTCTCCGTCAGGGTGAGGTTCAGGTCGAACTTGAGGGGCATCTCGTGGTCCCCCAGTCCCTCCAGCCGCAACCCGGGCAGCTCCAGCGCGCCCATGGGGGTGTTCAGCACGGAGAACATGACCTGGAACAGCGGCGAGTAGCTGAGGCTGCGCTCGGGGTGCAGCTCCTCGACGAGCTTCTCGAAGGGCACGTCCTGGTGGTCGAAGGCCTCCAGCGTGGTGCGCTTCACCTGCTTCAGCAGCGAGGCGAAGGAGGCGCGTGGCTCCAGCCGCGCGCGCAGCGCCAGCGTGTTGACGAAGAAGCCGATGAGGCCCTCGGTCTCCCCCCGGTTGCGCCCGGCGATGGGCGAGCCGACGACGATGTCGTCCTGGCCGGAGTAGCGCGCGAGGAGCACCTGGAACGCGGCCAGCAACGTCATGAAGGGCGTGGCGCCGTGCTGCTGCGACAGGGTCTTGATGGCGTCGGAGAGGTCCGTGGACAGCACGACGGCGCGCTGAGCGGCGTTGCGCGTCTGGACGGCCGGACGGGGTCTGTCGGTGGACAGCTCCAGCAGCGCCGGAGCGCCTTCGAGCTGTCGCTTCCAGTAGCCCAGGCGCGTGCGGAGCGCGTCGTCGCGCAGCCAGCCCCGCTGCCAGGCCGCGAAGTCGGCGTACTGCACGGGCAGCGGAGGCAGCTCCGCCTGTGTCCCTGACAGGTGCGCCGCATAGAGGGCGCCCAGCTCTCGCACCAGCACGCCCGTGGACCAGCCGTCGGAGACGATGTGGTGCATCGTCGAGAGCAGCACATGCTCCCGCGCTTCCACTCGCAGCAGTGTGACTCGGAAGAGCGGACCCGTGGCGAGGTCGAAGGGGGTCAGGGCCTCTTCGCGGGCGAGGCGGAGCACCTCGGCCTCGCGCTCGGCCGAGGGCAGGGTGCTCAGGTCCACCACCGGCAGCGTCACGGGCGCGGCCGGATGGATGTGCTGCACGGGCTCCCCTTCGCGCGAGGCGAAGGTGGTGCGCAGCGCCTCGTGGCGCTCCACCACGTCGGAGATGGAGTGCTCCAGCGCGGCCACGTCCAGGTCGCCCACCAGCCGGAGCGCGGAGGGCATGTTGTACAGGGCGCTGGCCGGCTCCAACTGGTCGATGAACCACAGGCGCTGCTGAGCGAAGGACAGCGGCAGCGCGTCCGTGCGCGGCACGGGCACGAGCGGGGGCAGGCCCAGGCCTCGCCGTTCCAGGCGCAGGGCGTCCACCTGCCCGGCCAGCGCGGAGAGCGTCGGGGACTCGAACAGCTCACGCAGGGCCAGCTCCAGGTCGAACGTCGCCCGGATGCGCGAGACGACCTGGGTGGCGAGGAGCGAGTGTCCGCCCAGCTCGAAGAAGTCGTCATTCCTCCCCACGCGCGGGACGCCCAGCACGTCGGAGAAGATGCTGGCCAGCGCCACTTCGGTGGCACCGACAGGCACCATGAAGGCGTCAGCGCCCGAGCCCTCCAGCTCCGGTGCCGGCAGGGCATTGCGGTCCACCTTGCCGTTCGGAGTCAGCGGCAGGGACTCCAGGCACACCAGGGCCGAGGGCACCATGTACTCGGGCAGCTTCTGGCGCAGGAAGTCCTTCAGCCCCGCCATGTCGGCGTCGGGCGCCACGACATAGGCCACCAGTCGCTTGTCGCCGGGCGCATCCTCGCGCACCACGACGACGGCCTCGCTCACGCTGGCGTGCAGCCGCAGGACGCTCTCCACCTCGCCCGGCTCGATTCGGAAGCCGCGCACCTTGACCTGGAAGTCCGTGCGGCCGAGGAACTCCAGCGTGCCGTCGTCGCTCCAGCGCACCTTGTCGCCCGTGCGGTAGAGGCGCTCTCCCGCGTTGAACGGATGGGGCACGAAGCGCTCGGCCGTGAGGTCCGGCCGGCCCAGGTAGCCCCAGGCCAGTCCGTCTCCTCCCGTGAACAGCTCGCCCGGCGCACCAGGGAGCACCGGCTCGAACCGCTCATCCAGCACGTAGACGCGGGTGTTGGAGATGGGGCGGCCAATGGGCACGGAAGCGCCGATGACGTCGCCCGCTTCCATCCGGTGGCACGCGGTGAAGGTCGTGTTCTCCGTGGGGCCGTAGCCGTTGACGAGCACGGCGTCGGGAGCCATCCGCGACAGGTGTTCGCGCACGCGCCGCACGGGCAGCACATCGCCTCCCGCCAGCACCTGTCGCACGGAGGCCAGGGCCTCGGGCTGGTGGATGGCGATCTGCTCGAAGAGGGCCGCCGTCAACCACAGGGTGGTGACGCGGTGGCGCACCAGCACCGCGCCCAGCTCTTCCAGCGTGGGCGTGTGAGGCGGGAAGAGGACCAGGCGGGCGCCATGGAGCAGCGCGCCCCAGACTTCCAACGTGGAGGCGTCGAAGGAGATGGGCGCGAGCTGGAGGAAGACCTCCTGGGGGCCAAAGTGGATGAACTCGCCGCTCATCACCAGTCGGGTGATGCCTCGGTGGGGGATGGCGACGCCCTTGGGCTGCCCCGTGGAGCCCGAGGTGAACATGACGTACGCGAGGCTGTCCGCGTCAGCGCGAGTGTCGAGCGTCGACACGGGCTGAAGGGCCACCTGCTCCCAGTCGGAGTCGAGGCAGACGAGGAGCGGGACGTAGGCGGGCAGCTCGTCGGCGAGCCGCTCCTGTGTCACGAGGACGGACGCACCCGTGCTCGCGAGCATGGCGGACAGCCGTTCCGCCGGATAGGCGGGGTCGAGCGGAACGAAGGCCGCGCCCGCCTTGAGGATGCCCAGCAGGCCCACGGGCAGCTCCAGGCTTCGCTCCAGGCACAGGGCCACGCGAGTCCCCGGCGTGACTCCCAGGGTGCGCAGATGGTGCGCGAGCTGGTTGGAGCGCTCGTCGAGCTCCCGGTAGGTGAGCGTGCCCGTCGTGGACTCGACGGCGATGGCGTCCGGTGTGCGCGCCGCCTGCTCGGCGAAGAGCTGATGCACTCCCGCGTCGCGCGGGTAGTCGCGCTGTGTCCGGTTCCACTCCACCAGCACTCGCTCGCGCTCCTCCTGTGTCACCAGGGAGAGCGAGGACAGCAGGGCCTGGGGCTGGGCCAGCATGGACTCCAGGGCCGCGGCCCAGTGGCGCAGCACCCGCTCCAGCGCCGGCGTCTCGAAGCGCTGCGTGTCGTAGACGAGGCGTAGCTCCAGCCGAGGGCCGGGCAGGACGATGGCCACGAAGGGCACGTCGGACTGTTCGGCGCTGGCGAGGTCGCGGACCTGGAAGTCGCTGCCGCCGGAGTAGACGGCGTCGTCGACGGGGTAGTTCTCGAAGACGTACAGGCTCTGGAACAGCGGCTGGCCGCGAGGCACGTCGCTCCATGCCTGGATGCGCGCCAGTGAGGCGTGCTCGTGCTGGTTCAGCGCCTGCATCTGGGCGTGTTGCGAAGCGAGCCACGCCACCACCGGCATGTCGGGCTCCAGCCGGCTGCGCAGGGGCAACGTATTGATGAACAGGCCCACCATGTGCTCGATGCCCGGCACGTCGGCGGCGCGGCCGGACACGGTGGTGCCGAAGATGACATCGCCCTCACCGGAGTAGCGGGCGAGCACCAGCGCCCAGGCGCCCTGCAGCACGGTGTTGGCCGTGAGCTGGTGCTGGCGTGCGTACGCGTGCAGCGCCTGGGTCGTCTCGGCGCTCAAGAGGAGCCCTCGCTCGCCCTGCGCGTACGGTGCGTCCTTGGTGTCGGGGAGCCGGGCGCCCGGGAGCGGCGTCGGTGCGGTGAAGCCCTGGAGGGCTTCGCGCCAGTGGGCCTCGCTGTGCGCGGTGGGGTCCTCTCGCAGCCAGGAGATGAAGTCCCGGTACGCGGGAGCGGCCCCCAGCGCGGGACGCTGGCCCTTGGAGGCGGCGTCGTAGGAGGCGAACAGCTCCTTGAAGACGAGGCCGAGGCTCCAGCCGTCCATCAGCAGGTGATGCGAGGACCACAGGACGCGGTGCAATCCATCATCCAGCTTCACCACCGTCAGGCGCATCAGGGGCGACTGGCGCAGGTCGAAGCCCCGGACGCGGTCCGAGGCCATGAGGGCATCGAAGCGGGCCTTCTGCTCGTCCGGAGTCAGGCCGCGCCAGTCCAGCTCCTCCCAGGGCAGCGCGACGCGCGGGCTCACCACCTGAAGCGGCTCATCCAGCCCTTCCCAGACGAACGCGGTGCGCAGGGGCGCATGGCGCTCCACCACCGTCTCCCATGCGCGGCGGAAGTGCCCCAGGTCGATGCGCGCGCCGAACGTCCAGCCGAACTGCGTGACGTACACGCCCGAGCCCGGCGCCATCAGCGACTGGAACAGCATGCCCTGCTGGAGCGCGGACAGCGGGTAGACGTCCTCCACGGGCAAGCCCGGTGGGAGCACCCTGTCCTGCGTCGCCTGTGTCAGCCGAGCCAGCGGGAAGTCGGCCGGGGTGTAGCGCAGGGCATCGGACGTGGCGCGGCCGGAGACGAGCAGGCGCAGCGCGTCCTTGAAGGACTCCACGAGCGCGAGCGCGGTGGCCTCGTCGTGGAGGTCGCGGCTGTACGTGAGGGAGAGGTGGAGTTGTCCCCCCTGGACGACGGCTGACACGTCGAGCAGGTGCGCGCGCGGCGCACGCGGGCTGATGGATGGACCCTGGGCCTCTGGAGCGAACGTGAACAGCGAGGCGTCGCTGGAGGTGGAGTCCACCTGGCCCAGGTAGTTGAGGGACACCTCGGGGACGGGCAGGTCGCGCAGCCGCGCATGGGTGTCGTCCTCGCGCAGATGGCGCAGCAGGCCGTGTCCCAGGCCATTGGCGGACAGGGTGCGCAGCGCGTCCCTCGTGGAGCGCACGGTGTCACCGGGGCTGTCCCCGGCGCCCACCTGGAGCAGGACCGGGTAGAGAGAGGTGAACCAGCCCACGGTGCGTGACAGGTCCACGTCGGTGAAGAGGTCCTCGCGGCCGTGGCCTTCGGCTTCGACGAGGAAGCGCGACTGGCCCGTGCGCACGGCCAGGGCACGGCCCAGCGCGGCCAGCAGCACGTCCTGGAGCCGCGCGCGGTATGCCGCGGGCACCTCACGCAGCAGCAGGCCCGTGTCTCCGGCGTCGAGACTCGTGGAGACGGTGTGCGAGGAGGCGACGGTGTTCAGCCCCTCCGCCCTGTCTCGGGGCAGCGGGAGGACGCGCGCGCGGGCCTCGTCCAGCCAGTAGGCGCGCTCGGCGTCGAGCGCCTCGGACCGGGCATGCGTGTGCAGGCGCTCGGACCACGTCTTGAAGGACGTCGTCTTTGCCGGGAGCGAGGGCGCCTCGCCACGCAGGGCCTGACGGCAGAGTGTCTCCAGGTCTTCGACGAGGATTCGCCAGGAGACTGCGTCGACGACGAGGTGGTGGGCCACGAGCAGCAGTCGCGCGGACTCCCCCGGGCCGAAGTCGAAGTGGACGGCGCGCAAGAGCGGCGCCGAGCCCAGGTCGAAGGACCTCTGCGCCTCGGTGGCGATGGCTTCCACCCGCGCGGTCCGCTCACCCGTGGATAGCGAGGACACGTCCTCCCGGCGCAGCGACGGGGTGTGCTCCAGGCCCGTGCCGTGCTGGCTCCACCGGCCGTCCACCTGGACGAAGCGGATGCGCAGGGCGTCGTGGTGCTCCACCAGCTTGCGCAGGGCGGCTTCGAGGACGGAGGGCTCCACCGGCTCGCGCAGCCGCAGCATCAGCGCCTGGTTGTAGTGGTGCGGCTCGGGATTCGTGCCCTCGAGGAACGCGCGCTGGATGGGCGTGAGGAGCACCGGGCCGACGACGGGCGTTTGCTCAGCGGTGGTGGCCTGGAGCCGGGAGACCTCGGGGGCCAGGGTGGCGATGGTCTGCGACTGGAAGAGCTGCCGGGGCGCGAAGTGCAGACCGGCACGACGGGCGCGCGCGACGAGCTGGAGGCTGATGATGGAGTCGCCGCCCAACTGGAAGAAGTTGTCGTGGATGCCGACACGCGGGACGCGCAACACCTGGGCCCACACCGTGGCGAGGGCCTCCTCCATCTCGTTGCGAGGCGCGACGTAGGAGTCGGTGCTCACGGCGTCCGGCGAAGGCAGCGCTGCGCGGTCGACCTTGCCGTTGGAGGACAAGGGCAGCGCCTCCAGCGCGACGATGGCCGAGGGCACCATGTACGAGGGGAGGCGCTCACCCAGGTGCGTCCGCAGCACGCCGATGTCGGGAAGGGAAGCGCCGGCATGCGGCGCGACATAGGCCACGAGCCGTGCGCCCGAGGGGCCGTCCTCGCGCACCACCACCACCGCGTCGCCGACAGAGGCATGCGTCCGCAGCGCGGATTCAATCTCTCCCAGTTCGATGCGGTAGCCACGCACCTTCACCTGGAAGTCGGCGCGGCCCAGGTACTCCAGCCGTCCGTCGGCGCCCCAGCGGACGCGGTCGCCCGTCCGGTACATCCGGGCTCC
>NZ_JABUMU010000005.1:0-12102 GCF_013336625.1 Myxococcus sp. CA033 | reverse complement strand
ATTCAATCTCTCCCAGTTCGATGCGGTAGCCACGCACCTTCACCTGGAAGTCGGCGCGGCCCAGGTACTCCAGCCGTCCGTCGGCGCCCCAGCGGACGCGGTCGCCCGTCCGGTACATCCGGGCTCCGGGCTGCGTGCTGAAGGCATCAGGGATGAAGCGCTCCGCGGTCAACGCGGGACGCCGCCAGTAGCCGCGCGCCACGCCCGCGCCGCCGATGAACAGCTCACCCACGACTCCCACTGGAACGGGGCGCAGGTGGGCATCCAGGACGTACAGGCGGGTGTTGGCGATGGGACGGCCGATGGAGATGGAACCGCTCGTTGCGTCTCCGGGAGCCACGGTGTGGACGCTGCAACCGACCACCGTCTCGGTGGGGCCGTACTCGTTGATGAGCAGGGTGTCCGGAGCGTGCTTGCGCCAGAAGGCCACGCCCTCGGCGGTCAGGGCCTCTCCACCGATGACGAAGGCCCGCGTGCGACCAGCCGCCTCACCCGGTGTGAGCTGGGAGGCGAGCAGTTGCAGGTGCGTGGGAGTCAGCTTCACGAGGCTGAAGTCGCTGCCCTCGCGCAAGGCTTCGCCCAGTCCCTCCACGCCCGCTTCCTCGGGAACGAGCACCACGGGTCTCCCCGCGATGAGCGGAGCGATGAGGCTGGTGACGGTCAGGTCGAAGGAGAGAGGCGAGTGGACCGGAGAGCCCGAGCCTTCGGCGATGCGGTACGCGCGCAGGGCCCAGGTGAGGTAGTTCACGACGCCCCGGTGCTCCACCATGACGCCCTTGGGGAGGCCGGTGCTGCCGGAGGTGTAGATGAGGTAGGCGAGGTCGTCGGCGGTGGCCAGGGGGGCCGGAGCAGTCGTGGGCTGCTTGCCCGCCGTGACGTCCCAGTCGTCGTCGACGCGGAGGACATGGAGCGCGCTCGCGGGCAGCGCGTCCGCGAGCACCGACTCGGTGAGGACGATGGCGACGTGGGTGTCGTCCAGGAGGAAGGCGATGCGAGAGTCGGGCAGGGCCGGGTCGAGAGGGAGGTAGGCGGCACCGGCCTTGAGCGCGGCCCAGAGGGCGACGACCATCTCCGGCGAGCGGCGGAAGTACAGGCCCACCCGTGAGCCTCGCCCGACACCCAGGTCGCGCAGCGCGTGGGCGAGCTGATTGGCGCGGGCCTCCAGCTCACGGAAGGTGAGCTGAGCGTCGCCCATGGACACGGCGAGCGCGTTGGGAGCGCGAGCGACGGTGTCCTCGAAGAGGGCGTGGACGGTGGTGTGCGCGGGGAAGTCCGCATGCGTGTCGTTCCACTCCACCAGGACGCGGTGCTGCTCGGCCTCGTCCATGAGCGGAAGGGACGCGACGGGGGCATCCGGTTGTTCCACCGCCGCGCGGAGCAGCATGAGGAAGTGGGACGCCAGTCGAGAGATGGTGGCCGCGTCGAACAGGGCCGTGGAGAACTGGAGCGAGCCCTGGAAGCCCGACGGCGTCTCGCTGAGGGAGAGGTCGAGGTCGAACTTCGCGACGGCGTTGTCGAAGTCGACGGGAAGGACGCGCAGGCCGGGAAGCTCCAGGTCCCCCATGGGGGTGTTGAGGAGCGAGAAGAAGACCTGGAACAGGGGAGAGAAGCCCAGGCTGCGCTCGGGCTGCAGCTCCTCGACGAGTTTCTCGAAGGGCACGTCCTGGTGCTCGTACGCCTCCAGCGTGGAGGCGCGCACCTGGGCGAGGAGCACTCGGAAGGAGGCCCGCGAGTCGATGCGCGCGCGGAGCACGAGCGTGTTGACGAAGAAGCCGATGAGGGGCTCGGTCTCCGCGTGGTTGCGGCCGGCGATGGGCGAGCCGACGGTGAGGTCGTCCTGCCCGGAGTATCGCGAGAGCAGGAGTTGGAAGGCCGCCAGCAACGTCATGAAGGGTGTGGCGCCTTCACGTTGGGAGAGCGCCTTGACGGCCTCGGAGAGCCGCGCGCCGAGGGAGAGCGGATGGGACGAGGCCGTGCGCGATTGAACCGCGGGACGCGGCCTGTCGGTGGGCAGCTCCAGCAGCGCCGGAGCCCCCTGGAGGTGCTTCTTCCAGTAGTCCAGCTCCGTGCGCAGCGCCTCGTCGCGCAGCCAGCCGCGCTGCCAGGCCGCGAAGTCGGCGTACTGCACGAGCAGCGGAGGCAGTGAGGCAGGCACGCCGGACAGGTGCGCCGCATAGAGCGCGCCCAGCTCGCGCACCAGCACCCCGGTGGACCAGCCATCCGAGACGATGTGGTGGACGGTGAAGAGCAGCAGGTGCGCGTGCTCCTCCAGTTGGACGAGGCAGAGGCGGAAGAGGGAGTCCGAGGTCAGGTCGAACGGGCGAGCGGACTCCTCCAGGGCAAGGCTCCGCTCCTCGAAGGAACGGGAGGTCGGGTCAAGGTGACGGAGGTTGATGCACGGAATGGTGACGGGAGAAGCCGTGCGAATTCGCTGGAGGGGCTGCCCGTCGACGGAGGCCGTGAAGGTGGTGCGCAGCACTTCATGTCGTGCGACGACCTCGGAGACCGCGCGCTCGAGGGCGGCGACGTCCAGGGTGCCTTCGAGGCGCAGGGCGATGGGGATGTTGTAGAGGGAGCTCCCCGGCTCGAGCTGGTCGATGAACCACAGTCGCTGCTGTGCGAAGGACAGCGGCAAGGCCTTGGTGCGAGGCATGGGCGTCAGGGGAGGCGCCTTCGAGGTACCTCCACGGGAACTCGCGTCGATGCGCGCCGCGAGGGACGCGACAGTGGGAGCCTCGAAGAGGGCTCGGAGGGGCAGCTCGACCTGGAAGGCCGCGCGGATGCGCGAGGCGAGCTGGGTGGCGAGGAGCGAATGGCCGCCGAGCGCGAAGAAGGAGTCCTCGGCGCCGACGCGCTCGATGCGCAGCAGCTCCGCCATGAGGGCGGCCAGCGTGCGCTCGGTGTTGGTGCGAGGCGCGACGTAGGTGTCGGTGAGAACAGCGTCGGGGGCCGGCAGGGCGCTTCGGTCGAGCTTGCCGTTGGCCGTGAGGGGCAGGGCCTCCAGCGGTACCAGGACGGCGGGCACCATGTACTCGGGCAGCCGCGCCAGGAGGAACGTGCGCAGGGCCGCGATGTCCACCGTCTCGCTGGCGACGACGTAGCCCACGAGGTGCTGGTTGCCCGGCGAGTCCTCTCGAACCAGCGCGACGGCTTCACGAACGTCGGCGTGCGCGAGGAGCGCGGCTTCGACTTCACCCAGCTCGATGCGCTGGCCGCGCAGCTTCACCTGGAAGTCGAGGCGCCCGAGGTACTCCAGGGTGCCGTCAGCGAGCCAGCGCACCTTGTCGCCGGTGCGGTAGATGCGCGCGCCAGGCTCGGTGCCGAACGGGTCCGGGATGAAACGCTCCGCGGTGAGGTGCGGGCGGTGGAGGTAGCCGAGCGAGAGCTGGGCACCGGCGAGGAACAGCTCGCCCGGGACCCCCGTGGGGACGGGCTCGAGGAGCGCGTCGAGGACGTAGGCCCGCGTGTTGGAGACCGGCCTGCCGATGGGAATGGCCGCGCGAGACTCCGACGGTGAGGCGAGGGCGAACGTCGAGTCGATGGTGACTTCGGTGGGGCCGTAGAGGTTGACGAGCAGGGCCCTGGGGAGCGTGGCGTGGAGGCGGCGCGCGAGTTCGGAGGGCAGGGCTTCGCCGCCGCAGAAGAGGAAGCGGAGGTGGGAAGCCGCGCTCGCAAGCCCTTCCTCGTCGAGGAGGAAGCGCAGCAGGGAGGGGACGAGCTGGAGGACGGAGACGCGGTGTCGCAGGACGCTGGCCAGGAGCGCGGCCGGGTCGCGGTGAGCGTCGGTGGGAGCGAGGACCAGGGGGAGTCCCGCGAGGAGCGGCGCCCAGATTTCCCAGACGGAGGCGTCGAAGCTGAGCGGCGTCTTGAGGAGAACCCTGTCGCCGGGCAGGAGCGGGAAGGCGGAGAGCAACCACGCCATGTGGTTGGCGAGTGCCTGATGCGAGACGAGCGTGGCCTTGGGCTGGCCAGAGGACCCGGAGGTGTAGATGAGGTACGCCGGGCTGGAGGGAGCCACGGCCACCTCGGTGTCGAAGCGTCTCTCGCCGTCATCCCCATGCGCGCCCCACTGCGGGTCGAGGGAGATGACGGTGGGGCCCTCGGGCAATGCCGCCTGGAGGTGAGGCTGGGTGAGGAGCACCGGGGGCGCGGCGTCCTGGAGCATGAAGGCCAGTCGCTCACGGGGATAGGCCGGGTCCAACGGGAGCCACGCGGCGCCCGCCTTGAGGATGGCGAGCAGGGCGACGGGCAGCTCGAGTGAGCGCTCCAGGAAGACGGCGACGAGGGAGCCCGGACGGACACCCGTCTGGAGGAGCCGGGCGGCGAGACGGCTGGCGCGGGCCTCGAGCTGGGAGAAGGAGAGGGTGCCATCGTCCGAGATGACCGCGGTGGCGTGCGGCATGAGCCCGGCCCACACGGAGACCTGTCGATGGATGGGGCTGTCGAGCGGGAAGTCGATGCCGGTGTTGTTCCACTCGACGAGGAGGCGCTGCCGCTCGGCGGCGTCCATGAGCGGCAGGGAGGAGACAGGCACCTCCGGCTGGGCCACGGCGGCGCGGAGCAAGGTGAGGAAGTGCGTCGCCATCCGCGCGGCGGTGGCCGTGTCGAAGAGCGCGGTGGAGAACTGGAGCGCGCCCTCGAAGCCCGTGGGGAACTCGGAGAGGGTGAGGTCCAGGTCGAACTTGGCGAGCAGCCCCGTCGGCGTGAGCGGGCGCAGGCTCAGGCCGGGAAGCTCCAGGTCGCCGGTGGGCGCGTTGAGCAGCGAGAAGGTGACCTGGAAGAGCGGAGAGAAGCCGAGGCTGCGCTGAGGCTGCAGCTCCTCCACGAGCTTCTCGAAGGGCACGTCCTGGTGCTCGAACGCGCCGAGGGTGGAGTGCTTCACCTGGGTCAGCAGCTCGGAGAACGTCACGCGCGGGGCCACCCGGGCGCGCAGCACCAGGGTGTTGACGAAGAAGCCAATGAGGTCCTCCGTCTCGGCGCGGTTGCGTCCCGCGATGGGTGAGCCGACGACGACATCGTCCTGCCCGGAGTAGCGCGCGAGCAGGAGCTGGAACGCCGCCAGCAGCGTCATGAAGGGCGTGGCCCCATGGCGCTGGGAGAGCGCCTTGATGGACTCGGACAGCTCGGCTCCGAGGGAGACAGGGTGGAGCGCCGCCTCGCGTGAGGCCAGTGCGGCACGGGGCCTGTCGGTGGGCAGCTCCAACAAGGGGGGCGCGCCGGCCAGTGCGTCACGCCACCACGCGAGTTGCTCCTCCAGGGCCGCGTCTCGCAACCAACCGCGCTGCCACACGGCGAAGTCCGCGTACTGCACGGCCAGCTCCGACAGGGGAGACGGAAGGCCCTCGCGGAAGGCCGCGTACAGGGTGACCAGCTCGCGCACGAGGACGCTCATGGACCACGCGTCGGCGACGCCGTGGTGCAAGGTGACGAGCAGCACGTGCGAAGTCGTGGCCCGCCGCAACAGCGTGGCGCGCAGCAACGGACCGCGTGCGAGGTCGAACGGGCGCAGGGCCTCTTCCGACGTCAACCGCCGCGTCTCGCGGTCCCGCTCCTCGGGCGCGAGCGACTCCAGCCCCACCACGGGCAGCGGGAACGGCGCGGCCGGGTGGACGCGCTGGATGGCCTTTCCGTCCACTGCGTCGAAAGTGGTGCGCAGGGACTCGTGGCGCCGTTGCAGCTCGGTGAAGGCGCGCTCCAGCGCGGGGACCTCCAGTGGCCCCTCCAGCTCCAGGGCCGTGGGGATGTTGTAGAGCGAGCTGCCGGGTTCGAGCTGGTCGATGAACCACAGCCGCTGCTGGGCGAAGGACAACGGCAGGTCTCCCGTGCGCGGCGCGGGAGTCAGCGCGGGGGCTTTGAGGGTGCTCGCGCCGGCCTGGGCCAGCGTGTCCAGCCTCAGGGCCAGCCGCGCCACGGTGGGGGCCTCGAAGAGCTCGCGCAGGGGCAGCTCGACTCCGAAGGCGACCTGCACGCGCGAAAGGGCCTGGGTGGCCAGCAGTGAGTGGCCGCCCAGCTCGAAGAAGTCGTCATGGACGCCGACGCGCTCGACGTGCAGCAACTCCTGCCACAGCGTGGCGAGCCGCGACTCCGTCTCACCTCGGGGCGCGACGTACTCCCGGACCTCGGTCTCGCCCGTGCCTTCGGGCGGAGGCAGGGCGTTGCGGTCCACCTTCCCGTGGGCCGTGAGCGGCAGCGCGGGCAGGACGGCGATGGCGGAGGGCACCATGTGCTCGGGCAGCCGCTCCTTGAGCGCCGCGCGCAGCGAGGCCGGGTCGACCGACTCGTCCTCCTCGGCCACGACGTAGGCCACCAGTCGGGTGAGGCCGGGAGCATCCTCGCGCACGACGGCGACGGCCTCGCGCACGGAGGGGAGCCGCGAGAGGACGGACTCCACCTCACCCAGCTCGATGCGGAAGCCGCGCAGCTTCACCTGCGAGTCGAGGCGGCCCAGGTAATCGAGCGTTCCATCGGCTCGCCACCGCGCCCGGTCTCCGGTGCGATAGAGCCGCGCCCCGGGCACTCCGGAGAGTGCGTCCGGGATGAAGCGCTCGGCGGTGAGCGCGGGCTGTCCCAGGTAGCCTCGCGCCAGACCGACGCCACCCACGCACAGCTCGCCGGGTACGCCGACGGGCTGTGGGCGCAGCGAAGCGTCCAGTACGTACACCTGGAGGTTGGCCCAGGGGCGACCGATGGTGAGGACCTGTCCGGCCGTCAGCGGCTCGGTGATGGACGCGCAGACGGTGGTTTCGGTGGGGCCGTACGCGTTGAGGAAGCGCACGTGCGGTGCCCAGCGACGCACCAGCTCCGGCGTGCACGCCTCGCCTGCGGAGACGAGCGTCTCCAACGAAGGGAAGTCCTCGGGCGACAGTTGCGCGAGGACCGAGGGGGTGAGCGTCACCGCGGTGATGGACTCATCCCGGGCCAGCGCACGCAGGGGTGCTCCGGGCAGGAGTCGCTCACGCGGCGCCAGCACGAGGGTGGCACCCGAGAGCAACGCGCCGAAGAACTCCCAGACCGATGCATCGAAGCCAGCGGAGAAGAACTGGAGGACGCGGCTTCCAGTGCCGAGCCCCATGGCACGGCCTGTCTGGAGGGCCGTGTTGCACAGGCCCCGGTGCTGCAGGAGCGTGCCCTTGGGCCTGCCGGTGCTGCCGGAGGTGTAGATGATGTACGCGAGGTTGTCGGCGGTGGTGGCCGGCTCGGGCGCGCGGGTGGGCTGTGCGGCGATGAGGTCCGCCTCGGCGTCGAGCAGGACGAGCTGCTCGCTCCCCGCCGGGAGTTCGTCGGCGATGGCCTCGGTCGTGACGAGGACGGGCGCCGCGCAGTCGCGCAGCATGAACGTGAGGCGCTCGACGGGATAGCTGGGGTCGAGCGGGACGTAGGCTCCGCCCGCCTTGAGGATGCCGAGGATGGCGACGGCGGTGTCGAGCGAGCGCTCCACGCAGAGGGCGACGGGCACATCCTCGCGGACGCCGAGGCCCCGCAGGTGGTGCGCGAGCTGGTTGGCGCGGGCGTCGAGCTGCGCGTAGGACAGCTGCTGGCTCTCGAAGCGCACGGCGATGGCGTCCGGGGTGCGAGTGGCCTGCGCCTGGAAGAGCTGGTGCGCGCCGACGTCACGCGGGAAGTCGTGCGCGGATGCGTTCCAGTCGACCAGGAGCTGGCGCTGCTCCGCCTGGGCCATGAGGGGCAGGTCGGAGATGGGCGTGCCGGGGTTCGCCGCCGCGGCCTCCAGCACCACGCCGAGGTGACGCACGAGCCCATCGATGGTGGCGGCCTCGAAGAGGTCCGTGCGGTACTCGCAGGTGCACTCCAGCCCGGCCTCCGTCTCGACGATGGCGAGGGTGAGGTCCAGGCGTGAGGTGCCGGACTCCGAGAACTCGGGGCGCAGCGTGAGGCCGGGCACCTCCAGCGCAGCGGCAGGCTGGTTCTGCAACACCAGCTTCACCTGGAACAGGGGCGTATGGCCGAGGCTGCGCTCGGGGTTGAGGGCCTTGACCAGTTCCTCGAACGGCAGGTCCTGGTGCGAGTGGGCGCCCAGCGTGACGTCGCGCACCTGGGCGAGCAGCTCGCGGAAGGTCATCCCCGGCGTGGTTCGCGCGCGCAGGGCGAGTTGGTTCACGAAGAAGCCGATGAGGCCCTCCGTCTCCACGCGGTTGCGGTTGGCGATGTCCGTGCCGACGACGAGGTCCGCCTGCCCCGAGTACCGCGAGAGGACGAGGTCGAAGCCAGCCAGCAGCGCCATGAAGAGGGTGGTGCCCTCACGGCGGGAGAGTGCCTGGAGCGCCGTTGCCAGCGCGCGCGGCAGCGTGCGGGTGAGGGTGGCGCCCTGGAAGCCCTGGATGGCGGGCCGAGGGAAGTCCGTGGGGAGTTCGAGGAAGCGGGGCGCACCCTGAAGGTGCTCGCGCCACCAGGACAACTGCGCGTCGAGCGCCTCGCCCTGGAGCCAGCCGCGTTGCCACGCCGCGTAGTCCGCGTACTGGATGGACAGCTCGGGCAGCGGAGAGTCGTGTCCCGCGCGGAAGGCGGCATATAGCGCGGCGGACTCGCGAACCAGCACGTCGACGGACCAGCCGTCCGAGACGATGTGATGCAGGGTCAGCAGCAGGACGTGCCGCGACTCGGAAAGACGGAGCAGCGTGGCGCGCAGCAGCGGCCCGCGAGTGAGGTCGAACGGACGCCGCGCCTCTTCGCGAGCGAGGCGCCGGGCTTCCGCTTCACCTTCATCACCGGGGAGCGCGGAGAGGTCCACGCGAAGCAGCGGAACCGGGGCCGCTGGATGGATGATTTGAAGTGGACCCTCGCGGAAGGTGGTGCGGAGCACCTCGTGGCGGCGCACCAACTCGGTGAAGGCGTGCTCCAGCGCGGGGACGTCGAGTGTCCCCTCCAGCCGGAGACCCACGGGCATGTTGTAGAACGGGCTGTCCGGCTCCAGCTTGTCGAGGAACCACAGGCGCTGCTGGGCGAAGGACAGGGGCAGCTCGCCCGAGCGAGAGACAGGCTGAAGCGGCGGGGAGTGGCGCTCCACCGCATGAGTCGAGGACTCGAGCCGGCGTGCGAGCTGCGCGACGGTGGGCGACTCGAAGAGGACGCGCAGCGGGAGCTCCACCCCCAGCACGGAGTGGATGCGTGAGACGATCTGCGTGGCGAGCAGGGAGTGGCCGCCGAGCGCGAAGAAGCTGTCCTCGACCCCGACGTGCGCCACGTCCAGCACCTGCTCGAACAACCGCGCGAGCTGCTCCTCCGTCCGTGAGCGCGGCGCGATGTAACGAAGGACAGAACCACTCTGGGCCGGCGTGGGGAGGGCCTTGCTGTTGAAGGAGAGAAGGACCTGCTCGAGTTCCTCTCCCGTCAGCAGGGAGATGGAGGCGACGCGCGCCTCCGGGGCAGCCATCAGCGCCTGGAGCGCCACGCCCCAGTGGTGAAGGAGGCGCTCGGGGATGGATGGCGCGAAGCGCGCGGCGTCGAACAAGAGGCGCAGCTCCAGCGAGTCCCCGGGAATGACGTACGCCTCCAACGGCGTGTCCGTCTGGTCGAGGATGGTGAAGTCGCGGATGCCCAGCGCCTCTCCGGCCGAGTTGACGGCGGCATCGACGGGGAAGTTCTCGACGATGAAGAGGGACTCGAAGAGGGGCGTGCCACGCGGCACGTCGCTCCACCCGTGCAGCCGCACGAGGGACGTGTGCTCGAACTGGCGCAGTTCTAGTTGCTGGGTGTGGAGCTGCTGGAGCCAGGAGAGCGTGGTGGTGTCGTCGTCGACGAAGACACGGACGGGCACGGTGTTGATGAAGAGCCCGATGGCGCGGTCGATGCCGGAGACATCGGCGGAGCGACCTGAGGTGGTGGCGCCGAAGACGATGTCCTTCTCACCGGTGTGACGTGAGAGCACCAGCGTCCACGCGGCCTGGACCAGTGCATTGAGGGTGAGGTGGTGCTGGCGGACGAAGGCCTGGAGGTCGGTGGTGGTCTGCGCGGGAAGGTGGAGCTGGAGTCGCTGACGCTGGAGCACCGAGTCCGGGCTTCGGGGAAGCGCACCGGGCAAGGGCGTGGGCGCGGTGAAGCCACGCAGCGTCTTTCGCCAGTAGCGCTCCGCGGGCTCCATCGGCTGGCGTTCGAGCCAATTGATGTAGTCGCGGAAGGTCGTCGCTTCACGCCGGATCCACACCAGTCCCGCGCGAACCTGCTCGTAGGTGGTGAAGAGGTCCTGGAAGAGCAGGCCCATGCTCCAGCCATCCATCAGCATGTGGTGCATGGTCCCGAGGGCTCGCCAGGACTGCTCACCGGTGCGGATGACCGTCAAGCGCAGTAGCGGTGGCGTGCGCAGGTCGAATCCGCGAGCGCGGTCCTCGGAGAGGAGGGCCTGGAAGCGGGACTGCTGCTCTGCTTCCTCCACTCCGCGCCAGTCGAGTTCCTCCCAGGGCAGGGCAGCACCGGGGTGGACGAGCTGAAGGGGCTCCTGAGAGCCGCCCGTGAGGAAGGACGTGCGCAGCAGGGGCTGTCGCTGGATGACAGCCTCCCAGGTGCGCCGGAACGCCCCCAGGTCCAGGGCGTCACCGAAGGTCCACGTCAACTGGGTGACGTAGACGCCGGAGCCCGGCGCGGCGAGGGTGTGGAAGAGCATGCCCTGCTGCAAGGGCGACAACGGATAGAGGTCCTCCACCGGAGTGCCTGCTGTGACGAGACGGTCGGCGATGGCCTGCTTCAACCGGCTCAGGACGACGTCCGTGGACTCGTGCCACTTCGAGTCCGTCGACGTGCGCAGGGTGAGCGCGAGCAGCGCGGCGTCCGACTGCTCGGCCCAGGCGCCGCCCTGGAGCTGTACCACTCGGGCCAGGGCTTCCAGCGTCGGGTGTTGGAAGAGCTGCTGGGTCGTGAGCTGGACGCCCGCGTTGCGTGCGCGGGAGACAATCTGGATGGAGAGGATGGAGTCGCCACCCAGCGCGAAGAAGTTGTCATGTCGCGTGACGCGCGGCACGCGCAGGGCGTCGGACCAGATGGCGGCGAGGACCTTCTCCTGAGGTGTCCTCGGCTCGGAGTCGTCGGCGACGGCGGACTGTGGACCCCGGCTCTGCGGCGCGGGGAGGGCCTTGCGGTCGACCTTGCCATTGGGCGTGAGTGGCAGCGCGGGCAGGGCGACGAAGAGGGACGGCACCATGTGCTCGGGCAGGTGCCGTTGGGCGAAGTCGCGGAGCGCGGAGGAGTCGAGCGCGAGGCCGGGCTGAGGGACGAGCCAGGCGACGAGGCGTCCATCACCGGAGGCATCGAGGTGGACGCCCGCGACGGCCTGGAGGACGGAGGTGTGGCGTGAGAGGACGGCTTCGACTTCGCCCAGTTCGATGCGGAAGCCGCGCAGCTTCACCTGGAAGTCGGCGCGGCCGAGGAAGTCGAGCGTGCCGTCAGGGCGCCAGCGAGCAAGGTCACCGGTGCGGTAGAGGCGCGCGCCAGGGATGCCGGAGAAGGCGTCGGGGAGGAAGCGCTCGGCGGTGAGGTCGGGGCGGCCGAAGTAGCCGCGCACGACACCTTCGCCCGCGATGAAGAGCTCGCCGGGCGAGCCGATGGGGCAGGGCTGGCCGGAGGCGTCGAGGGCGAAGAGACGGTTGTTGGTGAGGGGCGTGCCGATGGGAAGGGTGGCTGCGCCTTCGTCGGCGGGGGAAGCGGGGTGCGCGGAAGACCAGACGGTGGTTTCCGTCGGGCCATACATGTTGAGGAGGGAGGAGTGGGGGAGCGCGGCGCGAAGCTGGGATGCGAGAGGGCCGGGAAGCGCCTCACCGCCGACGAGGAGGTAGCGGAGGGAGGAGAGCGCGGCGACGGAGTCCGCGGCGAGCACCCTGGCGCGAGCGAAGGACGGCGTGCACTGGAGATGGGAGACGGGGTGGCGGCGGAGGACTTCGGGCAGCGTCAGCGCGGTGCCGAGGCGAGAGGCGGCGCGCTCGTCATGGAGGACGACGTGGAAGCCTCGGCAGAGCGTCCAGAGCAGCTCGAGGACGGAGATGTCGAAGGAGATGGAGGTGACGGCGAGCCACGTGCCGGGAGAGGTGCCCAGGCGGTCATCCATGGCCGCGAAGAAGTTGGCGGCGGTGCGGTGAGGCACCATGACGCCCTTGGGCC
>NZ_JABUMU010000059.1:0-2146 GCF_013336625.1 Myxococcus sp. CA033 | reverse complement strand
GGGTGGAGTTGGGGGAGGTGGAGGCGGCGCTGAGGGAATTGGCGGGAGTGAGGGACGCGGCGGCGGGGGTGCACGAGGACGCGCCGGGGGACAAGAGGCTGGTGGGGTACGTGGTGCTGGGGGAGGGTGTGGAGTGGGAGCCGGAGGTGCTGCGCGAGGCGCTGGCGCGGAAGCTTCCGGAGCACATGGTTCCGCCTGCGCTGATGAAGCTGGAGGCACTGCCGCTGACGCCGAGCGGGAAGCTGGCGAGAAGCAAGCTGCCGGCGCCGGACGTGGAGAGCCTGCGGGGCGCGGCGCCCTTCGTGGCACCGAGGGACGCGCTGGAGGTGCAGTTGGCGGAGGCCTTCGCGGCGGTGCTGAAGTTGCCGCGCGTCAGCGTCACCGACAGCTTCTTCAGCATGGGCGGCCACTCCCTGCTGGCAACCCAGTTGGTGGCGCGCATCCGCGCCTTGCTCAAGGCCGAGGTTCCCTTGAGGACTCTTTTTGAAGCGCCATCTGTCGCGGCGCTCGCGAAGCGCATCGAGGCGGATGTCCGGCTCAAGCCTGGCAACGCTCCGCAGTCGATGCTCGCGCGAGCGCGTGCGCGGTTCCGTAGTTCCAACGAGCAGGGAGACACGGAGGAAGAGATGCTCTCTTTTGCCCAGCAGCGGCTTTGGTTCCTGGACCAGTACAGGCCCGGCAGTCCCCTCTACAACATCCCCGCCGCGCTCCGGTTGAAGGGCGCGCTGGATGTGCAGGCGCTCGAGCGGGCCTTCACCGAACTGGTGCGACGCCACCAGTCCTTGCGCACCGTCTTCCAGTCCCGTGAGGGCAAGCCGGTCCAGGTCATCTCGCGAGGCGAGCCCCTGCGGATGCGGCTGCCGCTTCAAGACCTGGCGCCACTGCCGGAGTCCGAGAAGGAAGCAGAGGCGCTGCGGCTGGTCTGGGCCGAGGCCCGACGGCCGTTCGACTTGACGCGCGGCCCCCTGCTGCGCACGGGGCTGGTGCGACTGGATGTCCACGAGCACCTTTTGCTCGTGACGATGCACCACATCATCGCGGACGCCTGGTCCATCGCCGTGCTCATCCGCGAGGTCGTCACGCTCTACGAGGCGTACAGCGTGGGGCGACACTCCCCGCTGTCGGAGCTGGGCCTTCAGTACGTGGACTACGCCGTCCAGCAGCGAGAGTGGCTCCAGGGCGATGTCCTGGAGCGACAGCTCTCCTGGTGGAAGCAGCAGCTCGAGGGTGCACCGTCATTGCTGGAGCTTCCCACCGATCATCCGCGTGCCCTGGATGCTCGCAATCCAGGCGCGGTGATCAAGGTGGAGTTCTCACGGGAACTCACCCGGGCCCTGGTGAGCCTGTGCCAGCGCGAGGGCGCCACGCTGTTCATGGGGCTCCTCGCGGGACTGCAGGCGTTGCTGTCGCGGTACTCGGGACAGGAAGACATCTGCGTGGGGGCACCCATCGCGGGTCGCCAGCAGATGGAGACCGAAGAGCTCATCGGCTTCTTCGTGAACACGCTGGTGCTGCGCACGAAGCTGAAGGGAGACCCGACGTTCCGCGAGCTGCTGGGACGCGTGCGTGAGACGACGCTGGGGGCGTACTCGCACCAGGATGTGCCCTTCGAGAAGCTGGTGGAGGTGCTCCAGCCCGAACGGCAGCCGGGGCACACGCCGTTCTTCCAGGTGGCGATGGTGTTGCTCAACACCCCGCCCATGGAGCTCGCCACTCCGGGACTCTCCTTCGAGTCCGTGGACGTCGACAGTGGCACCGCGAAGTTCGACTTCACGTTGATGCTGCGCGAGACGCCCACCGGTCTGACCGGAACGCTGGAGTACCGCACCGACCTCTACGAGCCCGCGTCCGCGGAGCGACTGGTGGCGCACCTGCAACGGCTCCTCGAAGGTGCGGTCGCCAACCCGCTCCACCGCTTGTCCGAATTGCCGCTCGTCTCGGAAGCGGATCGACGCCTCGTGCTGGAGGCGTGGAACCCTTCAGCCACGGGCCCACGCTGGGAGGTCTGCGCGCACGAGTTGGTGGAGGCGCAGGCGGGGAGGACGCCGGAGGCGGTGGCGGTGGTTTTCGAGGGGGAGGAGCTGACGTACGCGCAGTTGGAGAAGCGAGCGAATCAGCTGGCGTGGCACCTGGGCGGGGCGGGGGT
>NZ_JABUMU010000058.1:0-2565 GCF_013336625.1 Myxococcus sp. CA033 | reverse complement strand
ACGAAGGGTCGGAAGCAGGCCAAGGGATGAACCACCCAGCGTCGCTGACGCTCCGACCGCTCGCCACCAGCCGGAATCGCTGCTCGGCTTGAGCCGGAACGAGTGCTCACCATGACCGGAATACGCATGCAGGCGGTTGAAGTGTCGTACACAGACGCATTCAAGGTGCAGATGGTGAAGCGGATGATGGGCCCGAGCGCGGTGAATGCCTCGACACTGGCCCGGCAGGTGGGAGTGTCCCAACCGACGTTGTCGCAGTGGTTGCGTGCGGCGAATAGGGTAGCGGCCATGACGCCCCCGTCCGACGAGAAGAAGCCCGCCCCGCCCGCTGGGCCCAAGAAGTGGACGCCCGAGGAGAAGCTGCGAGTGCTGGCGGCGGCCCAGGAGCTCAAAGGGGAGGAGTTGGGGGCGTTGCTGCGTGGAGAGGGGCTGCATGAAGCGCAGCTGCGGGAGTGGCAGCAGGCGGCCGCGGGGGCGCTCTCAGGCACGGCGAGCGAGCCGCTGCCGGCCAAGGAGCGCAAGCGGCTGGCCGCCGCCGAGAAGCGGGTGAAGGAGCTCGAGCGGGAGCTGCACCGCAAGGAGAAGGCGCTGGCGGAGACGGCGGCGCTGTTGGTGCTCGAAAAAAAACTTCAGGCGATGGGGTGGGACGACAGGCACTCGGGCGACGAGGACGACGCAGCGGACGAGAAGAGCGAGAAATGACGCTCGCCCACGTCGACGAGGCCTTGGAGAGAGGCGTGCGCCTGGAGGCCATCTGCGAGCGGCTCGGGGTAGCCCCGCGCACGATTCAACGCTGGAGGAAGCCCGCCACGGCCGAGGACCGGCGGTGCGGACCGCATACCCGTCCGGCCAACCGGCTGTCCGAGGTGGAGCGGCGTCGAATCCTGGCGGTGGCCAACAGCGAGGAGTTCCGGGACGCCTCGCCCAAGCAGATTGTCCCCAGGCTGGCGGACCGGGGCGAGTACGTGGCCAGCGAAGCGAGTTTCTACCGGGTGCTGCGCGAAGCGGGGCAGCTGGCCCACCGAGGCCATGCCAAGGCGCCCACACCCAAGCCTCGGGCCGAGCACACCGCCACCGGGCCGAACCAAGTCTGGAGTTGGGATATTACCTACCTGAAGGGCCCGGTGAAGGGCGCCTTCCTCTACCTGTACCTGGTGGTGGACGTCTTCAGCCGGCGAATCATGGGCTTCGCGGTGCATGAGGAGGAGTCGTCCGAGCACGCCTCGGTCCTCATCCGCCGCTCTTGGCAGGAGGCGGGCTGCCCCGAGGGGCTCGTGCTGCATTCGGACAACGGCGGCCCCATGAAGGGCGCCACGCTGCTGGCCACCTTGCAATGGCTGGGCGTCACCCCGTCCTTCAGCCGGCCCCGAGTCTCGGACGACAATGCCTTCTCCGAGGCCCTCTTCCGCACGCTGAAGTACCGCCCCAACTTCCCCCGGCGGCCCTTTGCCTCCGTCGAGGATGTGCACGACTGGGTGACGCGCTTCGTGGATTGGTACAACATCGAGCACCGACACTCCGCCATCCGCTTCATCACGCCCGACGACAGGCACTTCGGTCGCGAGGCTGCCCTGCTTGCTCGACGCCATCAGGTGTACCAACGCGCCCGAGCCCGTCACCCCGAACGATGGAGCCGCATCACGCGCAACTGGACGCCAGCAGGCCCCGTCCGTCTCGGCCCCTCTCCGAACCTCTCCCCGGCCGTGCAGGAGTTGAAGCGCATCGGCTGAACCCTCTCACGCGACATCTACCTTGACGCTCACCGTAAGTGGCCCTCGGGTGGGAGACGGCACGGACCACGGGCACCGCCACTCGTCATCCGCCTTCTGGTTCGCGCCGCGCGGCTCGCTTGGTGCATGGGCAGCCAGTCTGCTCCGGGAGTCGCCCAGAGGTTCGGCGACTTGGGAGCTTCAGCCAGGCGGGGTGCTCTACGACGGCAGCAGGCGGCAGCGGTGGGGAGGGTAGAGTTGGGAAGGCCTGCCTCTTAACACGGATAGACAGAATGGAAATCGAAGAGATTCGGCGCAGGATGCTGACCAGCAAAGGGAAAGTATGCGTCGTCGATGTTTCCGAGTCCTCTTCGTTCCCTGGCTATATCCGGACGATTGGGATTCGTGCTGAGTCAGTCGTTGACATTGACTATGAGCAATGGGGGTATGACGAAGGGGGCGCCTACTTCACCGCCAAGTATCCTTCGCTCGACGACGCAGTCTCCGCTGTAGAGCAATTTCTTGGTACGAAGTATGGGGATTGGCCCTCGTTGCCGGCATACCCGGAATGTGCCGCTGGGCAGGCCGCTGAAGGGCACGCGCACCTTACGATGGCCATCGCCACGGGGACTGTGCCCCTCCCGGCTGGTGCCGCGTGGCGCCTCGGCGCAGGCTACTGGAGCAAGTTCAGGACGTAGTTCCGTGGCACCACAGAGGTGCAGTCCAGCCGGTCGTGTCCCTATAAGTGTGTAGTCGGCGAGCAGGGATGAGCGTGAAAGAGGGAAGCTCCTCGGTGAAACCAACCGAGACGGTCTCCCCCTGGCAGGGGAGCCGAGGAGTTCCCGCCGTGGACGAT
>NZ_JABUMU010000057.1:0-2595 GCF_013336625.1 Myxococcus sp. CA033 | reverse complement strand
AAAAATCAACTTCGTCGGCTCCGTGTCCGTGACGAGCGCAGGGACGACGTCCACTTCGGCTTCCTCGTCCTCGGCTGCTGCGTCATGCTCTTCCGAAGCCTCTATCCTCACATTTGATAGAGGCTCTTAGGTGTAGAGACGGTGGATATTCAGCAACTGACACCCATCCAGGTTCCTGGTCTTGAGAGTGTGCGCGCGGTTGCAGTTGGAGTGGTGCACTCGCTTGCTCTGAGGTCGGACGGAACTGTCTGGGCTTGGGGCTACAACGCCTCCTTGCAGTTGGGGTTTGAAACAGCGAATCGAGAAGTTCCGCCAACGCAGGTTCCAGGGCTCACGGGCATTCAAGCTTTGGCTGCGGGCTACTACTTTTCACTGGCGTTGAAGGAAGATGGGACCGTCTGGACTTGGGGGGAGGGGTACTTGGGTGATGGAACGAGCATCGGTTCGCGGACGGTTACCCAGGCACCAGACCTCACAGACGTGGTCGACCTGGCGGCGGGCAGTTCGCACTCCATGGTGTTGAAGTCAGACGGCACTGTCTGGTCCTGGGGTGGGAACGCTTTCGGCCAGATGGGAGATGGAACGCTTACTGAGCGGCTGACACCTACCCGCGTTCTGGACCTCACGGATGTGACGTCCTTATCGGCACATGGCTCGCACTGTCTGGCACTAAGAGTTGACGGTACCGTCTGGGCATGGGGACCCAACGTGAATGGGCAACTGGGCGATGGAACGACCATTGCGCGCTTGGTGCCAACCCTGGTTCCTGATTTTATAAATGGGTGGGCGCTGGAGGCAGGCAGTAACTATTCCTTGGCACAGAAAGAGGATGGTACTCTCTGGGCGTGGGGCTACAACGGCTCTGGTTCTTTGGGAGACGGGACTCGGAGCACCCGGCTGTCGCCCATCAATGTCCCTGGGATCGTGGGCAGATCAGCGCAGGGTGTGAATAGCGAGTCTCACAGCCAGTGAAGAACAGCAGGCCAAAGGACCAGCGCGCCCTGAAGTTGTGTCAGAGGAGGGCAACACCGCAATCCGCCAGGACTTCGTCTTCAACTCACCTTGGCAGGGGACTACGGCCGAGGAATTTGTGCGCGGGCTCGCGCGAGCTTGGCAAGGACGCGCCTTGAGCCAGTCAAGGCGCGGTTTCAGCCGAGGCCGGAGTGGCCTGTCACTGAGGGAGCTTCTTGAGCAGGTCGATGTCCTGGTTCGCGACGGTCAGCAGGACTCCGGCGATGTGCTTTGCGAAATATCGCCCGGGGAGACTGCGCATCCAGCCTGCCTGGTCTGGCATTGAGCCACTGCTGGGCGGGTGATCTTCGATGGTGCCGCCGTGCTGCCACTGCGTGATCAACACCGAGGTGGGGCAGGGCGTCGCCATCTCCTTCTCGAACTCCGCGTAGGCCTCGCGATACGACGGCTCCGCGAGGGGCTGGAGATGCTTCGCCATATTGCTGGCCTCGACCAGTCCAAGGCAGCGCGAGATGCCCGATCCGCAGCTCCGCGCCTTCCGGGCCACCTCCACGGGCGTGGTGATATTGGAGAACGACTTGCTCGCCCAGAACACGGCGCGCAGGCGCTCGCCTTGCTCCTGGCTCATCGGTCGCCATTCCGACGGAGGTTGCTTCGTCAGTGCATGTGCCGTGCGCTCCAGCCCGAGAAGCGTATAGGCGATCATCGAACCGATCAGGGTGTCCGTCCGATACGACAGCCACGCGAGGTGACGCACGTCCTTGGCCGCCTCCAAGGGCTGTCCGGTCCGCATGCCTTGGAGGAGCCGGAGCTTGGACCACTCCATCAGCACGATGAAGTTCGGAAAGGGGACCGTCATCAGGTCGAACGGCTCCTCCTGTTTGAATGGAAGGTTCTGGCGGATATCCCACCGGTCGAACCGCATGAGCTCGCGCATCCAGTTGAAGTCGAGCGCGGACAGGTCGGGGTTGGCCGCGAACCATTCCTCCAGCGTCTTCTTCTCCTTCAGGTGCGCGGGAAGCTGGAGGGGTGAGTCCGCGGGCATCGACGGGCCTGGGCGGTCCCACTCCGCCCAGCGGTTGAGCAGCGGCCCCGCGTCGCCCTCGGTGCGCGGTTCGTGGAACCACGGGTCGGCGGCGAGCTTCGTCTGCTCCTGACAGAAGAGGTCCACGTGCGCAGTGACTTCCTGTCGCATCGCATCGAGAGTGGGCTCGTACTTCGCGCGCGTGAACCAATCGAACGCGACCATCGCGATGACGGCCAGCAGGAGAATCCCGCTGACAAACCACACCAGGGCACGCAGCACGCTTCCTCGAGCCCGACGCACGTTGGAATGCATGTCCGCACCTTAGCAATTCCAGGCACCCTCATTGTCACGAGCGGAGGACCTCGGACTAGAGGGCGCCGAGAGGCTCCGCTGGTGTCGCTCACTACCCTGCCGAGTCATGCGCGCGACGGTGGGCGAGCGCATGGAGGCGGACGGCGGCGTCGCACGGGGTCAAGTCCCGAATCGTGTGTAGTTGGTTCGGAGGGGGAACGGGGGAGGAAGGCTCCTTGGCGGATTCATTCAGCGGTGTCTGGGTTTGAAGTCAGCAGGGCCATGTCGAGGTAGCGGCGGTCATC
>NZ_JABUMU010000056.1:0-2709 GCF_013336625.1 Myxococcus sp. CA033 | reverse complement strand
TCCATCCGGGACTCCGCTTCCGCGAGCTGCTCGCGCAGGTGAAACGCACCACGCTCGGCGCCTACGAGCATCAGGACGTCCCCTTCGAGAAGCTCGTCGAGGAACTCAACCCTCACCGCACCCTCAGCCACTCGCCGCTGTTCCAGGTGATGCTCGCCCTGCAGAACGCACCGACGACGAGCATGGAAGTGCCTGGGAGCACGGTGGAGACGTCACCGCTGCGCCTGGAGGCCTTCGACTCGGGAGCGCAGAGCGCGAAGTTCGACCTCACGCTGACGCTGGGCGAGGGACTGGAAGGCGCGCTGGGCTACCGGACGGACTTGTTCGATGAGTCCACCATCGCCCGAATGGTCGCGCACTTCGGCACCCTCCTCGATGCCGCCATCACCACCCCCGATACCCTCGTGGGTGAGCTGCCAATGTTGCCGGCCGAGGAGCGCCGTCAGGTGCTCGTCGAGTGGAACGACACCCGCCGCGAGCTGCCCTGGTCCGGCGCCTTCCACGAGCGCTTCGAGGCCCAGGCCGCTCTCACGCCCAACGCCCTCGCCGTCCTCGACGACTCCGCCTCTCTCTCCTTTCTCCAGCTCAACCACCGCTCGAACCAGCTCGCTCACCTGCTGCGCGCCCGCGGTGTCGGGCCCGAAGTCCGTGTCGCCCTCTGCCTGGAGCGCTCCGTCGACTCCCTCGTCGCCCTCCTCGCCATCCTCAAGGCCGGCGCCGCCTACGTCCCTCTCGACCCCGCCTACCCCCGCGAGCGCCTGGTTTTCATGCTCCTGGACTCCGGCGCTCCCTTCGTCCTCACCCAGTCCCACCTCCTGCCTCGTCTCGACTCGGCCTCCTGCTCGGCCCTCTGCCTCGACGACACCACACTGCGCGCTTCTCTCGCCGCGCTCCCCACCTCCAATCCTCCTCGCGTCTCCCTTCCTTCCCACCTCGCCTACGTCATCTACACCTCAGGCTCCACCGGCAAGCCCAAGGGCGTCATGGTCCACCACTCCTCCGTGGTGAATCTCCTCGCCGCCCTCTCCTCTGCCGTCTACTCCGACGTCCAGCGCTCGCTCCGCATCTCCCTCAACGCTCCCCTCTCCTTCGACGCCTCCGTCCAGCAGCTCGTCTTCCTCTCCCAAGGCCACTGCCTCTGCTTCGTCCCTCAGGCTGCTCGTGAAGACGTCCCGCTGCTTCTCTCCTGGATTCAGAAGCACCAGCTCGACGTCCTCGACTGCGCCCCTTCTCACCTCCGCCTCCTCCTCGACGAGGGCCTCGCGGAGTCCGGCCGCCCCCTTCGTCTCCTCATCGGCGGCGAGGCCATCGACGACTCTCTCTGGACCGCGCTTTCCTCCGCGCCTTCGCTGAGCGCCTTCAACGTCTACGGGCCCACTGAGGCCACCGTCGACACCACCGCCCTCTCCATCCGCGCCTCTACGCGTCCCGCACTCGGTGGGCCGCTCTCCAACGTCTCCACCTTCATCCTCGACGCCTCTCTCCAGCCCGCCCCCATCGGCGTCCCCGGAGAGCTCTTCATCGGCGGCGACGGCCTGGCTCGCGGCTACCACCTCCGTCCGGACCTCACCGCCGAGCGCTTCGTCCCCAACCCCTTCTCCTCGGTGCCGGGCGCTCGCCTCTACCGCACCGGTGACAAGGCTCGCTGGCTTGCCCACGGCCACCTCGAGTACCTCGGCCGCATCGACTTCCAGGTGAAGCTGCGCGGCTTCCGCATCGAGCTGGGCGAAGTCGAGGCCGCTCTCGAAGCGCTGGCTTCCGTCCACCACGCCGCTGCCCTCGTCCGTGAAGACGTCCCGGGCCTCAAGCGCCTCGTCGCCTACGTCACCCCGGCTTCCGTCGACACCTCCTCACTGCGCGCGGAGCTGCTGCTCAGCCTCCCCGAGTACATGGTGCCCTCGGCCTTCGTCGCCCTCGACGCTCTGCCCATCAACACCCACGGCAAGCTCGACAGGAAGGCGCTCCCGGCTCCCGACTCCAGCCCCACCGACTCCTTCGTCGCGCCTCGCAACCCCACCGAGGCTCGCCTCGCCGCCATCTGGGCAGAGGTCCTCCACCTCGACTCCGTCAGCGTCTCCGACGACTTCTTCTCCCTTGGCGGCCACTCCCTCCTCGCCACTCAGGTCGTCTCTCGTGTCCGCAAGGCCTTCGACGTCGAGCTTCCCCTTCGCGCTCTCTTCGAAGCGCCGACCGTCGCGGCGCTCGCGGCTCGCGTCGATGCCGTGGGTCACGGGGACCTGTCGCTCCAGCTGCCTCCGCTCGTGGCGGTGCCTCGTACCGGGCCGCTGCCGCTGTCCTTCGCGCAGCAGCGCCTGTGGTTCCTCGACAGGCTCCAGCCGGGCAGCCCTTTCTACAACATCCCCTCGGCCATCCAGCTCCATGGGGGACTGAACCTCGCCGCGCTGGAGCGGGCGATTCAGGAACTCGTGCAGCGCCATGAAGCGCTGCGCACCTCGTTCCACGTCCAGGAGGATGGAGAGGCCGTTCAGCACATCCTTCCTCGTGTGGAGCTGTCCGTCCCGGTAACGGACCTGGAGGCCGTGCCCGAAGCCTCGCGTGAGACAGAAGCGCGGCGACTGGCTCAACTCGAAGCGCAGAAGCCGTTCGAGCTCTCCCAGGCCCCGCTGCTCCGTGCTTCCGTGCTTCGCCTCTCCGAGCAGCGCCACATCCTGCTCGTCACCGTCCACCACATCGTCTCGGATGGCTGGT
>NZ_JABUMU010000055.1:0-2709 GCF_013336625.1 Myxococcus sp. CA033 | reverse complement strand
TCCATCCGGGACTCCGCTTCCGCGAGCTGCTCGCGCAGGTGAAACGCACCACGCTCGGCGCCTACGAGCATCAGGACGTCCCCTTCGAGAAGCTCGTCGAGGAACTCAACCCTCACCGCACCCTCAGTCACTCGCCGCTGTTCCAGGTCATGCTCGTCCTGCAGAACGCACCGACGACGAGCATGGAAGTGCCTGGGAGCACGGCGGAGACGTCACCGCTGCGCCTGGAGGCTTTCGACTCGGGAGCGCAGAGCGCGAAGTTCGACCTCACCCTGACACTGGGCGAGGGACTGGAAGGCGCGCTGGGCTACCGGACGGACTTGTTCGATGAGTCCACCATCGCCCGAATGGTCGCGCACTTCGGCACCCTCCTCGATGCCGTCGTCACCACACCGGAGTTGCGGCTGAGCGAGCTGCCGATGTTGCCGACCGAGGAGCGCCGTCAGGTGCTCGTCGAGTGGAACGACACCCGCCGTGAGTTGCCCTGGACTGGCGCCTTCCACGAGCGCTTCGAGGCCCAGGCCGCTCTCACGCCCGACGCCCTCGCCGTCCTCGACGACTCCGCCTCTCTCTCCTTCTCTCAGCTCAACCACCGCTCCAACCAGCTCGCCCACCTGCTGCGCGCCCGTGGTGTCGGGCCCGAAGTCCGCGTCGCCCTCTGCCTGGAGCGCTCCGTCGACTCCCTCGTCGCCCTCCTCGCCATCCTCAAGGCCGGCGCCGCCTACGTCCCTCTCGACTCCGCCTACCCTCGCGAGCGCCTGGCTTTCATGCTCGAGGACTCCGGCGCTCCCTTCGTCCTCACCCAGTCCCACCTCCTGCCTCGTCTCGACTCGGCCTCCTGCTCGGCCCTCTGCCTCGATGACGCCGCACTGCGCGCTTCTCTCGCCGCGCTCCCGGACTCCAACCCTCCTCGCGTCACTCTTCCTTCTCACCTCGCCTACGTCATCTACACCTCCGGCTCCACCGGACGTCCCAAGGGCGTCATGGTCCACCACTCCTCCGTGGTGAATCTCCTCTCCGCCCTCTCCTCTGCCGTCTACTCCGACGTCCAGCGCCCGCTCCGCATCTCCCTCAACGCGCCCCTCTCCTTCGACGCCTCCGTCAAGCAGCTCGTCTTCCTCGCCCAGGGCCACTGCCTCTGCTTCGTCCCTCAGGCCGCTCGCGAAGACGTCCCGCTGCTTCTCTCCTGGATTCAGAAGCACCAGCTCGACGTCTTCGACTGCGCCCCTTCTCACCTCCGCCTCCTCCTCGACGAGGGTCTTGCTTCTTCTCAGCGCCCCTTGCGTCTCCTCATTGGCGGTGAGGCCATCGACGACGCTCTCTGGGCGACGCTTTCCTCTTCGCCTTCCCTGAGTGCCTTCAACGTCTACGGGCCCACTGAGGCCACCGTCGACACCACCGCGCTCTCCATCCGCGCTTCCGCTCGCCCCGCCCTCGGTGGGCCGCTCTCCAACGTCGCCACCTTCATCCTCGACGCCTCTCTCCAGCCCGCTCCCATCGGCGTCCCTGGTGAGCTCTTCATCGGCGGCGACGGCCTCGCTCGCGGCTACCACCTCCGTCCCGACCTCACCGCCGAGCGCTTCGTCCCCAACCCCTTCTCCTCGGTGCCGGGCGCGCGCCTCTACCGCACCGGTGACAAGGCTCGGTGGCTTGCCCATGGCCACCTCGAGTACCTCGGCCGCATCGACTTCCAGGTGAAGCTGCGCGGCTTCCGCATCGAGTTGGGCGAAGTCGAGGCCGCTCTCGAAGCGCTGGCTTCCGTCCACCACGCCGCTGCCCTCGTCCGCGAGGACGTCCCCGGCCTCAAGCGCCTCGTCGCCTACGTCACCCCGGCTTCCGTCGACACCTCCTCACTGCGCGCGGAGCTGCTGCTCAGCCTCCCCGAGTACATGGTGCCCTCGGCCTTCGTCGCCCTCGACGCTCTGCCCATCAACACCCACGGCAAGCTCGACAGGAAGGCGCTCCCGGCTCCCGACTCCAGCCCCACCGACTCCTTCCTCGCGCCTCGCAACCCCACCGAGACTCGCCTCGCCGCCATCTGGGCAGAGGTCCTCCACCTCGACTCCGTCAGCGTCTCCGACGACTTCTTCGCCCTCGGTGGCCACTCCCTCCTCGCCACTCAGGTCGTCTCTCGTGTCCGCAAGGCCTTCGACGTCGAGCTTCCCCTTCGCGCTCTCTTCGAAGCGCCGACCGTCGCGGCGCTCGCGGCTCGCGTCGATACCGTGGGTCACGGGGACCTGTCGCTCCAGCTGCCTCCGCTCGTGGCGGTGCCTCGTACCGGGCCGCTGCCGCTGTCCTTCGCGCAGCAGCGCCTGTGGTTCCTCGACAGGCTCCAGCCGGGCAGTCCGTTCTACAACATCCCCTCGGCCATCCAGCTCCATGGGGGACTGAACCTCGCCGCGCTGGAGCGGGCGATTCAGGAGTTGGTGCAGCGCCATGAAGCGCTGCGCACCTCGTTCCACGTCCAGGAGGATGGAGAGGCCGTCCAGCACATCCATCCTCGGGTGGAGCTGTCCGTCCCGGTAACGGACCTGGAGGCCGTGCCCGAAGCCTCGCGTGAGACAGAAGCGCGGCGACTGGCCCAACTCGAAGCGCAGAAGCCGTTCGAGCTCTCCCAGGCCCCGCTGCTCCGTGCTTCCGTGCTTCGCCTCTCCGAGCAGCGCCACATCCTGCTCGTCACCGTCCACCACATCGTCTCGGATGGCTGGT
>NZ_JABUMU010000054.1:0-2956 GCF_013336625.1 Myxococcus sp. CA033 | reverse complement strand
CGTGGTTGAGCGAGGCTCGTGCGTGCGGAGTACGCGCGGTGGAAACCTTTGCGGAGGGCCTCGAAAAGGATGGCGATGCCGTCCGGGCTGCCCTGACCTCTCCCTGGAGCAACGCCCAGGCCGAGGGTCAAATCACGAAGCTCAAGCTCCTCAAGCGTCAGATGTATGGCCGCGCCAACTTCGACCTATTGCGTCGTCGAGTGCTGCTCACCGTCTGAACCTACGGTCCACACGAAGTGCGGGAGAGCCACGGAACCGGGCCACGCCCAGGCACCGCGAGTGGACTGACGCCGAGTTGCTCAGGAGGACGTTCGACTTCACTGCGCGGGGGAGGGGCTTCCGGCCAACGTCCTCACAGCGGCATACACCCCTTGGACAGCCTGGGCCATGCGCGCGTAGTCGAGCGTGTCCCACGTGTCCCCCGCCTCGTGGTAGCGCGGGTTCCGGAAGAACGCCGTGTCCGTCACCATGACGGCCCGGTAGCCCTGCGCCCAGAAGCTGCCGTGGTCCGAGAAGTCCACCCCCTCCAGCGCCCGGGGCGCGCTCAGCGACTCCACCGGCAAGGGGCTCGCCCCCCGCATCGCCTCCGCCACGGTGTCCGTAAGCCCGCCGTCCCCCGGCGTGCCCACCACGCCGATGAAGTGGCCCGTGTCCGGGTACTTCAGCTTCAGCGCCGCCAGTGGATACTCCTGGCTGCCCGGCACGTCGGTGAAGTGGCCCAGCATCTCCAGCGCCACCATGGCGCGCACCCGCACCCCCGCCTCCTTCAACGAGCGCGCATGCACCGCGCTGCCCATGTTCCCCGTGCGGAAGTGCGGCGGCTCCTCCAGCGTGTAGGCCACCAGGTCCACCCGCAGGAGCGGCGGCTGGCGGCCCAGCCGCGCCGCCAGCTCCAGCAGCCCCGCCACCCCGCTGGCGTTGTCGTCCGCTCCGGGCGTGCCTCGCGCCGAGTCGTAGTGCGCGCCGACCACGATGCGCTCACCGTCCTCCGGCCCGAAGCGCGCGATGACGTTGCGGTAGTCCCGGCCGTCCACCCGGAAGTGCTGCGACTCCACGTGCCCTCCCGCCCGCGCCAGGTGGCCGGCGATGTAGTCCGCCGCGCGCTCCAGGTTCTCCGGGTGCCGCGAGTCCCTCGGGTGGAACGTCTCCGACAGCATGCGCACGTGCGCCCTCAGGCGCTCCACCTCCGTTTCCGCGGCAGGGCGGTGGACCGCGGGCGCTGGGGCGGTGGCGGGCGGCTGGCCCCACCTCCACGCCAGGCCGAGGCTCGCCGCCAGCACGGCGGCCCCCACTCCCATCCACGCGCGTCTTCGCATCACGTGCTCCCTCCCGCCGGGCAGGCGTCCGCAAGTGCCCGGCTATATCCAGCTTCGACCCTCCAAGCAGGGGCGAAGTTCCGAGGAGAAACGGAGCGGCTGGACAGGGAGGCATGGGGCAGGTCTTCCGCGCCCGGGACTCGGTTCTGCATCGCCACGTCGCTCTCAAGTTCATGCAGCCGCTCGCGGAGCTCTCGGGGCTGGCGCTCACCTCGCGGCTCAAAGTGGAGGCGCGGGCCATCGCCCGGCTCGACCACGAGAACATCATCCGTGTCTTCGATGTCTCGGAATGGCGGCGCGGCCCCTCCTCCGTCGTCCCCTTCCTTGTGATGGAGTGCCTGGAGGGAAAACCCCTCTCCACGCGCCTGCACGAGGGCGCCCTGGAGTGGGACGAGGCCGTGGCCACCTTCCGCGACGTGCTCGCCGGGCTGGCACATGCCCATGCACAACAGGTCATCCACCGGGACCTCAAGCCGAGCAATGTCTTCATCCTGCCGGGGGCGCGCCAGGCTGCTCGACTTCGCCCTCGCGCAAGACCGCCTTCCAGTGGCTCTACCACGCGGGCTCGCCTGCCTACATGGCCCCGGAGCAGTGGCTGGATGCACCGCACGACGAGAGAACCGACCCGTGAGCCGCCGGGTTCTTGTTCTACCTGCTGCTGACCTGGCAGCACCCCTGTCCCCATGACTCGATGGAGGAGCTGCGCGCATGGGCGCTTTCCTCCACACCGCTGCCCTCGGTCAGCCACCACCGCCCGGAGCTCTCTCCCGAAGTGGATGTCCTTCTTGCGCAAGGCCATGGCCCGGGAGCCTGCGCGCCGCTTCCAATCCGCCCAGGACCTTTTGGAGGCGCTGCGGACATTCGAACGACGGCGGGAGGCCCCACCGCCGCCCCGGCGCGCCCAGGTCACCTTCGTCAGCTTCCTCATGGCGCGCCCCGAGGAGTCACTTGATGACGAGGCGCTCGGGGAATTGCAGGACGGCTTCCAGAAGGACTGCGCGCAGCACCTCGGGCAGCATGGCGGCGCGGTGCTGCAGTGCATGGGCGACGAGGTGCTGGGAGCGCGGCCTGGGCAGGCGTGTGCCCCAAGGAGGCTCAAGCGGCCTGTCCATCGGCCGGGAGCATCTCTCGGGCGGCCCCGTCTGCGGCCCTCCTCGGCCCGTCTGCACCCTCCCTCCCCCTCAACAGCGCCCCCTTCCCTCCTATGCGCACCAGGATGCCTCGGGCGGAAAAGGGGGCTCCGAAGCAATGCTTTGGGGCGTTCTCGAGGAGGTTTCTCAACAAACGTTCACGCCGTCACAACGACGAGCGGTAAGCCGCTCCACCTCGCGCTGACGCAGGGGCAGCAGCACGAGTCCACGATGGCTCAGGAGCTTCTCGTGCATGCCGAGGGCGGTGCCTTCATCGTGGACACGGGCTATGACGCCGACCGCATCCGCCCCGGTGTCCGGAAGCTTGGGATGAAGCCGGTCATCCATTCCAACCTGTGCCGGAAGCGGCGGCTGCCGTTGGACTGCGTATTCCGGTCATGGTGAGCACTCGTTCCGGCTCAAGCCGAGCAGCGATTCCGGCTGGTGGCGAGCGGTCGGAGCGTCAGCGACGCTGGGTGGTTCATCCCTTGGCCTGCTTCCGACCCTTCG
>NZ_JABUMU010000053.1:0-3079 GCF_013336625.1 Myxococcus sp. CA033 | reverse complement strand
GCCCCTGCCTGTGCTCACCATGCCCGGAACGGGTGCTCACCATGCCCGGAACGGGTGCTCACCTCGGTCCGGAATCGGTGCTCACCATGGTCCGGAATCGGTGCTCACCATGACCCGGTACACGCAGTTGGACCCCGCCCTCTATCAGCTCCTCTATCGGATTGAGTGCTGCGTCCACGATCTCAAGCGCTTTCGCGCCATCGCCACCCACTACGACAAGACGGCGACCTGCTACCTCGCCCGGTGAGCGTCAAGGTAGTTGTCGCATGAGAGAGTTCAGCCGATGCGCCTCATCTCCTGCACGGCCGGGGAGAGGTTAGAAGAGGGGCCGAGACGAACGGGGCCTGCTGGAGCGTGCCTGTGACGCGGCATGGGTCGATGCGGCGTTTCATGAGCACCGGGGCAGGCAGTACGAGCGCGAGTTGCTGTTCTCTGACGTCGTCGACCGCATGAGTCTGGTGGTGCTGGGCCTGCACCCCTCGCTGCATGCGGCGGCCCAACGGTATCGCCTGCCCGTCTCGGTGCAGGCGCTCTACAAGAAAGTGAACCGGACCGAGCCAGCGGTCCTCCGGGCGCTGGTGCGCGGTGCGTACGCTCGGCTTGCTGCGGTGCGCCGCGCGATTGGCCCGGGGGACGCGGTTCGCGAAGGGATGGCCGTCCGCATCGTGGACGGCAACGACTTGCCGGCGAGTGACAAGCGCCTTTCTGCGTTGCGTGGCTTCCGGGGCGCCGCGATGCCGGGTCAGTCCCCCGTACTTTATGACCCGGACCTGGACCCGGTGGCCGAGACGTGCTGCCCTGGGAGGACGCGCATGACTATGAGCGCTCGCTGCTGAAGCATCTGCTGCCGCAAGTCGAGCCAAGTCACCTCTGGGCGGCAGACCGGGGCTTCAGCACGCGCTCAATTTTCCAGGCCTTCGCCGCACGCGACGCCTTCCTGCTGGTGCGCGAGCATGCACGCAATCCCGCACCGACCGAGGAGCGCCCGCGCCGGAAGGTGGAGCGAATCGAGACGGGCACGGTCTTCGAGCAGTCGGTGTCCATCCCAGACGGAGCCAGTGGCGTGCTGTGATTGCGGCGCATCGAGATTGAACGCGACACGCCGACCGAGGACGGCGAAGCGGTCATCCGGCTGCTGACGAACGTCCCGGCGGACCGCAAGGGAGTGACCACCCTCGCCCGGCTGTACCGCACGCGCTGGCGGATTGAAAGCCTCTTTGGCCGCCTGGAGCCTGTCCTTGAGGGCGAGGTACGAAGCCTTGGCTCCCACCGGGGTGCCCTGCTGGGATTCTGCGTCGCGCTGGTGGCCTACGACGTATCGGCCCTTTTGCAGGCGACGGTGCGACCGCGCATCAAGTGTGCGAGGAGAAACCCATCTCCCCTTTCTGCATCGCGGCCGAAATGCGTGAGTACTACGGCGGAATGAAGACTGCTCTCCCCGAGGAGGTTTGGGTGCCCTGCGAAAGCCAGACCCCGAAGCGGCTGGCCCGGACGCTGGTGGGCATGGCAAGGCACGTCGACCCGGGGATGCTGCTCAAACATCCTCGTGGACCGAAGCCAAGGAAGAAAGGCTGCGCGCCAGGCAGCGAGGTGCGCCGGCAGGTCGCGACGTCACGAGTCCTCGCTGCTGGCACCGTCGACTACGTCAAGCAAGATGCTCAAAGGGGTGCCCCTAAAAGCCCGTCACCGACCGCGGCGAGTCCGGCACGAAGGGGAAGCGCTCCATGCCGGGCATGGGGGGACGGCGGTGAGCGCCCCACGAACATCTCTGCACGCTCCCAACACGTAGACCAGTCGGTCACGACGTCACGGCATTGTATGACGCCACTGCCTCGAACACAAACGACAGGTGGCGAACTCGTACACAGACCAAAGTACGACCACTCCAACTTTTACGGATGTGGTGCGTATTTCTGCATGTGCCCAATATTTGAGCCTCATGCAGGTACGGATCGAAGTGGAGGGTGTCAGGACAGCCATGGGAGTGCGTCATCGTGCGTTGTGGGGCCCGAGCGGATGACCGCATGTTGAGATCTTGCCCTCAGCAGCCATTCAACCATCGCATCTGCCGCCCCGTCACCCACGGACAACAAGAAAGCCAACCCCTCCCTCCGCCCAACGTACGCACTCCGACCGAATCGTCCCCTCCAAAGCTACGCACAACGACTTCATTGCAGCCACCGAACAGCCTCGACACATAACAGCAAACCGCGGGTGAACTTTCGCACACACACCCCAACAGAAAGAGCCCCATGGGAAAGATTGATGGCAGTCAGCGACGTCATAACATTGCGCTCCCTTCGACTTCCTCCAATGAGAACAAGGCACGTACACAGGAGAGAAAGAACTCCCCTGCGCGGGACAACCCAAACGTGCGCACCCATCAAGGTCAGAGTGATTTCGAGGCCGGGACAAAGAAGGCCAACCCTCCCGCCCTCGACGCGAATGCGGTTCTGCCGGCGAAGCTGAATCCCGCATCTGTTCAAAAAGCCAACGAGCACTATGAGAAACTCAAAGGACTCAACCCCGCTGGAGCCGCGAAGTCCTTCGCAAAGACCGTCGAGGCTCACAAGAGTGAGCCTGACTACGTAGCTCAACTCGTCAATCGCGCCCGCGAAAAAGGTGGCTTGCTCGACAACTTAGCCCGCGCGCACGATGGCTTTTCTCCGTTCGCGAAAGATGAAAACGGCAACTATTCTCGCGAATTCATGGAGTCGGAACGCAAGGCTATTACTGATGCCCTTAGCACAGCACGCGCGAAAGGGTACCTCACCGACCAGGACGTTCGAGACCACGCAACGGACAATACCCAATGGCAGGACATCGCCAGCCGACTCAGCGTCCGCCATGTGGGGCGCCTCCCTGGCGCCGATGCCCCGCTCAAGGAAGTACATGGCGCCAAGACTCGCTTCGAGAAAGCACGCGATCAGGTCAGAGAGAAGAACGAGCGACCCCCCTGTGTCAGGGAAGAAGTCGCCTCGGCTGAGATGCCGAGCTGACCACCCGAAGGGGGCGAGTGCAGGCGGTTGAAGTGCCGTACACAGACGCATTCAAGGCGCAGATGGTGAAGCGGATGGTG
>NZ_JABUMU010000052.1:0-4357 GCF_013336625.1 Myxococcus sp. CA033 | reverse complement strand
GGGGCTCATCCGGCGCAGCGCCGGACAGGCCCGCAGCATTGAACTGCTGCTGGCCCCGGAACTTCTGCCCGTCCTACGCTGAGTCGCTCAAAACCAATCGGTCAGAACCTCTGTGCCGAGGTACTAGTGAGCGCCCACCGCCCCGTGCTCAGGGGCGAGGAGCGGCTCCAACGAACAGCCCGCTCGGTCCAGCAGTGGAGTTGCTTCAGTTTCGGCGTGAGGAGCGCGACGTCCTCTCAGGCCGCGACCTGGTTCGCTCAGGAAGGCGTCGGCACGCCCAAGAAGCGTTCCGATTCGTGAGCGAGAACCAGGCCGAGCATGCAGTGGCGACGATCTGCCGGGTGCTGGGAGTCACCGAGGCCGGCGACTCCGCCTGGAAGCGACGGGCCGCCTTGAAGCGAGCCGAGGCCAGGATGGCCGTCTTTCAGTACATCGAGGGCTGGTACAACCTGCGGCGGCGGCACTCAGCCCTCGGCTACCAGTCACCGGCTAGCGATGCGGAACCGGTGTAACTCGAGACGGCTAAAGGAGTGACTCGATGGTGGTCCGAAGCTCGTCCTCGCCGAAAAGCTTGTCCGAGTAGCCGTAGAAACTCTCACGCACGAAGAGAGTGTTGTCCTTGAGTTCCACACTCTTGTCGCCTGGGTTGTCTGGGTTCGTGGCGACATTCTGGAAGATGATCTTGTTGAACTTCGCTTTGACTGCCTCACGACCGAGATCATCGCTACAAATACTCTTCATCGCCTGTGCGACGAGCCCCGGACCGTATGACTCATAGTAGGAGTCGTAGCAGTCGAGAATGGTCTTGTCTTCGGGGAAGCTCGCGATGTCGATTTCAAAAGGCATCGAGAATCCAATGGAGCTGTTCAGCTCTGATTGGAAACGGGGGGTGTGCGACTCCTTGATCGTAGCGATACGGCGTCGCTCTGCGAGACCCATCGAATGCTCCTTTATCCCAGGGCGTGCTTGTTGGTTTGGAGAGTGTGTCCGCTCGTATTTCAGGCGTCAACTCATTCGGAGCCTCGCGCACGGCTCATTCTTCAGCGCCCAGCATCTTCAGAAAGTGTGCTTCGCTGGGTCCGTCAACTCCGCGCGTTCACGAGGAAGACGAGCAGGATGACCGCGACGAGGTCGGACCTGAATCGCCGCTACAAGGACTGAGAGCGGACGGGCCCGTTCAACGCCGCTGCCGTGAAGCGCGCCCCAAAGCGCTCGGCCCCATCACTGTGTCCCGTTGGGACTGGCCGGTCGCGCGAACAGAGCACCCCTGCGCGGGTACTGGCGATGCTAGCGCGCCCATGAGGGAGGTCACCCGTCCTTGCGCCAACCCTTCAGTTTGGCCGTGGGGTTCGTGCTCGCATGGGGAACTGCGGCGCACGCTGACACGCCAGCCGCCCCTCGCGTCCTCCGCGAGCGCTCCGTTACTGTCGCCAGTTCGACCTCCGGGCAGCCCCCGGTCATCAACGTCGCCGAGGGCTCGCCGACGTTGTTTCTCCTCTCTTCGCCGATTCAGCGAAAGTCCCGCAGCCTCGTTCAGGAGGAACACCTCATAACGGTGGCCCCGGTAGATCCTCCGCACGTCCTGATAGCCGGCCAGCTCCAGCATCACGACCCCTCGACGACTTCCCAGGGGAAGTTGCACACGCGACAGGCCCCGGGGCTCGGAAGGCACTAACGGATGATGCGGGCGCGGTCCTGTCCAGAGGAACGGGCCGCCTGCCGCTCGGACGTCATCAGCTCCTTCGTGCGCCTCGCGGCATGCCTGCCTCGGGGTCCGAGAGTACGTCGGCTAGTGGGCGGCATCGGCCCCGTGCTCAGGAGCTTGGAGGAGCGCCGACAAACAGCTCCGCTCGGTCCAGCAGCTCTCGCACGCGCTCCGCCAGCGCCATTTGCTCCGGATTGCGGGCAGTGAAGCGTTCGGGAGTGAGGAGGATGAGGGTGCCCTTGTCTTCCACGGACTCGACACGCACGGGAGCGGGGAGCGGCGGCACTCGGCCCAAGCGGTTCGAGACGTAGGTAATCCACCCAAGGGAGAAGGGCGCGAAGTCGGGCTCCCGAGCTGTGTCCTCGTAGGAGTCCGAGGTGGCAAACGCCCAATCGGGATCCCAGGGCCGAACCATGCTGCGCACCACGTTCGCCAGTACGGGTGCCGTCAGTATCCGCTCCATGCCTGGCCCTTCTTTCGGCAAGGGCATCACGCACGAGTTCGGATTGGCGCCACTGTAGTCACCGCAGGTGATGCGCAGATCCGCGCTGTCCGCCCCCGCCTCGCCGTTGCCGAACCAGAAGCTATAGCCCAATCGCTCGATGGCGGGACCTCCACGCTCACGGTTCACGCCCCGCCGGAACATCTCGGTGAGCGTGGGCAGGTCGGGAGGCATGAGCGGATGTTTGCGGGCATCCTTGCGAGAACGCGCGGGCTTGTACCAATGAGCCAGGATCGGATCACATGACGCGAGGAGGTTGAGGAAGTCTGCTGTGCGCAGAGCGCATTCCTCGGGGGTCTCCTTGCGAGGGCCCCAGTAGGCGCCCGCGTAGTAGGTCTCCGGGTAGGTCGTGGGCTCAGGCGTCGCGGTCACGCTGTGCATTCCTCAAAGCGCCGGTGTGCAGACCACTTCAATGCCCTTGATTCTGTTGCGCATCAATAGCTTCTCGATGGCGTCCGCCGCCTGCTGCTCAGCGACGTGCCATCGTATCGAAAAGCCAAGGCCACGGACCTTCTCACTCTGCCTTCTGGCTTGATCGACAAGGCCCTTGGCTCCCGAGTGACGGAACCACTCTTTCGGGTCCAGGCCCTCGAAGAACCGGGCATAGCCCTGCCCCTTCGCCTCCAGCAGGACACCCTTCTCGAAACCATCGAACTTCACGCCGCCACTGTCCCTGCCTACACCACCGACCCAGTATGCCTCGTCGGCGGAATGCCCCGTAATCTGTTCCTGGTAACGCCGGGCGTGGGGTGACATGGACTCTTTGGCCGGCCCCCACTTGCCGGGCCCATTCGACGGTGAGCCGCCCTTCGCGGCCGTGCTGGCCCGCTGAAGGATGATGGCTGCTCCAGGCCCACCACTCAGCACCGCCGCCGCACGCCCCACCGGAACCGCCACGATTCTCATGGCAACGACTCCTTGTGCGGACAGCGAGAGCGTTGGCATCTCCACCGCTGCGAGCGATGCACCTTCCAACGTGCGCGTCGCGGATGACACCGTGCCCCACGTGGCAATGAGGTTCGTTGCCAGCTTGGAGACGGCCTGAATCTGTTCACCCCGCGTCATGTACCGGAAGCGCTCCAGGTATTCGGGTGACGACTCCAGCAATGCCGCCACGGCGGCGGGCATCTGACGAAGTGCCTCGAGGTTTTCGCCTGGCGACGTCGAGAAGAACTTCCCCACCGCAAGGGCCAGTCCAACAAAAGCCTCTTCGGCACCATCAAGAGAGCGGCTGATGACGTCGGCATCGTCGTGGACGTCCGCCAGCGGGAATCCATCCAACTCACGCAGTTCATCGTCCAGCGAGCGGAAGACACCCGTGCGCCCATCGTAGAAACGCCCCAGCTCGAAGTCGTGCGCACGGAAAACACCGTTCCGCCACTCCACGGGGGCCACTCGCTGCTGCGTCCGGCCACTGCGCACCCACGCGAGGCATCCATCGGGCCGGAGCACCGCCAGATGATTGAAGCGCTCCACCCGCTGCACCAACTCGGTGCGTGACACCGCTCCCGAGCCCATCACCTCGCGCAGCATGAAGCCCACCGCGACACGCGCAGGGAACTGACCCAGCGTCACATCCTTCCCCAGCAACACCTCCAGCAGCCGCGCCGCGTGCGTAGGCGTGAGCGAGTTACCAGACACGGGTTGCGCGTCGCGGTCCTCCAACCCCGAGACCTGAAGCAACTCCTCGAATGCATCGTTCCGCTGCTCTCGGGGAAGATGCGCCTTCCCAATGACTCCCGGCTGCCCCCTCGCCTCGTACATTGTGGAGCGCTGCTGAAGGGCGCCCCTACGGGTGGAGCGTTCAACCCCAGAGCAGCCCGCGACAAGGATGGCGACGCACAGCAACCAGAGGCCACTTCGCATTCAATACCCCGCACTTCCTCAACAGGAGGCTATCGCGCTGGATGCTGGCATTCACGTCCGACAAGATGATGGACGGCCGATAGCGCGGCAGAAGCGTGAGAGCCAGGCCTCGCGAGTGGGAATGCCCCCATCTGCCGGACAGGCTGGGGCCGTGCGAGGTCGTGTCCCTATAAGTGTGTAGTCGGCGAGCAGGGATGAGCGTGAAAGAGGGAAGCTCCTCGGTGAAACCAACCGAGACGGTCTCCCCCTGGCAGGGGAGCCGAGGAGTTCCCGCCGTGGACGAT
>NZ_JABUMU010000051.1:0-5751 GCF_013336625.1 Myxococcus sp. CA033 | reverse complement strand
GGATTCCCGTGGACCAGCCGTCGGAGGCGATGTGATGGACCGTCCCGACGAGGACATGGCGCTGTGCGTCCAGTCGCAGCAGGAGCACGCGGAAGATGGGGCCGTGCTCCAGGTCGAAGGGCCGTGAGGCCTCCTCGCTCACCAGTCGCCGGGCCTCGACGAGCTTCGTATCTTCCGGGAGGGACTCCAGCTCCCTCACCGTGACAAGCATGGGCTTGGGGGCGTGGATGTGCTGACGCGGCTCTCCGTCGCGCGTCACGAATGTGGTGCGCAGGGATTCGTGGCGCTCGACGAGCGACGTGAAGGCGCCCTGGAGCGCGTCCACCTCGAGCGGCCCTTGCAGGAGCAGGGCGAGGGGAATGTTGTAGGTGGAGCTTCCGGGCTCGAGCTGGTCGATGAGCCACAGGCGCTGCTGTGCGAAGGACAACGGGAGGTCGCCCGTGCGCGGCACGGGAACGATGGCGGGCGCGCGGGCGCGCGGGGACGTTCCTCCATCCTCGCCAAGGCGGGTGGCGAGCGCGGCGATGGTGGGGGTCTCGAACAGCGCGCGGAGAGGCAGCTCCACGTCGAGCGTCCTGCGCACGCGTGAGACGACCTGCGTGGCGAGCAGGGAGTGGCCGCCGAGCGCGAAGAAGTTGGCGGTGACGCTGACCTTGTCGAGCTGAAGCACTTCGGCCCAGATGGCCGACAGCGTCTCCTCGATGGCACTGCGAGGCGCGACGAAGAGGCTGTCCTCCGTGCCCTGCTCGGGGACGGGTAGGGCCTGCCGGTCGACCTTGCCGTTGGGCGTCAGCGGCAGCGCGTCCAGGCGCATGAAGACCGTGGGCAGCATGTACTCGGGCAGCCGCTCGCGCAGTGCGGCGAGCAGCGTGTCCGTATCGAGCGGCGCGGAGACGAGATAGGCGACGAGGCGGTGCTGGCCAGGGACGTCCTCGCGCACGAGGACGATGCTGTCACGCACGCCCGGTTGCGCGCGGAGGGCGGCTTCAATCTCGCCCAGCTCGATGCGCAGACCGCGCAGCTTCACCTGGAAGTCGGTGCGGCCCAGGTACTCCAGTCGCCCTTCCGCGAGCCACCGGACCTTGTCACCGGTGCGGTACAGGCGCGCTCCAGGCGTGGCGGCGAAAGGGTCCGGGATGAAGCGCTCCGCGGTGAGCGCGGGCCTGCCGAGGTAGCCCAGGGCCACCTGCGCACCGCCCAGGTACAGCTCCCCTGGGACACCCGGCGGGACGGGCCGCAGGGTGTCGTCGAGCACATAGGCGCGTGTGTTGGCGACGGGACGACCGATGGGAATGGAGACGCCCGACGTGACGGCATCGACGACGGTGTAGGTCGAATCGATGGTGACTTCGGTGGGGCCGTAGAGATTGACGAGCCGCGCCTGAGGGAGCCGCTCGCGGGCGAGGGACGCGAGCGAGGCGGAGAGCGCCTCACCTCCGCAGAACAGCCACCTCAGGGACGTGGCGCGAGCCAGTGAGGGCTCGTCGAGGACGAAGCGCAGCAGGGACGGGACGAGTTGGAGGACGGTGATGCCCTGCCGGACGACGCAGTCGAGCAGCAGCGCCGCATCGCGGTGGGCGTCAGTGGGCGCGAGCACGAGCGGCGCACCCGCGAGGAGCGGAGCCCAGCACTCCCAGACGGACGCGTCGAAGGCGAGCGGCGTCTTGAGCAGCACCCTGTCCCGCGCGGTGAGCGGGAAGACCTGGAGGAACCAGGCCATGTGATTGGCGAGCGCGCGGTGGGGAATGAGCACGCCCTTGGGCTGTCCCGTGGAGCCCGAGGTGTAGATGACGTATGCGGGAGCGTCGGGCTCCGGCTTCGACAGGAGAGGCTCAGACGGTGTGCGCGCGAGCTCCTCCGCGTGCGAGGCGGAGTCGAGGCAGAGGATGTCGAGTCCGTCGGGCAGGAGCGAGACGAGCGCCTCCTGGGACAGCACGAGGCGAGCCCCGCTGTCGCGCAGCATGAACGCGAGGCGCTCACGCGGGTAGTCGGGAGACAGCGGGAGGTAGGCGGCACCCGCCTTGAGGATGGCGAGCAGGGCGACGGGGAGCTGGGGCGTGCGATGCGTGAGCAGCGCAACGAAGTCGCCAGGGCGCACCCCTCGCGAGCACAGCACCCGGGCGAGCTGGTCGGCGCGCTGGTTGAGCTGCGTGAAGGAGAGCGCTTCGTCATCGGAGAGGACGGCGAGGGCCTCGGGCGTGAGGCGGGCCTGCTGCTCGACGAGTCGATGGACGAAGGGTTCGGTGGCGACGTCCGTGCCCGTCTCGTTCCAATCGAGCAGGACCTGCCGCTGCTCCTGCTCGGTGAGCAGCGAGCAGGACGCGACGGGGATTTGGGGCCGCGAGACGAGTGCTTCGACGAGCGTGGTGTAGTGAAGGGCGAGTCGCTCGACGGTGGCGTGCTCGAACAGGTCTGAGTTGTAGCCGAGCGAGCCCGCGTAGCCCTCCGGCAGCTCCACGAGGTTGAGGTTGAGCTCGAACTTGGACGTGACGCCGTCGACGTCCACGGGGCTGATGGTCAGCGCCTGCTTCTGGATGGCGGAGGCGGGCGTGTTCTGGAGGGAGAAGAGGACCTGGAACAGCGGACTGCGGCTCAAGTCACGGGCCGGCTGGAGCACCTCGACCAGTCGCTCGAAGGGCACGTCCTGATGAGCGTAGGCGCCGAGCGCGGTCTCCTTCACCTGTCGCAACAGGTGCTGGAACGAAGCCTGTCCGTCGATGCGCGCCCGGAAGACCAGCGTGTTGACGAAGAATCCGATGAGGCCTTCGAGCTCCGAGCGCTGGCGACCCGCGATAGGCGAACCGACGGTGAGGTCGTCCTGGCCCGAGTAGCGCGAGAGGAGCAACTGCCACGCGGCGAGCAGCGCCATGAACGGCGTGGCGCCCTCCTGCTGGCACAGCGCCTTGAGCTTCTCGGCGGTGGAGGCGGGCAGGAACACGCCGACGTTGCCGCCGCGCGAGGTCATGACCGGAGGACGCGGCTTGTCGGTGGCCAGCTCCAGTGGCACGACGCCGGAGAGCTGGTTGCGCCAGAAGGTGAGCTGCCGTTCGAGCACCGCACCCTGGAACCAATCGCGCTGCCAGACGGCGTAGTCGGCGTACTGGATGGCGAGGGGCGAAAGCGGTGACGGCCTACCGTGGGCGAAGGCGTCGTAGAGCGCGGCGACTTCCTGGACGAGCACGCCCATGGACCAACCGTCGGAGACGATGTGATGCATGTTGAGCGCGAGCACGTGCTCGGTAGGCGACAGCTCCAGGAGCTGCGCGCGGATGAGCGGTCCCGTGGAGAGGTTGAAGGGACGAGCCAGCTCCTCGAGGAGCAGTCGCTTCACTTCCTCGCGAGCGGTGGAGGGCTCCAGGCTCCGCAGGTCCACGCGCACCAGGGGTAGCTCGCCGTGGGGGGCGATGCGCTGGTAGGGCTGGTCGTCCTGCTGGAAGAAGGTGGTGCGCAGCGCCTCGTGACGCCGCACCAGCTCGTCGAAGGAACGCTGGAGCGCCGCCGTGTCGAGCGGCCCTTCCAGGCGCACGAAGGACGGCATGTGGTACGCGGCCCCGCCGGGCTGGAACTGATCGATGAACCAGAGCCGGAGCTGCGCGAAGGACAGGGGCACCAGGCCTTCGCGCGACACGGGGACGATGGGCGGCGCGAGCGCCTGCGTCTCTCCCTGCCCCTCGTCTTCGATGCGGGCCGCGAGCGCGGCGACGGTGGGCGCCTCGAAGAGCGCGCGCAGCGGAAGCTCGACGGCGAAGGCGGACCGGATGCGCGAGATGACCTGGGTGGCGAGCAGCGAGTGACCACCGAGCGCGAAGAAGTTGTCCGTGACGCTCACGCGTGGCAGGTGCAGGACGCCGGAGAACACCTTGGCCAGCTTCTCTTCCTGGGGTGTCCTGGGCGCGATGAATGGGGCCTCGCGCTCCTGCGCACCCAGGTCGGGCGCGGGCAACATGCGCCGCGCGAGCTTGCCGCTGGGCGTCAGCGGGAGCGTCTCCAGCGAGACGAAGGCCGTGGGCACCATGTACTCGGGCAGGTGCTGGAGCAGGAGGGTCCGCAGGTTCTCCGCGCTCGGGGGCTCCGACGCGGACACGGGGACGAAGTAGCCGACGAGGCGCTTGAGGCCGGGGGCGTCCTCACGGACCGTCGCGGCGGCGTCGCGGATGCCGGGGATTGCGCGCAGCGCGGCCTCGACTTCACCCAGCTCGACGCGGAAGCCTCGCAGCTTCACCTGTCCATCGAGGCGACCGAGGAACTCGACGGTGCCGTCCGCCTTCCAGCGCGCCGAGTCACCCGTGCGGTAGACGCGAGCGCCGGGCGTGGTGCTGAAGGGATGGGGAACGAATTTCTCCGCCGTCAGCTCGGGCCTGCCCGCATAGCCGAGGGCCAGGTGCGCGCCGCCGATGAAGAGCTCGCCCGGCACGCCGATGGGCGTCGGCTGGCCCAACGCATCCAGCACGAAGAGCTGGGTGTGCGGCAGCGGCCCGCCGATCGACGGAAGGCGGGGCCAGGAGGAGGGTGCGCCCTGGAGCCGGTGGGCGGAGACGACGTGCGTCTCGGAGGGGCCGTACTGATTCTCCAGGATGCAGCCCGGCAGCTTCTCGAACAGCGCGATGAGCGCGGGAGTGACCTGGAGCTGCTCCCCGGCCGTCACGACTTCGCGCAGGGCGGTGGGCAGGGTGGCGCCGTGAGAGACGGCATCCGCGATGGCCTGGAGCGCGACGAAGGGCAGGAAGAGCCGCTCGACTCGCTGCTGCTGCATGAAGTCGAGCAGCGCGGGGATGTCCTGGCGCAGTCCTCCGGTGGGAAGCACGAGGGTGCCGCCCGCCCACCAGGTGGAGAACAGCTCCTGGCAGGAGACGTCGAAGCTGAGCGACGCGAACTGGAGCGTCGTGGCCGACGGCTTTTCGGACTGGCGCAACTGCCACGTCAGCAAGTGGCTCAGCGCGCGGTGTGGCAGCGCGACGCCCTTGGGCCGTCCGGTGCTGCCGGAGGTGTAGATGATGTACGCCGGAGACTCGGTCGAGACGGAGACGTCTGGCGCGTGCTCGGGCAGTGCCGCCAGCGACTCGGCCTGCTCATCCAGCAGAACGAGTCGTGCTCGCGACGAAGGAAGCACCGCGCGCAGGGCGGAGTGCGAGAGGACGACAGGCGCCGCGGAGTCCTCGAGCATGAAGGCGAGGCGCTCTGCGGGGTAGTTCGGGTCGAGCGGGAGGTACGACGCACCGGCCTTGAGGGTGGCGAGGACGGCGACGGCCATGTCGAGGGACTTGTCGAGGCAGATGCCGACGGCGCCGCCAGGAATCACGCCGCGAGAGGCGAGGTGGTGGGCGAGCTGATTGGCGCGTGCATCGAGGGCGGCGTAGGTGAGCGAGCGCGAGCCATCGGAGAGGGCGATAGCGTCGGGCGTGCGGAGCGCCTGGGCCTCGAAGGGGCCGTGCAGCGTCGTGACGGCGTGAGACTCGCGTGACGTGTCATTCCAGGAGACGAGGGACTGGTGACGCTCCTGCTCATCGAGCAGGGGCAGGCGCCACAGCGACTGACCCGGGTTGTTCACCGCGGACTTCAGCAGGCGCAGCAGATGCGCGCCCATCCGCTCCGCGGTGCTTCGGTCGAACAGGTCGGTGTTGAATTCGAGCAGGCCGCCGATGTCGTCGCCGAAGTCACCGCAGAGCAGGGACAGGTCGAACTTGGCCGTGCCGCTGTCCACCTGCATCGGCTCGAGCGGACTCTTCTCCTCACCGTCCTGCGGCCCGGCCG
>NZ_JABUMU010000050.1:0-5971 GCF_013336625.1 Myxococcus sp. CA033 | reverse complement strand
CACCATCCGCTTCACCATCTGCGCCTTGAATGCGTCTGTGTACGGCACTTCAACCGCCTGCACTCGCCCCCTTCGGGTGGTCAGCTCGGCATCTCAGCCGAGGCGACTTCTTCCCTGACACAGGGGGCAACTGCCTGCGCCGCCGCGAGGAGGCCAAGACTCGCATCGCCACCAAGGCGGATGCGAAGCTCATCGAGCTGCGCGCCACCGCCATCGCCGTCTCCAAGGACGACGCCCTGAAGATGATTGACGGCTACCTCCTCGGCTTCGAGGAGGCCCTCGCGGAGGGCCGCGTGCGCGTCGACAACCCCACCGACTTCAACACCATGGTGCGCCTGAAGGAGTTCGTCCAAGGCGGCGCCGACTCCCGCCAGGAACTGCACGCCAGCTTCTCGCTGGAGGGACTCCAGGCTCGGCATGCCCATGCCCTACGAGCTGCACGCGAGACGACACCCGCCGAGCGCGGCGAGGTGGACGCCGAGGTGGAGGACAGTGGCAGACGGCCAGAGGTGGTGAGCACGTCGGGCGGTGAACAGCTCGCCCCCGACACATTGAGCAATACAGAAACGAACGCGCCCGCGCATCTCTAGCAGGAGACTCTGCGCCCAAATAGGTCCAGACTTTCTCCAAGGACCGACCGGCGACGCCTTCTCAAACGACACAGCCTAGAGATGGTCTCAAAGTTGGCTGGGCGCCCCAGGTCTCTCTGGGCATAGGCGCTGATGAAGTGTGCCACCTCAAGGGTCCTCGCTCCCTGCTCGCGCGCCACATTCGGCAGAAGCCCTATGATGGCGAATTCGCCCACACCGACTTCCAGAGCCCACACAAATTGACACGTCAATGACGCGTCAATGACGCGTCAACGAACACCTCATGCCCCAGCAGTCGCCGGCTGCATGGGCAAGAATCCACACGCCCCATATCGGCACCGCACATGCATCCCAGAGGTGGCCACGACCAAGCCGGGGGAACCCAATCTGTTCGAAGAGAGCTCCAACCCCAGCGATAGTCATGGACAACGGACACCCCTACCACCCCCAAGAAACGTAGACACAGATGAAGGAGAACGCCTCATGACTTTTTCAATAGACAAGCTGGCCTCGGCCATTCCGAACGTGGTGGATAAGATTCCAGTCCTGGGAACACTGTACCACTATACTGCCGCGGTATATGACGCAGTGCGCGGCGACGCCCGAGACACAACCATACAAGTCGTTGACGGCTTCCAAGGCATCATTCGCGACTTTACGTTCTGGGCGGAGCCGGCCTTTGTCGGCGTAGCCCACGCCGCAACAGAAGAGACTGTCGACGGAATAATCAAGTCTCTCTTCGACGATGACCAACGCGCCAAGGTTGTAGCAAAAATCCAAGCCCACAAGCGGGCCGGCAAATTCATACCACACTACTCACGGTACATGCTTGTCACCGATGGATTCAAGGAAAAGCTTGAATCAAAAAAGGACTCCATAACATCGCTGCGCATGCTAAGGCATGCCATCTGGGCAGGGAAGTGGCGCTACAAGGGCGACTATCAGCGGTCATGCACATTAGTCTTGCCCAATGGAGTAGCCGAGTCGGCTCTTGGAGTATTCATTTACTCCCTCGGGCACGAAGCATTCGAAGCGGTTGCCGCGCCCTCCGTAAGCGGACAAATCAGGAACGCGAAATATGACGATGACGGGTTCTCGTTTGAACTAGACACCTCGATTACTGCCCCCACCGGCGGTTACTCGTTCAAGGGAACAATTGGCATCAAGACAGGCAAGTTGGCGCTTACGATAATCCCCACCTCAGGCGCCCCCTCCATGGAGATAAATCCATCAATGAGGTATTTCAACAGAATGCACCCAGACCAAAAGTCGTTTGACCAGATTTGGAACCCCTAACGACGCATGACCCTCGGATGCCGAACTGCATGGCCTCTCGCGGGAAATTCTCCGGCGACTTGCGACTCTCGGGCCGCCTGCGCTTATCCGTCATGGCGTCTCCGTGTGGAAGGCGCAGGCTTTCGGCTCCAGCCCGGGGCTCGCGCCCGAGCGCTTTGCGCCCTGTGTGGGGGCTTGCGACAAGCCTGCATCCGCCGCACACCTGCCTGCATGGGCTTAGCGGCGTGGCACGCACCCGCTACGAGCACCAGGTTCTGCATCGCCCGTAGACTGAGCCTCCATGCAGGTCCGACATTCGGCCATAGCGCCGGTCAAACCAGCATCCCAAGCATTTTTTGAAATGCGACCGAAACCTCGCAAGGAGCTGCACGTGAGGGCGGTCTCAAACGGTCGTCGCGACAGCTAACGCGAATACTTCGGCAGGCGTTCGCCATGCAAGCGTTTGACGCGGGCGCCCGTTGAGTTCGTGCGCGATGGCGTCGAGTTGCTTGCCGGAGAGGGCTCTCAGAGGTCTCCGGCGCGAGAGGTGCCCTCGGAGAGCACGGGAAGTGACCCCGTCGTATTAGAAACGATTCGTACAACTCCAACTGGCGACCAAATATAGTGCGCACTCTACGAGCCACATACAACTCACAGGGCTCGAACGATGAGCCCCGGGCCGTGTCGGAGTCAGCCGGCCCGAGCATGGACGCCGTGGAACCCATCCGTTTCAGCAGGGTCCGTCAAGGCCGCGCACTCGGAGAGGTCATCCGCTCCCTCTCCGAGCATGGTTCACCGATTTATCTGAAGCGGGTTAGCGGGCGTCGCGCTCGGGCACGGTGAGGCAGGGCTCCATCTTCTCGGGGGCGACGAGGAACAGCTCCGCGCGTCCCAGGTCCTGGGTGAGGCCCGACGTGGCGAAGCCAATCTGCCCGCCGCCGTCATACGCCAGCGCCAGCCAGTCGTTCTGCGACGCGGGGAAGTTGCTGGCGCCGGAGCCGTCGAGGTCCCGAGAGTAGGACGCAGCCTGGATGGTCCCATTGTTATTGAAGTCCAGGTTGGCGCTGGCGTTGCCGACGACCTGGACGCCGTTGAAGCGAAGCGCGCTGATCTTCGCGAGGTCCGCCTCGGTCGTCGGGGCGACGGGCGTGAACGCGGCGACCTCGTTGATGCTCAGCTCGCTGAAGGCGGCCACCTGCACGCGCGAGTAGTCGAACACGTTGTTCAAGCCGCCAATGCCGAAGCCATCGAACTGGTACTGGTAGTTCATGACGCTCAGGTAGTTGGGCTTGTAGTTGGCGTTGTCGGTGCCGCCGTGCCGCAGGCCGATGTTGTGCCCCAGCTCGTGCATCAGGGTTCCGGCCCGCTGCAGCTCCGTGCCGCCGCCGATGAAGCCCAGCGTCACCACGAAGTCATGCGCGGGGATGCCGCGCGAGATGCCGCTGGAGTTGCCGCCGTCGTACCGGTTCGCGAACAGCATGTAGTGGAAGTAGGGCGCGCGGTTCGCGGCGAAGTACTTGCCCTTGATGACGTCGAAGTCCGTCCACACGGGGCTCAGGTCCAGGTCCGCGTCCGCCGCGGTGATCTGCTGGTCCACCACCACGTGCAGCGTGATGCCCGTGGAGCCATCCGGGTTCGACACTGGCGCGTTGGCGAAGGCCGTGATGACGCGGTTCAGCATCGCCTGGGTCGGCTGCTGCCCCGGGTAGTAGTCCGCCTCGATGAAGATGTCCTTCCTGCGCGCGTTCGCGCCGAGGGCCGTCAGGTCCAGGCCGCCGCCGAAGCCGAACGACTCCGCGTAGTCGTTGAGCCGGTCCCCGTCCGTGTCGGGGTTGTTGGGGTTGGTGCCCAGCAGCGTCTCCACGATGTCGCAGACGGCGTCGCCGTCCGTATCAGGGAGAAGCGAGCAGGCGGGGATTGGGAGGGGAATGGCCGTTGCCACTTCCACGCCCTGGCGGGTGCTGGCCGTCTCCGCTTCCGGGAGGTCGGCGCCGCCACAACCGTTCAACCCGAGGAGCGCGACGGAAGCGGTCAACAGGGTCTGATGAAGCTTGGACATGGAATTCCTTTGTGTGGAAAGCATTGGCGTCGTGCCAACCGCACCTTTGCAATTTACCGTGTCAATTGTCTATTTAATTTTCCGGCTTTAACACGCTTACGGCTTTTACTCGATTGAGACAATCAATGAAATTGGGCCCCGCTGTTCTGCAGTGGCTCCCGACGGCGCAGCATCACCATTCAATACAAGACATTGCAGGGCTCGACAGTGCAGCAAATCACGACGCAGCAGGTCTTGCCGTGATGGTCTCGACCTGCCTCTGAAGTGACAAAACGAACGGCCCCTGGGTGACTTGGGGCCGTTCGTATTTTTGTGGGCCCTGAAGCCTAACTCAGGGAGGGTTGGGGACGCGTTGCTCGCGCACGCGCGGGTCATCTGGCCGCACCAGGGGCCGCAGCGGGGCGCCCCCTTCTGACCCCCTGTGTCAGGGAAGAAGTCGCCTCGGCTTTCAGGGCTCCTGCTCCTCCTGGGGATGTAGAGCGCTAGGGAGGCGCGCGGGCCTGTAGAGCCCGAGCCCGACAGGGCCCACTGGGTTCACCTCCCAGCGTCCCCATGCAGCACGAGCGTGGTCCGTCACCACGCAGGCGCACCGGCTTCACCCCTGCAGCGACGCCGTCTAGTGACGGCGCCCTGTCGAAGTTCACAGCACCAATCGGACCCCAATCGAAGGACAACCGCCGGCTCAATCCTCAAACCCCTGAATATCACTCACCACTCTGCGGCGCAGAGGGTTCGAGTTCTCTAGAGGAAAACAGAGAACGAGTTCGCACAGAGTCTCATTCGGGGAGCTGATTGAAAGGCCCTGCAACCTGGCAGGGCCGTTTCGGTTAACACGAGTCGCGCGATGGATTGCGCTAGACACTCGCGCTTAAATCCCTGAATCATTAGGGGTTTTGCCCCACGACAACTCAGAGGACACTCTCTACCCTCTATCGCCCAGAGCCTGATTGCCCATCCGTTCGGCTGCGGATTGGGCTTTCTTTCGCCCAATCGGGGGAGAGACGAACCGAGAGCGGTTAACAGGTGCTGTTAACCGTTGGGACAGCGGTTAACACAATTTCCTGAGACTCTCAATTCTCCGCTCTAAGGTCTCCAGGAAGGCTGCTCTCTCTGCTCTCCGGTTTCATTCCTTACATGCTTTGCAGGCTTCCGCAGGGGCGTCGCGAGGCGGGCACGGCCCCTACGGAGGGCCGGCCTGCGCGCCCCAGGCGGAAGCGGGTAGCCGATGAGCCGCGCCCCCGGCGCCGGTCAAGTCCCGAATCGTGTGTAGTTGGTTCGGAAGGGGAACGAGGGAGGAAAGCTCCTTGGCGGCATCATTCAGCGGTGTCTGGGGTTGAAGTCAGAAGGGCCATGTCCCCCCTGTGTCAGGGAAGAAGTCGCCTCGGCTGAGTTGCCGAGCTGACCACCCGAAGGGGGCGAGTGCAGGCGGTTGAAGTGCCGTACACAGACGCATTCAAGGCGCAGATGGTGAAGCGGATGATGGGCCCGAGCGCGGTGAATGCCTCGACGCTGGCCCGGCAGGTGGGAGTGTCCCAACCGACGTTGTCGCAGTGGTTGCGCGCGGCGAATAGGGTAGCGGCCATGACGCCCCCGTCCGACGAGAAGAAGTTCGCCCCGCCCGCTGGGCCGAAGAAGTGGACACCCGAGGAGAAGGTGCGCGTGCTGGCGGCGGCCCAGGAGCTCAAAGGCGAGGAGTTGGGGGCGTTGCTGCGTGGAGAGGGGCTGCATGAAGCGCAGCTGCGAGAGTGGCAGCAGGCTGCCGCGGGGGCGCTCTCCGGCACGGCGAGCGAGCCGCTGCCGGCCAAGGAGCGCAAGCGGCTGGCCGCCGCCGAGAAGCGGGTGAAGGAGCTCGAGCGGGAGCTGCACCGCAAGGAGAAGGCGCTGGCGGAGACGGCGGCGCTGCTGGTGCTCGAAAAAAAACTACGCTGGCAAATATGGCCTGAGCCCGGGGTGTTGCCCCTCTGAGAATGGGAGGAACGCCATGGCACGAACGACAGCCCGCCCCCTCGCCACCCGCGAGGTGAGAATCGACAGCGAGCGCCGGCCT